>UQPJ01000059.1:0-13877 GCA_900543015.1 uncultured Collinsella sp.
GGCGCGGGCATGCCGCAGACAGGTCGGCGGAGGCGTCCACGCGCTCGCCGCGCCTGGCCTTCGGCGCCGTCACGAACCTGTGCGACGCCACCTCGGCGCTCACCGTCGAAGGCGACCTGCCCAGCTCCCTCGCGATCTCCCTGCACGACGCCCTGCGCTCCAGCATCCTCTGGACCGTGTCCCGCTCGTGCCTCGTGAGCCTTCCGTAGGCCCTCGGGACCGCCCTTGCGGAGCCCCTTTTCTTCTTTCCGGACATGCCGTCCTCCGATCTCCCGGGGCCGGCCGATCCGGCCCTCAGGGTATCGGGTTCCCACATTCATCCGTACATGCACGGATGAATGTGGGAGGTGTTCGGATAAAGTCGATAATCAAGGCTGCGCCTGAAATCCTTTAAGCCTAAAGTGGCAAAATAGGCTCACCATTAAGTCCATTTAGAACGGGTTTTCCAGGTGCCCGAGATTGACCTGAAAGAGGAGCGACGCGTACTTTGGTACGCGAGCGACGGCTTGAAGGTCAAGGTCGGGTGCCTGGGAAAGCCGACATAACAGAGAGGAATACCCATGCGTTACACGATTAAGACTTCCGGCCTTATGTGCGGCCACTGCGACGCCACCGTCGAGACGGCACTACTCAACGTTGCCGGCGTGACCGATGCCGATGCCGATCACGAGACTCAGACCGTACAGGTGGAGTGCGCCGACACCGTGACCGCCGAGCAGCTTGCTGCCGCCGTCGAGGGCGCCGGCGAGAAGTTCCACGCCCTGTCCGTAACCGCCGCGTAGCAGCTACCAGAGACATTCGACCCCATCGACCAGAAACGAGGACCCGCCATGATGGCAGACCATAAATCGGTGACCCGCATGCTCAAGACGGCACGCGGTCAGATCGACGGCATCCTGCGGATGGTCGAGGAGGACCGCTACTGCGTCGATATTTCTACGCAGCTCATGGCCACACAGGCGCTCCTCGCGCGCATCAACGCCGACGTGCTCAAGGCGCATATCGAAGGCTGCGTGACTTCGGCAATCGAATCGGGCGACGAGGAGCTCAAGGCCGCCAAGCTTGCCGAGATTGAACGCGTCGTCGACAAGCTCTCCAAGTAATTGGGGCATTGGGGACAGACTGCCTTGCACCATCTTGGTGTATCGGGGACAAGTACGTTTGCACCACCTTGGTGCAGATTGACCTGTCCCCCTTGCACCAAAAGGGGTATAAAGGCGTGCAGCATATCGAATGAAAGGCAGTATGCATGAATGACTTTATGAAGGGTCGCAACGGCGCCGATGAGCTCACCATCGTGATGGGCTTTGCTGGCATCGTCATCGCGATGATCGGATCGATGGCCCGTATCCAGTGGCTCAGTTGGATCGCCATCGCCGTGATCGTGCTCGGCGTGCTGCGCGGCCTGTCCAAAAACATCGACGCGCGCCGCAAGGAGAACGATGCCTTTGTCGCGGCGACCGCAAACGTCCCCGGCCTAGGCAAGTTCGTCGCCAGCTTGGGCGGCGGCGCCGCAGCGGCAGGTGCCTCGCGCGCGGCTGGAACGAGCAAGGAAGACTTTGAGCGTGCCAAGCGCACGGCTAAGAAGATGTGGAAGGGCCGCAAAACTACGGCATACCTCAAGTGCCCCAACTGCGGCCAGATGCTCTCCGTCCCCAAGGGCAAAGGCAAGATCCGCGTCACCTGCCCCAAGTGCCACGCCAAGATGGAAACCCGCTCCTAGCGCCCGCACGCGGGACAAATTAATCAGGTTTGTTTGTCCCAAATCTTAAGTATTTGTTCGATAAAAAAGCCGAGGCCTCGTGTTGAGACCTCGGCTTTTTGTATGCGGCAACGGAGCTGTCCCTTTGTCTCGTCTACGCCACGCCGTCGCGGGCAAGCTCCTCAGCCAGCGCTGCGGCAGGCATGGCCATAATCGCGTCGAGCTCGGCATCCACCTCGGGGATGCGCTTCACCTTCAGCTTGCGCACCAGATTGCCGCGGCACATTACGTGTACCGGCTCACGCAGGGCACACAGATCATCGAGCGGATTCTTGCGCGTCACCAGGATATCGGCGGCCTTGCCGCACTCGATCGTACCGGTCTCGCCGCCCAGCCCCAGCAACTCGGCATTGACCTGCGTGGCCGTATGCAGCGCAAAGGCATTGCTCACGCCGACATACTTGGCAAAATAGGCCACCTCACGCCACATGTCGTACTGCGTCACGAACGGGCAGCTCGAATCCGTCCCCAGGCCTACCTTGATACCGGCCGCCAGCGCCGCACGAGCGCTTTCGATAATACCCGAGCACACGATATCGCCGTTCTTCTTTTGCGTATCGGTCGAATGGGTCTTCTCCGGATCGAGCAGCACAAACGGCAGCGCCGGGCTGATAGTGCAGGTAACGCTGGGCGCACGTCCCTCGAGCTGCGTGCCCGCGGCGCCGCGGTACAGTTCCAAGATCTCGGGCGTCATCGGGGCACCGTGCTCGATCGTATCGACGCCGGCCTGAAGCGCAGCCTTCACGCCCTCGGTGCTCTCGACATGAGCCATAACCGGCAGGCCCACCTCGTGCGCCGCCTTGCACGCCGCCGCGGCAACCTCCACCGGCATACGCAGCACGCCCGGCTCGCCCACCTCGGTCGCATCGAAAACGCCGCCCGTCACGAACAGCTTGATGACATCGGCACCGCGCGCATACAGGTCTCGCACCTGCTCGGCTGCCTCGACGGGGCTGTTGGCCACCTGGGCGAACAAGCCCGCACCATGGCCGCCCGGCACCGTGACGCCCGTTCCCGGCGCTACCAGACGCGGACCCTGATACTTACCGGCGTCGATAGCGTCGCGCACGGCAATGTCGGCAAACAGCGGGTCGCCCGCGCCGCGCACCGTGGTCACGCCGCTTGCCAGCTGCTGCTGGGCACTGCCCTTGAGGATGCGGCGGACGATGGCACGCCCCACGGGATTATCGAGCTTCTTCATCAGCGCTCCCGCATCGCCGGCCGAGACAGGCTTGCCCGAGCCGCACAGGTGCGCGTGCATATTGATGAGACCGGGCATGAGATACGCACCGCCCAGGTCGATAACCTCGGCACCCGCGGGCGCCTGCGCCACAGCACTCGGCCCCATCCAGGTGATGACGCCGCGCTCAACAGTCACGGCCATATCGGGTTGCGGCTCCATATGCTCCGAACCATCCAGAATGGTCGCATTGATAAACAACGTGGAACGATCGGCAGTCGCCATATCGAGCTCCTCCCTCTCGGAAAACTTCAACATTTGTCCATTATCACCTAGTCCCGCTGGATTGCTGCAGACGCATCGGTTAACGGAAGAAAGAGGAGATGTGGGGAGACGGAACACGTTGCAGTCCCACCCCAGCGACACCAGGGAAATGTCTCGATCTGTAACAGGTACAGGGTTATTAGGCCCCTTGATGTTACAGATCGAGACATTCGGTCGACGTTTCACCGGCTTGTCTCGATCTGTAACAATTACGAGCTCAAACAACCTCTAAACGTTACAGATCGAGACAAAACCTCTCAGCGCCCATACCACTGGCATCTCCACTCCTCAGCCAATTCAACCTGCCGAGGAATACCCGCCAGCCTCATTTTCTCGATCAGCTTCCCCGGATTCTTGAGCTCATCAAACGTAAACCGAAGCACCTTATGCCCGAGCATTGTCAGATGAGATTCCCGCTGACGCTCTGCCACGAATGGGTCAACCGACTCCCGACCCTCGCCGCTCTGCAAGGTGTACTTCCCCTTTCCGTCGAGCTCGCCGATGACACACGTCCCGTCCTCCAGCCTCCAGAAATAATCAACGCGAAACACTTGGCTCGAATCAAGCGGGTCACGAAACTCCACCTGCAACTCTGGCACCGGAAAACCGTATGCAATAAAGAACGCCCGGAACCGAGACTCGCCACCGTTTTCGGACAGCCCGTCCGCATGCGACGCAATCACCTGAGCTCTGCGATACCCGCGTCTGCCCTCGCAATCGGCCTGGAGCCGTTCGCAGAGGTCGTCGCGCGATATGCCCTTCGCCCGCAGCGCAGAATCGGCGATCGCCAGACCATACGAAAACGGCGCACGCAGCAGACAATCCTTCACCGTGCGCCAAAACGACGTCACCCGCACGCCATCAACATGCTCGAGTGCGCCCGCCATCTGCGGACGCAACAACCTGCACCCGCCGCTCAACGTCACCGAACAACCCGTCTTAACAAGAAAACGCGACCCAAGCAGATCATTCGGCACCTCCAGACCCCACAAAAGCGCCGCGTCATAGCCCCAAAACGCCCAATCGGGATGAAACTCTGCAAGCCCTTTGATGGTACGCAGCGTTCGCTCCGCCGGCGTCAGCACACCCCAATCATGTTGAAAGCAGAACAAATACGGCTCGGGTTCCGCGATATCGTCGGTTCCAACATGACGCCGCAGCCACATGAGCTCGGCATTGTCATGCGTTGCGAGCAGCGCACCTTGCTCGGTCGCCTCCGTGAGTCGCGCGAGCATCCTATTCTGCGCCAACGTGTTGCGAGCCGTATGTTTGTGTTTGAGAACGGTATTAGACACTTCCATCACCACCACATCGGACAAATGGACCATTGTCACCGTTGCCTCCGCTGATAAACGTCTTGATCTGTAACAGTTAGACGTTCTCCAGGCCCCTAAACGTTACAGATTTAGACAAACCAGCGGCACCCAAGTATTCTTCTCGATCTGTAACAGGTAGACCGGTTTTTTGTCCCTAAACGTTACAGATCGAGACATAAAGGCAGAAGGCAAGGCAGGCGACAACCGTCCATCCCCTACTCCCATTCCTGTTCGTAGATGTTGAGCGACTTCACATACCGCCCCTGGGCACCCATGATGTCGCGGACCAGGCGCAAAAAGAAGCTGATGCACGAGGTGTCGAAACCGTCCTCCAAGTCCTCGGGATGCACCGCGCCCGGCCCGTCGACCGCTGTGTCACTCAGGCGCGCGATGTCATACAGGTAGAGCTGTCCTGCCGTCAGCCAGACATCGTCGACGCACGCGAGTCGCACCGCAATTGCGCCATCGTTCCAGTGCTCCTTTTGCACGATATGTGGGTCGTAGACGTCAAAGCGACGGTCGGCGCGCGTGTCCTTCAGCACGACCATGCCAGTCGCGGGATCCTTGTCCAAAATGCCAAAGCGCGAAAAGTAATGCGTGCCGCGCACTTGCTCGAGCCGCTTGAGCGACGCAGGCGAAAGCGAAGCCGGCGGCTCCTCAACATACAGCTCAAGCAGCGTCGCACCATGATAATAGGGGCGCTCAAACAGCAGCCAATCGGTAAACGCCATGTTGTAGGCCATGATTTCGTTTTGAGAAGGTTCCTCGCAATAGCTGAGCCACGGATCGACGATAATCTCGAACTGCTCGCGCGCCGGCTCCAGAAATTGAAACTTCCGCAGCATCCAAAAGTGAGCCATGTCGGCAATATCGTTGCCGACGGCTTCAGCCAGCTCTGCTCGGTCAAAAGCGTGGTCAGTCATGGCATCCCCCTCAAACTGATGGACCTCAATTTGAGCTTACGAGGAGGGTGGGCAGCCACGACCAGCGCGGGCAAAATAGGCCTCCGGCTGCAAACCAGATGCTGACCAAACACTTGACGAAAAGCTTGACCGAAAATGCGCACCGCAACAAAACCGCAGGCAAACATAGACAGCCAACCCGCCCTTTTGAGCCAGATGCCCGCAGCCACCACAGAAACAACAGGTGACCACAGCCCAAGAAGTCGACAAATGAACACCCGTACGTCGACAAACGAGCAAATCGCTCGCAAAGAGTGTCCCCAACGACTAGACAAAAAATGACTAGTCATTGGGGACGTTCTTAAATGACTACTTTACAGCTCCAACGCCTCGGCGACTTCGGCGGCGCAGGCCAGGGCATCGGCCATAGCACTCACCACGAGCGAGCTGCCGTTGCGGGCGTCACCGGCCACGTACACCGGTGCGGCATCCGCGGCGACACCCTCCGTGCGAGTCGCGAGGTGCGAGCCCTCGGCAGCCATCACCGGCAGCGGACGACCAGCGGTGGCAACAGGCACGCCCACCGCATCGAACACGCCGTGCTCGGGACCCGTAAAGCCGCAGGCGATGAGCACCAGCTGCGCCGGCACCTCGTGCTCGGAGCCCGCGATGCGCTCGGGCTTTCCCGCCGACCAGTCCAGATCGACCACGCGCAGACCCGCAGCCGCACCCTTCTTGTCCAGCAGCACCTCGAGCGTATCCACGCCCCAGGCACGCATCTCGCCACCCATCGCAGCGATAGCCTCCTGCTGGCCGTAGTCGGTCTTCTTAACGTTGGGCCACTGCGGCCAGGGGTTGCTCGCCGCGCGCTTATCGGGCGCAGCCGGCAAGAACTCAAACTGGCGCACGCTGCGCGCACCCTGGCGCACCGCAGTACCCACGCAGTCGTTTCCGGTATCGCCACCGCCAATGACCACAACGTCCAGGCCGCGTGCGTTCACCGCGGGCTCGCCGCCATCGAGCACCGAGACGGTCGAAGCCGTCAGATAGTCCACGGCATACACCACGCCGGGAGCATCCACGCTCGCAGCCGAAAGCCCGCGCGGGGCACGGGCACCAGCAGCCACCACGACAGCGTCAAAGCCATCGAGCTTGGCCGCCATCGCAGGGTCCGTCACATCGGCGCTCAGCTCAAACACAATGCCCAGCTCGCGCATGAGCGCCACGCGACGCTCGACTACGGACTTCTCGAGCTTCATGTTGGGAATGCCGTACATGAGCAGACCGCCCGGGCGGTCGTCGCGCTCAAACACCGTCACGCGGGCGCCACGACGCGCAAGCTCCCATGCTGCCACCAGACCAGCAGGACCGGAGCCCACCACGGCAACCGTGGGTGCGCCCTCCCCTGCCGGCTCAAAGCGACGCGGACCGCCATTTGCCCACTCATGGTCGCTGATCGCACGCTCGTTGTCATGGATCGTCGTGGGCTGGCCATCGACCGAACCCAGGTTGCACGCGGCCTCGCACAGCGCCGGGCACACGCGACTCGTGAACTCGGGCATGGGCGAGGTGAGCGACAGACGCTCGGCAGCCTCGTCCCAGCGGCCGCGGTACACCAGCTCATTCCACTCGGGAATCAGGTTGTGCAGCGGGCAGCCGCTCGGGCGCGCCTTGCCAAAACTCGCGCCCATCTGGCAAAACGCCACGCCGCACATCATGCAGCGGCTCGCCTGGGCGCGACGTGCATCGTCATCGAGCTCCACGTACAGCGGATCAAAATCATGGCTGCGCTCCTCCACGGGGCGAAGCTCGTGGGTCACGCGATCGATATCAAGAAAAGCACCGGGCTTACCCATGGCACTTACGCCTCCTTCTTGGTCGAAGCAGCAGAGCTGGCAGCCACGGATGCAGCGCCCGCAGCACCGCCCGCAGCATCAAAGCGAGCGACATCCGCGGCACTCGCACGACCGGTCACGATGTCAAACGCCAGCTCCTCGGCCTGCGCATGCGTCTTGCCGGCAGCCTCGCCCACGGAGACAATCGCCAGCACGCGCTCGTACTCGGTCGGAATGACCTTCACAAAGTGCTTGCCCATCGTCTCAAAGCTGTAGAGCAGTTTAATGCCGCGCGGGCTCTGCGTCGCGTCCACGTGCTCCTGGATGAGCTCGCGAATCTGCGCCAACTCGCCGGCCGTCGGGGCCTTGAGCTCAACGCTCTCGTGGTTCACACGGGCATCGAGCGTGCCATACTGGTCAAAGACATAGGCCACGCCGCCTGTCATGCCGGCAGCAAAATTCTGCCCGACCTCGCCCAGGATGAGCGCCAGACCGCCCGTCATGTACTCGCAGCCATGGTTGCCGCAGCCCTCGACCACCACGGTGGCACCGGAGTTGCGCACGGCAAAACGCTGGCCGGCAAGACCGTTAATGAAGCCGCGGCCGCTCGTAGCACCAAAGAACGCAACGTTGCCCACGATGATGTTCTCGTCGAACTTGTAGGTCGCATGCGGGTTGGGGCGCACCGACACCTCGCCGCCCGAAAGGCCCTTGCCAAAGTAGTCGTTGGCGTCGCCGCACACGTTGAGCGTAATGCCGCGCGGCAGGAAGGCGCCAAAGCTCTGACCAGCCGAGCCATCGCAATCGATGGTGATGGAGCCGGCGGGCAGGCCCTCGGGATGCGCCTTGGTCACCGCGTTGCCCAGGATGGTGCCCACGCAGCGGTTGACGTTGGCGATATCGGCGCGGAAGCGAATCGGACGCAGGTGCGCACGGGCATCGGCCGTATAGGGCACAAACAACGTGGAGTCGAGCGTCTTGTCGAGCTCACTGTCCGCGGCCATCTGCGGCAGGAAGTGGCGACCGTCGGCACCCGGGATATGGGCACCGAACTCACAGGTCGCGCTCGCCAGCACGGGCGTCAGATCGAGCAGGTTAGCCTTGCGGTTGCCCGGGACCTCGATCTGGCGCAAGCACTCGGGATGGCCGACCATCTCGTCGACGGTGCGGAAGCCCAGGCTCGCCATGACCTCGCGCAGTTGCTCGGCAACAAAGAGCATAAAGTGCTCGACGTGCTCGGGCTTGCCGCGGAAGCCGCGACGCAGGCGGCAGTTTTGCGTGGCGATGCCGGCGGGGCAGGTATCCTGCTGGCAGTCGCGCTGCATGAGGCAGCCCATCGAGATGAGCGGCATGGTCGCAAAGCCAAACTCCTCGGCGCCCAGCAAGCAGGCGACGGCAACATCGGTGCCGTCCATGAGCTTGCCGTCGGCCTCGAGCACCACGCGTGAGCGCAGGCCGTTTTGCAGCAACGTCTGCTGGGCCTCGGCAAGGCCAAGCTCCAGCGGCAGACCGGCGTGCCAGATCGAATCGCGAGCAGCGGCACCCGAGCCGCCATTGTGGCCGCTGATCAAGATCTTGTCGGCAGCGCCCTTGGCCACACCGGTGGCGATGGTGCCGACGCCGGCCTCGCTGACCAGCTTGACCGACACGCGTGCGCCAGGGTTGGCGTTCTTAAGGTCAAAGATGAGCTCGGCCAGGTCTTCGATGGAGTAGATGTCGTGATGCGGCGGAGGCGAGATCAGGCCGATGCCGGGCGTGGACTGACGGACCTCGGCAATCCAGGGGTAGACCTTCTTGCCGGGCAGGTGGCCACCCTCGCCGGGCTTGGCGCCCTGGGCCATCTTGATCTGAATCTCGAAGGCGCTGCACAGGTAGCGGCTCGTCACGCCAAAGCGCGCACTTGCCACCTGCTTGATCGCGGAGTTCTTGGAATCACCGTTAGCCAGCGGGGTCTCGCGACGCGGATCCTCACCGCCCTCGCCGGAGTTGGAACGGCCGTGCAGGCGGTTCATGGCGATGGCCATGCACTCGTGTGCTTCCTTGCTGATAGAGCCGTACGACATGGCGCCGGTGTTAAAGCGGCGGACGATGTTGAGCGCGGGCTCGACCTCGTCGAGCGAAACCGGCGTGCGGCCGCTGGCATCAAAGTCGAGCAAGTCGCGCAGGCGCACGGCACGGCCGGTACGGTGCAGACGGGCGCTGTACTCCTTAAAGGTGTCGTAGCTGTCCTCACGGCAGGCGGTCTGCAGCAAGTAGACAGTCTGAGGGTCGATCAGGTGATCCTCGCCGCCGATCGGGCGCCACTTGGTCAGGCCCAGCGTGGGCAGCTGATCGGGAGCCGGGCTCTTAAGGATGGCGAGCGCGGCGTCGTAGCGCTCGTTTTGCTCGCGCTCAACGTCCTCGACACCCATACCGCCCACACGGCTCACCGTGCCGGCGAAGTACGCGTTGACGAACTCCGGCGTAAAGCCCACGGCCTCGAAGATCTGCGCCGAATGGTAGCTCTGCACCGTGGAGATGCCCATCTTGGACATGATGGAGACGATGCCGGCGGTCGCAGCCTTGTTGTAGTTGGCGATGCCCTGCTCGGCCGTCACGTCCAGGTCGCCGTGTGCCGCCAGATCGCGGACGCACGCATGTGCGCTGTACGGATAGATACCACTCGCGGAGTAGCCCACCAGTGCCGCAAAGTCGTGCGGAGACACGGCGTCGCCGCACTCCACCACGATATCGGCAAAGGTACGCACGCCGACGCGGATCAGGTGGTTGTGCACGCAGCCCACGGCAAGCAGCGACGGCACGGGCACCTCGCCCGCTCCGGCGCGATCGCTCAGCACCACAATGTTCGCGCCGTCGCGAACCGCGGCCTCGACGTCTTCGGCAAGCTGCTTGAGCGCAGCCTGCAGCGCGCCCTCACCCGCGTCGCGGCGGTACACGGCACGGAAACGGCGGGTCTTAAAGCCAACACGGTCGATGGCACAAATGCGGTCGAACTCCTCCTCGCTCAGCAGCGGGCGCTCCAGACGCACCAGCTGGCAGGCCGTGCGGGAATCCTCGAGCAGGTTGCCGTGGTTGCCCAGGTAGAGCGTGGTCGAAGTTACCATATGCTCGCGCAGGGCATCGATCGGCGGGTTCGTGACCTGGGCGAACAGCTGATAGAAGTAGTCAAAGAACGAGCGGGTCTTCTTTGACAGGCAGGCCAGCGGCGCATCAATGCCCATCGAGGCGAGCGGCGCCTTGCCCTGCTGGGCCATGGGACGCACGACCTCGTCGACGTCATCCCAGTGGTAGCCGAGCTTGGCCATACGCACGGTGGCAGGCACCTCGGCGTCCTCGGCGGGCGTTGCCGCGGCGGGCCTATCGAGCGCGTCGACGGTCAGCGTCTCCTCGGCAATCCAATCACGGTAGGGCTTTTCCTTGGCATAGCGGGCGCGCAACTCATCGTTGTAGATGACGCGCCCGCGGGCAAAGTCGACCTCGAGCATCTGGCCCGGCCCCAGACAGCCGCTCGTCAGGATGTTCTCGGGGCTCACCTCGATGGTGCCCACCTCGCTTGCCAGCATAAAGCGACCGTCGCGCGTCACGTAGTAGCGAGCCGGACGCAGGCCGTTACGGTCGAGGGCAGCGCCCAGGGTGCGACCGTCGGTAAAGGCGATGGCCGCCGGGCCATCCCACGGCTCCATGAGCATGGACTGGTAGGCGTCGTAGGCACGGCGCTCCTCGCTCAGGCTGTCGTTGTGGTCCCACGGTTCGGGCAGCAGCATGGACGCGGCGCGCGTAAGCGGACGACCGTTCATAACCAAAAACTCGAGCACGTTGTCCAGAATCGCGGAGTCGGAACCCTCGCGGTTGATGATGGGCATCACACGCTCAAGATCGTGCTGCAACACGGGGCTGTACAGGTTGGGTTCGCGGGCGCGAATCCAGTTGACGTTGCCCTTGAGGGTGTTGATCTCGCCGTTGTGGATGATAAAGCGGTTAGGGTGCGCACGCTCCCAACTGGGCGTGGTGTTGGTGGAGTAGCGCGAGTGCACGAGCGCCACAGCCGTCTTGACGGCGGCGTCGTTGAGGTCGATGAAGAAACGGCGCATCTGCGTGGCAACCAGCATACCCTTGTACACGATGGTGCGCGAGCTCATGGAGCACACATAGAAGATTTTGTCGCGCAGGGCAAACTCGGCGTCGGCCTTTTTCTCGATAGTGCGGCGGCACACGTACAGGCGGCGCTCGAAGGCGTCACCCGCCGGCGTATCGTCGGGGCGGCCCAGAAAGGCTTGCAGAATGGTGGGCATGCAGGCGCGTGCCGTCTCGCCCAGGTCGTGCGGGTCGACGGGCACCTCGCGCCAAAAGAGCAGCGGCACGCCGGCCTCGGCGCAACCCTCCTCAAACACGCGGCGGGCATCCTCTACGCCCTTGTCGTCCTGCGGGAAGAACAGCATGGCCACGCCATAGTCGCCCTCTGCCGGCAGAATCTGGCCGCACTTTTGAGCCTCTTTACGAAAAAAGTGATGCGGAACCTGGAACAGGATGCCAGCGCCATCGCCGGTGTTCTTCTCGAGTCCCGTGCCACCGCGGTGCTCCAAGTTGACCAGAATGGACAGCGCATCGTCCAGGATCTGGTGATGGCGCTCGCCGTTGATGTCGGCAAGCGCGCCGATGCCGCATGCATCGTGGTCGAATTCGGGGCGATAAAGGCCCTGCTGCTGAGCGGAATCTGCCTGCATCGCGATCCTCCCCTAGATATGAGACAGTCAGTTGAATAGGCATACTAGGAGCATCGCCGGCCCGCTGTGTTTCCCGCCCGTTTCGAAACAATCGCGTAACGCACGCCCTACGAGCGGACACCGCCGACCTCAAGGGCGACAACATAGGCCCCAAGTTCAGCCTGTTAGCTCACCACTTCAAACATCTCAATCTGTAACAGGAAGGCCCAATTACGACGACTAACTGTTACAGATTGAGATGTTTTCGAGAGACAGTTCCGAATGTCTCGATCTGTAACACAAAGGGCCGGTTTTGGCGGCAAACTGTTACAGATCGAGACATTCCATAGGACCATTTCTTCCTGTCTCGATCTGTAACACCTAGGCCCAATTTCCATCCCTCGTTGTTACAGATCGAGACATTTCGGCAGCCCCCTTTCACCATCCCATTCAAATACAACAATTTTGTTAGTCTTGGTTAACTTTTAAGCTTAAAACGGGTATCCTTTGCGGCGTCAAGCAAACGGCACACAGGAGCGCACCATGCTCAACCATCTCAAACAACACTTTGGCTCCCGACGCACCGGTGGTCACGGAGGCCTAGACATTGCGCGGCATATCGGCCCCGGGCTGCTCGTGACCGTCGGCTTTATCGACCCGGGCAACTGGGCCTCCAATATGGCCGCGGGCTCGCAGTTTGGCTACGCGCTGCTGTGGATCGTCACGCTGTCCACGATTATGCTCATCGTGCTGCAGCACAACGCGGCGCACCTGGGTATCGCCACGGGCGCCTGCCTTGCCGAGGCCACGACACGTTACCTCCCCCGCTTCGTCGGGCGTACGGTGCTCGCCAGCGCCTATCTCGCGACCATCGCCACCGCCATGGCCGAAGTCCTGGGCGGCGCGATTGCCCTTCAAATGCTCTTTGGGCCGCCCGTGCGCGCGGGCTGCGTCATCGTGGCGGCAGTATCGATGGCGATGCTCATGACGAACTCCTACAAGCATGCCGAACGCTGGATCATCGCCTTCGTAGGCGTGGTAGGACTCTCGTTTTTGGCCGAGCTTGCACTAGTCAAGGTCGACTGGCCGCAAGCCGCCGCAAGCTGGATCACGCCCAGTATGCCCACTGGCTCTGCCGCGATTATCGTGAGTGTCCTGGGTGCGGTCGTTATGCCCCACAACCTTTTTCTGCACTCCGAGGTCATCCAATCCATGCACTTCGAAGGCCAAGGCGAGCAGGTTATCGAAGAGCGTCTGCGCTACGAGCTCTTCGACACGCTCTTTTCGATGGGCGTGGGCTGGGCAATCAACTCGGCCATGGTCATCCTGGCCGCAACGACCTTCTTTGCGCACGGCATGGTCGTAGACGACCTCGCCGTCGCAGCGGCCACGCTCTCCCCCATCTTGGGCCCGGCGAGCTCGACCATCTTTGCGGTAGCGCTGCTGTTCGCGGGCCTCTCGAGTAGCGTGACGGCGGGCATGGCGGCGGGAACCATCACTGCGGGCATGTTCGACGAGGAATACGATATCCACGACCGACATTCCTCGATCGGGGTGGCGGCCTGTTTCGTCGGCGCAGTGACGGCGTGCCTGGTCGTCCCAAATCCTTTTGAAGGTCTCATCTGGAGTCAGGCACTGCTGTCGCTTCAGCTACCGATTACGGTCTTTGTGCTCATACGGCTCACCGGTTCACCCCGCGTCATGGGCAAATACGCCAATTCGCGCCCGCTCAACGCGCTGCTCGTAGGGATTGGTGTCATCGTGACGATTCTCGATGTCGTGTTGTTGACAGGGATGTAATGGGACGTGTCTCTATAGTTTTGTCAACCGCGTGCTTCGCGCCATTTCGGCATGG
>UQPJ01000060.1:0-13079 GCA_900543015.1 uncultured Collinsella sp.
TATAACCGTGCAACGGAAAAGAGCCGCCCTTTCGGACGACTCAAACTGTAATGGGGCTTTTTTAGCTGTTTTGGGCAGCCACTGCCAGCGCGAACCACCACAAAGGGGACAGGCACCTTTGTGGTGGTTTTGACGGGAGCGCCTGTGGAGTTACAGCAGCTCGCCGTGGCGGGCGATGTAGCGGCGCTTGGCCAGTTGGGTGAGCGCGATGTAGGCGGCGACAATGCCGATGAGCAGCGCGAAGAAGCTCGGCGGCAGCGGCATGAGGCCCAGCGCATCGGTGATGGGGCTTGTCGGCAGCCAGGTGACGAGCGCCAGGCCCAGCACGGTGAGGACGCACAGCGCGGGCGCGGCGTGGTCGCGCGGGCTCGGCAGGCGCGGGGAGCGCAGCATGTGGACCACGAGCGTCTGCGACCACATGGACTCGACAAACCAACCGCTCTGGAAGAGCGCCGTAAAGGCCGCCATGCCTGTGACGTCGCCTATAGCGGCAAGCTCTGCCCAGCTTGCGCCCACGGCGGCGGGGCACACCACAAAGAAGAGCGCGGCGAAAGTCACGATATCAAACAGTGAGCTCACGGGACCCAACTCGAGCATAAAGCCCTTAATGGACGCGGCATCCCAGGCGCGCGGACGGGCAGTCCAGGCGTCATCGACGGTGTCCCACGGCAGCGCGATGCACACGATCTCGTAGACCAGCGACAGCAGCACCAGCTGCAGAGCGCTCATGGGCAAGAACGGCAAGAACAGGCTCGCGACGGTCACGGACAGCACGTTGCCAAAGTTGGAGCTCACCGTGGTCTTGAGGTACTTGAGCAGGTTGCCGTAGGTGCGGCGGCCTTCGATGATGCCGCGCTCGAGCACGCCCAGGTCCTTTTGGAGCAAGATGATGTCGGCGGATTCCTTGGCGATGTCGACGGCCGAATCGACCGAGATGCCGCAGTCGCTCGCACGCATGGCGGCGGCGTCGTTGATGCCGTCGCCCATAAAGCCCACAGTGTGGTCGAGCAGCTCGCGCATGACGCGCACCAGGCGCGCCTTCTGCAGCGGCGAGAGCTTGGCAAAGAGATGGGTGTTCTCGGCGCGCTCGGCAAGTTCGGCGTCATCGAGTGCATCGATCTCGGAGCCGAGCAAGACGTTGCTCGCGTCGATACCGATCTGTTCGCAGACGGTGGCGGCAACGCGGTCGTTGTCGCCGGTCAGGACCTTGACCGCCACACCCTTGGCCTCGAGCGTGGCGACGGCGCCCGCGGCACTCGCCTTGGGCGGATCGAGGAAGGCCAAAAAGCCCATCAGCACCATGTCGCACTCGTCGGCGATGCCAAACTCGCCCACGCAGCGCGGATCGGTCTTCTGTGCCACGGCAATCACGCGCAGGCCCTCGGCGTTGAGCCCGGCGACCTGCTGGCGAATCTGGGCGAGCTTATCTTCGGTGAGCGGCTGGGCGGCACCATCGACTTCGACAAAGGAGCAGATCTCGAGCATTTCCTCGGCAGCTCCCTTGGTAACCATCTGGGTTTTGCCTTGGGCGTCGGCGACAACTACGCTCAGGCGGCGGCGCGAGAAATCGAAGGGCACCTCGTCCACCTTGGTATAGCGGTCGCGCAGGCTCTGGCCCAGCATGGAATCGGGTGCTGCTGCCGAGGGCGTCACGTCGGCGCGGTCGATGACGGCCAGGTCGATAAGGTTCTTGAGGCCGGTCTGGAAGAAGCTGTTCAAAAACGCATGGCGCAGTACGCGCACGTCCTCGTTGCCGTCGGTGTTGAGGTAGCGCTCGAGCACGATGCGGTCTTCGGTGAGGGTGCCGGTCTTGTCGCAGCACAGGACGTCCATGGCACCCAGGTTTTGGATCGCCGGCAGTTCCTTGACGATAACCTGGCGACGGGCGAGGTCCTTGGCGCCCTGCGACAGGCTCGTGGTCACGATGACGGGGAGCATCTGCGGCGTGATGCCCACGGCCACGCTCGTGGCGAATAGCAGCGCGTCGATGACGTTGCCCTTGGTGGCGGCGTTGATGGCAAAGACGGCCGGCGCCATAACGAGCATGAGGCGTACGAGCAGCATGGAGACGCTCGAGACGCCGCGGTCAAACGCGCTCTTCTCGCCGCGCCCGTTGAGCATCTTGGCGATGCCGCCCAGGTAGGTGTCCGATCCGGTAGCGACGACAAGTGCCATGGCGGTGCCGTTTTGCACGGAGGTGCCGGTAAAGACGATGTTCTTGCAGGCAGAGAGCGGTAGCGCGGAGCTGTCGGCACCCTCGATAACCGTGGCGGCAGCGGTCTTCTCGACGGCCTCGCTCTCGCCGGTGAGCGCTGACTCGATCACAAACAGGTCGCGCGCGGTGATGATGCGGGCGTCGGCCGGCATCATGTCGCCGGCAGAGAGGTGGATCACATCGCCGGGGACGAGCTCGTCGAAGGGGATCTCGACGCGCTCGCCGTCGCGCAGGGCGCAGCAGGTGTTGGAGACCAGGTCCTTGAGGGCCTCGGCCGCATTGCCGCTGCGGGCTTCCTGGATAAACTTCATGCCGCCCGATACCAGCAGCATGATGCCGATGACGATGACCGTGGAAGGGTCGCGCTGCGGCTCGGGCACGGCGAGCACGTCGATGTAGAGCGAGACCAGCGCGAGGGCGGCGAGGATGCCGGCGAAGGGATCGATGAACGCGTCGGCGATGCGGCGGGCGAGCGTTTTGGTCGGCGCCTCGATGGTGTTGGGCCCGGTGGCGTCTAGGCGCTCGGCGGCGTGCTCGGCGGTGAGGCCGTCGGCTGTGGCGTCGAGCAGCACGAGGGCGTCCTCGGCGCTATGGGTGGCGGCGAATATGGTGTTCTTGGACAGGCCGGCGTGAGCGGCAGGGCGCGCCGTGCGGCGGCGCTTGGAGATAGCTTCGAGTACCGTGGCGGTTTTGAGCATCAGCATAGGGTCCTCCTTGTTGAAGGGAGTTAGCGTACGTGTCGTATGTGCTTCAAAAAACCTAGATGTCGCTCACGTCATGCTCGCGAGCTACCACAAAGGGGACGGGCACCTTTGTGGTGGTTTTGACGGTCGGCTGTTGGCGCTTATGCGTGTGCGGAATCCTCGCGGCGTGCCGAGGGCGACATGCAGGTTTTTCGACTATGACTGCCTTCCATGGCACACCTCCTTAAGGCCGGGCGCGATGCGCTTCAGGTATCACGTACCCGTTACAATCCGCCCGTATTCTTGATGAGGGGGTTTGTCGTGTCAACCCCTTTGTTTGGAAAACCATTGCCCCTGACAAAGCCTTTACAGAATGCCGAGGCCCCAAAGCGCGCCCGCAACGCGCCCTGCCTGCGCTAAACTGGAAGGCACGTACGCGATTACGAGAGGAGCCCGCATGGAGGCTTACAAGCAAGAGTTCATCAAGTTCATGGTTGAGTCCGACGTTCTTAAATTCGGCAGCTTTACGCTCAAGAGCGGCCGTCAGTCCCCGTTCTTTATGAACGCCGGCGCCTATGTGACGGGCTATCAGCTCAAGAAGCTGGGCGAGTATTACGCCCAGGCCATCCACGATAACTTTGGCGACGACTTTGACGTGCTGTTTGGACCGGCCTACAAGGGTATTCCGCTGGCCGTCGTGACCGCAATTGCCTACCACGAGCTGTACGGCAAGGAGGTCAAGTACTGCTGCGATCGCAAGGAGGCCAAGGACCACGGCGCCGACAAGGGCAACCTGCTGGGCTATGAGCCCCAGGACGGCGACCGCGTGGTCATGGTCGAGGACGTCACCACCAGCGGTAAGTCCATCGACGAGACCTATCCCAAGGTCAAGGCTGCTGCCGATGTCGAGATCAAGGGCCTCATCGTGTCCCTCAACCGCATGGAGGTCGGCAAGGGTGGCGTGACCACCGCGCAGAAGGAGATCGAGGCCAAGTACGGTTTCCCCGTCGCGAGCATCGTCTCCATGGCCGAGGTCGTCGAGACCCTCTACAACCACGAGATCGACGGCAAAGTCGTCATCGACGACGAGCTCAAGGCCGCTATCGACGCCTATTACGAGCAGTACGGAGCTCGGGAGTAGTTACGCGGGTTTACCAACCCGCGTAACGGCTCGACGCTGCAAACCCGCCAGAGCGGCAATCTGCCTTTCAACTTCGGCGGCATGATCGAAAGATCAATGCCGCCTCGTTTCAAGGCACCTTGCTCGCTCTGGCGGGTTTTCGCTGTCGTTGCCAAAACATCGGCGTTGCCTTGGTAGTCATTGGGGACAGACATAAATGAGTAGTCATTGGGGCGTTCTTAAATGACTACTCAGGATGAGCGTCCAAAAATCCGCGCTCGTTCGATTGGCGCATGTCTACGCAGCGTAGGTTGTCGAGCCTGGCCTTCAAATGGATATTGACTGTCGAACCGGTTCACTCCATTTCTTCAATTTGATTGGACAGCCCATGAACCAGACACGGCAAACCAATGCCTCCCATACTTTTTTGGCAGCGCATGCCATCAAGCAGCTGCGCGAAGAGCGCGGCCTCACCCAGCGCGCCCTGGCGGAAAGCCTTGGCGTGACCGATAAAGCCGTCAGCAAGTGGGAATCCGGCCGCGGCCTTCCCGACATTTCCCTCGTTGAGCCTTTGGCCCAGAGACTCGGCATAAGCGTGGCCGAGCTTTTGGCTGGTGACATTCGGGCCAACGCCAACCGTGCAGGCAATATGCTCAAAGGCGTCTTTTACGTTTGCCCTATCTGCGGAAACGTTGTGCACGCGCTCGGAGAAGGCAGCTTTAGCTGCTGTGGCTCCACGATGTTTCCCCAGGAGGCCGAAGAGCCGGACGCGGACCACGCCTTTTCCATCGAGCGCATCGAGGACGATTGGTACGTCACGCTCGATCATCCCATGACCAAGGATCACTACATTAGCTTTGTGGCATATGCGACTATGGACGGCATCTGCTTTAAGAAGCTCTATCCAGAGCAATCGGTGCAGCCGCGCTTCCATATTACCGGGCGCGGCAGGATATATCTTTACTGCAACCAACACGGACTCTTTACGTCGCTGACGCCTCGCAAATAACGGCTGTCTATCCGCCCTCCTCATGCGTTCCCAGGGGACCCAAAATGAGCGTGGATAATCTCCCGGTTTTGGCCTGTGTGCGGGCTCAAAGTGGGAGATTATCCACGCTCGTTATTTGAGTGTCCAAAAATCCACGCTCGTCGCTACTTGAGTCCGGGCAGGCGGGTGTAGGGGAACGAGCGCTCTAGGAACTCGGAGCAGCGGGCGTAATCTTTGGCAAAGTAGCTGCTATAGAGCGAATCGAGTACGTATTGCACGGCGATATGGCTGGCGAACTGCGTGATGCGGTGCGTCATGCTCTCGTGGTCGCTTACCGTGAGATAGGCGGCAAAGCCGGGGTGAATGCGGGCACAGTACGGCGTGCCGATGACGATGACCGGGACATGTCGACTGCTAAGGATCGGCAAGATCTCCTTGAGGTTGGGGGCAAGGCCGCTGTAGGAGATGATGATTGCCACATGGTCGGGACCCGAGGCGAGTGCCGTGCGCACCTGCGCCTCGACGCTGTCGTGGCACGTCGCGCTTTTGCCGGCGGAAAGCAGGCGATCGCGGAACATTCCCGCTGGATACAGGTTATGCGAGCCCGTGTAGATGTCCACGGTGCCGGCGCGCATGATGAGCTTGGCGGCGTGGTCGAGCTGTGCAGGGTCGAGCAGCTCCTGCGTTTCGGCCAAGGTGGTCTGGTAGAGCCCCTCCATGCGCTCCATCACCTGCGCAGGGGTGGAGGTGGCATCGAAGGGAAAGTTGATGTCCACGTCGCGCCGGTTGCCCGCCTCGGTCGCCTGGCGGATGAGCTCGACCTTGAGGTCTTTGAATCCCTCGAGGCCGAGCTTTTTGCAAAAGCGGTGCACGCTCGCGACCGAAACGTTGGCGCACGCGGCAAATTCCTTAATGGAAAGCCCGCGCACATCCTCGCCCATGGCGAGGGCCGTTCGCCCAAGTTGTTGCTCGGTGGGGGTGAGGCTTTTGCCCTGCGTGATCTTTCGCCTGATATCCATATGGCTCCTATGCGTTTGCGTCGCGATAAACCAATCATAGCGATAAATAAAACGATCGGCTTGGCTGGGAGTTTTGGTCCGCCGGTCTATGAACGACGGACCGCTCGACGCTGCGCGGGCTCAACATAGGGCGTGCCCTGCCCGAGTTGTTTGCGCTCGGGCTGCTATCCGAGCACGCGTACGGGCCCCAAGAGGCCGCTGGGATCGGAGGGCTCGGTCATGCCGAACATGTCGGGGACGGCGTGGTCGAGGGTGTTGATGATATCGATCGTAAGCGCGTGCTCGCCGGCTAAAAGTGCGGCGGCCTCAAAGCGGTAAGGCGGACAGATGCGGGTGCCGAGGGATTTGCCGTCGAGGGTGACGGTTGCGGTCTCAAAGACCTCGCCAAGGTCGATGACGGTGCGGGTGGCCGCTTCGCCCAAGACAAAGGAGGCCCGGTAGCGGAATGTGCCGGCCTTGCCGGGGAACTCGGCCGAGGAAAGGTCGTGCAGGTCTGCAAGCTCAACAGACTCGCCAAAGGCATCGGTGCCAGGGGCGGAGAAGGCAACCGCCCAGGGCCCGTCGACGCATGTGGCTTCGTCTTCGGCGGTTGCCACAGCAACGGAACCTGTAGCCCCAAGGACCACGATGCAGCTCTCGTAGGGAGCCAGCTCGAGCGTGCCGTCAAAGGCGGCGGGCTCGGTGCCGTTGAGCAGGTCGAGGCGCGCGCCTGCAACGGGTGTGCCGTCGGCAAGCGCAATCTGAGTGGAGATACCCTGCTTGGGATGCTCGTTGACGAGCATCAGATAGCTCTCGCCCGCCCGCTCGTAGCGCAGTGCGCGCAGCCGGGGCTGGGGCTCGGCGCAAACGACGGTCTGCATGCCGGTATTGGCAAGTGTGTCTGCGAGCTCGGTGGTCGCCAGGAGCTTGATGTCGGCGACCGCGGCTGCATCCAGGGAGGCAAAGCCCTCGCGACCTGCAGTGTCACCGTCGTAGCGCTTGCTCGGCAACTCATCCAGCGCGTACACGGCAACACCTGCGGCTGCGGCACGCGCGGCAAAGTCGAGCACGGCTCCGCCGACAAACTCGGCTCCGGGCATCACCAGGCAGCGGTATGCCTGGCCGTTCACGCTAAAGCCGCTACCGTCTGCGGCAATTTCAACGGCATAGCGCCCTGCGTCCTCAAATGCCTCTGCCGGCACGATGTCAAAGTCGACCTGCGCACGCATAAGCTCGGAGGCGGCATGCTGCATAAAGTTCGCCTCGCCTGCCCACTCGGCATCCGCATGGTAGAGAAGTGCCACCGGGGTCGTTGCGCGCCCGCCGCTCAGCAGGCTCGCCGTACGGTTCATGTAGCTCATAAGCTGCCCAAAGTGTGCAAACTGGGGGTTTTGGCCATGCGCATAGAAATGCGGCGGGCAGTCCCAGTCGGGGAAGGCGGCCATGCTAAAGGCATGCGGCACAAACCAATTGACGCCGCGCACCAAAAAATGATCGGCGATCCACTTCATCTCGCGTAGGCCTTCGTGCCATCCAAATGCGCCAAAGACCTCGGCCATGCAGCGCCCCTGCTTTTTGGGGTCGAGGTGTGCTGCCGAGGAGCCCAGCTTGGGCAGCACGTAGTTATAGAACTCGAGGTCCCACACGCCGCGTCCGTAGCTGTGAAGGCCGCGGTCCATGCCGGGTACCAGCTGGTTGATCACGATGTCGACGCCCGCCATGTCCTGACCGCCCACGGCGCGGAAGTAGTGCCCGGCGCCCACGCCCAGGCGCGCGTGGCAGTCCTTGTCCTCGATAACGTGGCCGATGTACTGCACGCCGCGCGCGCGGCACCAGTCTCCGAGCTGGTCGCAGAAACACTCCTTATAGAGGGTGCTCGCGATGTCCATATAGACGTGGCGTACGTGCGCGCCGGCCGGCTCGCGGTCCCACAGGTGCGGGAGCTCGGCCAGGTAGCGCTCGCCCAGTGCCGCGCGCAGGCGACGCTCAAGCTCGGCCGACCAGGGTAGGGGCGCGGTGGCCTTGCCGATGAGCGTGTCCGAGATGCCATCGGGGCCCGTGGTGCCCTTCTCGTTGGCAAATCCGGGCTCATCGGAGAAAAAGCCCAAGATGGTCTTGCCAAACTCATCGCCCAGATGCTCAAAATGCGGCTCGTAGACAGCATCGATGAGCTGCGCCACCGAGGCGCGGTCGACCATATTGATGTAGTCCTCGTTGTAGGAGGTCTTGCCGCTCGTGAACATCACGCATGCCTGCGTGAGGCCCGCAGGTGCATCGAAGACCAGGCGGCTGGGGTTGCCGTCTGCATCGTCGATTACTCGGTAAGCGACGTCGACGGGGCTGCCGTCCTGCATAAATGTCACGCCGTAGAAGCGCTCCGTTTTGTCGAGCATGTTGGCGAGCGCGATGCTCGCGGCGGACGTGGGGCCCACGATGTCGAACGTGCGGTGCGTGAGCACGATCTTGCGGAGCTCGGGCACGGCCTCCTTGACGGCGCCGTTGGCAAAGCCCGTGGGGAAGTGCGCGTCGTCCAAGATCCAGAGCTTAAGGCCCAGCTGCCTGCACTCGTCAATGACAAAGTGCAAGTCGCGCCACCAGCCCTCGCCGCAAAAATCGGGGTGTGGGCGGCTTTCGAGACAGACCTCGTGGATGTCGGCGCCGGCGATCTTTTCCAGATACTCGGCAATGGTCTTATGGCTCTCGCCCTTCATCCACAAAAACGGAAGCACGTGGTTGTCGTATGTGCCCTCGAGCACCTGCTGATAGTACGCGGTCATGGATCCTCCTTGGCTCGATCGATCTGCTGCATAGCACAGATTATGGACGCGTCGGCGCGTTCTGCTAATATCTGAATCACGACGAACTATGACTAAATCAACGATTGGCAAGCCATGGAGATCGACGAGCTCGAGCGTAGGCTCAGCGAACTGAGCGCCAGTGAGATCGCTTATAAAGACGGCATGGCATTTGATTGGTCGATTATGACCGAGCATGTCGAAATCGACGGATGCCCAGTGCGCAAGATTGGGCAGCCAGGGTTTGCCTATGCCCAGCCCGGCATGCCGCGCGGCCTGACGATAAGGAAAAACTCGCGCTTTAATGCAGTTCCCGAGCACGTGCATGATTACGTGGAGATGAGCTATGTGTATCGCGGGCGCTGCCCGCAGACGGTGGCGGGGGAGAGGCTCGAGTTGCGCCGCAACGAGGTGCTTTTGCTCGACGCCCTTTGCCCGCATGCCGTGGCGGCGCTTGGTGAGGACGACATCATGCTAAGCATGACCGTTTCACGCTCTTTTTTGCGCCGGAGCCTCGAGTCGAGCCTCTCGCGCGAGAGCGCGGTCTCGCGGTTTTTGTTCAACGCGCTCAACAGCGAGACGGACCATCGGGGCCATGTCCGTTTTCATTGCGGCGAGAGCCGTCGGATTCGGCGCTACATGCAGGAGATGCTCTGCGAGCTGTACGACCCGAGCCCCAACGGTCCCGAGATCGTCCTGCGTCTGTTTCAGCTGTTTTTGGCCGAGCTCATGGATTGCTACGAGCGCGAGCTGGTGCGCGGCGCGGCGGACGGCGCGGCGGGGCCCACTGCCCTGGTGACGGGAATGCTTGGCTATATCGATCGCGAATTCGCTGCATGCTCCCTCGAGGGGATGGCGGCGGAGTTTGGCTTGAGCCCTAATTATGCGACGGCGCTCCTCAAGCGACATGTGGGCAAGACCTTTAGGCAGCTTGTGCAGGAGCGACGCCTGGTGCGTGCGGCCGAGCTTCTGCGCGGTGGCGCCACGGCCGGGGCGGCTGCGCATGCGGTGGGCTATGAAAACATGAGCTTCTTCTACCGTAAATTTCGCGATAAGTACGGCTGCACCCTCGCGGCATACCGCCGATAGACGCGGGGCGAATCGCCCTCGCGCCTTCGGTGTCAAAAAGTTTCAGCTGCAGCGCTGTTGCAGCGCGCGTCTGCGAAAAGAAGTGTCGGGTTTGGCACCCCTGCCCCTGTCTGTCGCGTGCGTGGGCGATACTCGGCCTATCGACCCGCAATGCAAAGGAGATGCTCATGGCAAACATCAAGTTCCCCGAGGGTTTCTATTGGGGTGGCGCCACGGCCGCCAATCAGTTTGAGGGCGCTTGGAACGTGGACGGCCGCGGTCCTTCGGTCGACGACCATTTCTTGGGCGGCAGCTACAAGGAGCCGCGTCAGATCACGATCGACATCGACCCCAACCGCTTCTACCCCAACCATGACGGCATCGATTTCTACCATCACTACGAGGAGGACATCGCGCTGTTCGCCGAGATGGGCTTCAACATGTTCCGCATGTCCATCTCTTGGAGCCGCATCTTCCCCAACGGCGACGACGCCGAGCCCAACGAGGCCGGCCTCGCCTTTTACGACCGCGTCTTCGACTGCCTGCGCGCTCACAATATCGAGCCGCTCGTGACCCTGTCGCACTACGAGATGCCCTATCACCTGGTCGAGAAATACAACGGCTGGGCGAGCCGCGAGCTCATCGGCTTCTTTGAGAAGTACTGCCAGACCGTCTTCGACCGCTATCAGGACAAGGTCAAGTTCTGGCTCACCTTCAACGAGATCAACTGCGGCACTCAGGACATGGGCAACCTCTTTGAGACCAGCATGATTCAGGGCTTTGAGGGCCCGGCTTCGGCGGTCCATGCTACGCCGCAGGCTCGTATGCAGGCGCTGCATCACCAGTTTGTCGCCAGCGGCCGCGTCGTGCGCTATGCCCACGAGCACTATCCGCAGTTTAAGATGGGCAACATGGACTGCTTCATCCTCTCCTATGCCGCCACGTGCGATCCGGCCGACGTGTTCGCCACGCAGCAGGAGATGAATACCATGAACTGGTACTGCTCCGACGTGCAGGTGCGCGGCAAGTATCCGTTCTATGCCAAGCGCTTCTGGGCCGAGAACGATGTCGAGCTTGTGATGGAGGACGGTGACCTGCAGGATATCGCCGACGGCAAGGTCGATTTCTACACCTTTAGCTACTACATGTCCGGCACTGTGGGCACCCACAAGGATCACGAGATGACCGAGGGCAACATGACCTTTGGCGGCAAGAACCCCTATCTGGAGTCCACCGATTGGGGCTGGCAGATCGATCCGCTGGGTCTGCGCATCGCCCTCAACGAGATTTACGCCCGCTACGAGATTCCGCTGATGGTGGTCGAGAACGGCATGGGCGCCTACGACGAGGTCGAGGAGGACGGCTCCATCCGCGACCCGTATCGTATCGCCTACTTGCAGAGCCACGTCAAGGCCATGGGCGAGGCCATCGAGGACGGCGTCGATTTGATTGCCTACACCTGGTGGGGCCCCATCGACCTGGTTTCCGCCGGCACCGGCGAGATGCGCAAGCGCTACGGCTTTATCCACGTCGATAAGTACGACGACGGCACCGGTACCTACGAGCGCCGCCGCAAGGACAGCTTCTACGCCTACCAGAAGATCATCAAGTCCAACGGTGCCGAGGGCCTGGATTAATCGACAATATGAGTGCCACCGGGGAAAAGCGTTGGGATGGGCTCGCGATTCGAGTCCCCACCTTAGCATTTGAACCATTTGGCACTATAATCACCATAGGCATGCGCACAACGTTGCGCTTAATCAAGAGGAGAAAACGTATGGGTCTGTTTGACATGTTCAAGAAGAAGGCTGAGCCCGCGACTGTCGCTGCTCCGGCCTCCATCTCTGCTTCTGCCGGCGCCGACGTGCTGTGCTCGCCCGTCAAGGGCAAGGTCATCAAGATGGCCGACGTGCCCGATCCCGTCTTTGGTGGCGAGGTTCTGGGCAAGGGCTGCGCCGTGTGGCCCGAGGACGATCTGGTCTACGCTCCCTGCGACGGCAAGGTGACCGTCACCATGGGCCACGCCGTGGGTCTGCAGTCCGATAGCGGCATCGAGGTTCTGGTGCACGTTGGCGTCGATACCGTCAACATGAACGGCGACGGCTTCGAGGGCTTCGTCAAGGCCGACGACGTCGTCAAGGCTGGTCAGCCCATGCTCAAGATCGACCGCGCCAAGATCGCCGCTGCCGGCTACAAGGACTGCGTCGTCGTGGCTGTGTCCAACACCGCCGAGTTCGCCGACGTCGAGCTCGCCGTCGAGGCTGACTCCGCTGTCTCCGCTGGCGATGCCATCGTCAAGGTCGTCCGCAAGTAGTCTGCGGCAACATAAGGGTGTTTTGGGGTGGTCGGGTTATCCGGCCGCCCTTTTTTATTGCAATGCGGCGGAACGTTTTATTGCGCGTTGGGCGGACCGGTAAACCGTTCGGACGTTAAATCGAGCCGACTGCGCCTTTGCTTTGCCGGGGGTGTTCGTTATCGGCTAGTATGGCCTTATTGTTACGACGCGCACCGTGTCGGGAAGCGCGGTGCCGCTTGTTGGGAGGAATGTCATGAAGAAGAAGCTGCTGCTTGCGCCCCTGATGGCTGTTCTGGTCGCGTGCGTGGTTGTGCTTTCCGGCTGCGGAGGTCCTTCGGTTGAGGAGCTCATCACCGAGGATCTTACGACGCAGTTTGACGAGGTCAAGAACGGCGGCGACGACTTCCTCGCCGGCCTGGAAGAGGCCTCGGGCGACGAGTTCGAGCAGCTGGGCATCGATCCCAAGGAGTACGCCAAGAGCTATCTCGAGGGCTTTGACTACAAGATCGGCGATGTGACGGTCGACGAGGACAAGGGCACCGCGACTGCCGATGTCACCATTACCTGCAAGTCCATGAACAAGATCGTTGAAGATTTCGCCACCCAGTATCAGGAGAAGATCGCGGCGCTCGATACGATGCCTTCCGAGGACGACCTGTACAAGATGGCCGGCCAGGTCATGGTCGACGTGACCAAGGCCGCTAAGACCAAGGACACCAAGGTTACCTTCAAGTACACCGCCAATGACGATGGCGAGTGGTCTGCTGACGATTCCGCAACCACCGAGATGATGAATGCAATGATGAACTAGGGGAGTTACGCGGTAGTTTGTTACGGCGTTTTACCAAACGCCGTAACTGCCCGACGCTGCGCGGGCACCAGAGCGACAACTTGTCATTCAAAGAGGACGGCATGA
>UQPJ01000061.1:0-12982 GCA_900543015.1 uncultured Collinsella sp.
ATGGGCCGCCACTTGGGATGGGCGCTGCCTTCGCGACGTTCGCCCCGCTTCGGGGGGCGATGCCCGGTGATGACGATTCTTGCCGTCGCCGCCGGGTTCGCGGCCGACCTTGCCTTTGGCGACCCGCGCTGGCTTCCCCATCCCGTCGTCGCCATGGGGCGCGCGATCACGTGGGCCGAAGGCCGCCTGCGGGGCGCATTCCCGCAAACGTCCGCGGGCACGCGCGCCGCAGGGCTTGTGCTCGCCGTGGCGCTTCCGCTTACGTGTATGCTTTTGACCTGGGGAATCCTGCATGTTTGCGGCATGGTTCACTTCGGCTTGCGCTTCGTGGCCGAGGCATGGGCGAGCTATCAGATTCTCGCGGCATGCGAGCTGCGCCGCCAGAGCCTGGCCGTTGCCCGCGCGTTCTCGAAGGGCGGCCTTGTCGCGGCGCGCGAAGCCGTCGGGCTCATCGTGGGACGTGACACGTCTGTTCTCGACGAGCAGGGCGTCGCGCGCGCCGCCGTGGAAACGGTGGCGGAGAACGCGAGCGACGGTGTCATCGCGCCGCTTTTCTACCTTATGATCGGGGGTGCGCCCTTAGGCATGGCGTACAAGGCGGTGAACACGCTCGACAGCATGGTGGGCTACAAAAACGAGCGCTACATCGACTTCGGCTGCGCCTCGGCGCGCCTCGACGATGCGGTGAATTGGATCCCCTCGCGCTTATCGGCCCTGCTCATGATCGCCGTGTGCCCGATCGTCGGGCTCGACGCGCGCGGGGCGGCGCGCATCTGGCGCCGCGACAGGCGTCGCCATGCGAGCCCGAACGCGGCGCAGACCGAGTCAGCGTGCGCGGGCGCGCTCGGGCTGCGCCTGGCAGGACCCGCGGTGTATTTCGGCAAGCTCGTTGAGAAACCGACGATAGGCGATGCGTCCCGCGAAATCGAGTGGGGCGACATCGTTCGGGCGACAAGGCTCATGCTCGCCGCGTCCGTATGCGCGCTCGTCGTCTTCGGCGCTGTGCGCGCGGCGGTCGTGCTCGCCGTGGGGGCGATGTTATGAGGGAAGACCACGCCGCGCCCCGGGCTGACGGGGGGATCCTGCGCGCCCGTGCGCATGGGGGCAGCTGGCAATCGCTCGGCATCGCTTGCGAAGGGGGCGCCTCCGACCTCATTGACTTCTCGGTGAACGTGAATCCGGCAGGCCCCTCGCCGCGCGCCGTCGCCGCAGCTTGCAAGGCGCTTTCTCGAATCGACGCCTACCCCGATAGGGAAAGCATCGCCCTCGTTCGCGCCCTAGCGCGCGCCCAGGGCATTCCCGAAGATACTATCGTCTGCGGCGCGGGCGCGTCCGACATCATCTGGCGGCTCGCCGCGGCGGTGCGCCCGAAACGCATCGTCGTGTGCGCGCCGACGTTCTCTGAATATTCGGAGGCGGCATCGTACTACGGCGCATGCGTGCAGGAGTTCCCGCTCTCCGAAGCGGACGACTTCGACGTGCCCGCCTCCTTCGCCCGCGCGATCGAGGGGCCGGGAGACGTGGCGTACCTCTGCAATCCGAACAACCCGACGGGGCGTCTCGTCGACCCCAGCGTGATCGAGGCCGCGGCTTGCCGCTGCGAGCAGGTGGGCGCGCTGCTCGTCGTGGACGAGTGCTTCCTCGGATTTGCGCCCGACGCCCGCGAAAGGAGCGTGGCCGCACGCGCCGCGTGTTCGCGCCATGTGGCCGTGCTCTCCGCGTTCACCAAGCTCTACGGAATGGCGGGGTTGCGGTTGGGATATCTGATCAGCGGAAACGCCCAACTCATCGAGGGGATTCGCCGGGCGGGGCAGGCGTGGCCCGTCTCCTCGGTCGCCGAGGCCGCGGGCATCGCCGCCCTGGAAGACGTCGAATACGTCTCACGCACGCGCGATGTATTGGCGGGCGAGCGAGCGTGGCTTTCCCACGAGCTCTCCTCGCTCGGGCTTTCCGTCGTGCCGTCGGATGCGAACTTCCTTTTAGTCCGCACGCCGGCGAAAGACATCCCCGAGCGCCTGTATAAACTGGGGGTTTTGGTCCGCACGTGCGACTCGTTTTCGGTGCTGTCCCGTTTCTGGTGCCGCGTCGCGGTGCGCACGCGCAAGGAGAATGCCCGGCTTGCGATGGCGTTCAGCCGCGTGCTTCGGGCGGAAGGCGCATCGGGCGAAGACGAACCCGACGAACGGGGCGGCGCTTCTTTCAGCGGCGCTATGGCGGGCGCGGATGGCCGAGGCTCGGCGAAGGAGGTCGATACCCGTGGGTAGGGCCAAGCCCATCATGATCCAGGGCACCATGTCGAACGCGGGGAAGAGCCTGCTTGCGGCGGGGCTGTGCCGCGTACTTTCGCAGGACGGCCTGCGCGTGACTCCCTTCAAGAGCCAGAACATGGCACTCAACAGCGGTGTCACGGCCGACGGGCTCGAGATGGGGCGCGCCCAGATCATGCAGGCCGAGGCGTGCGGCATCGCGCCCGACGTGCGCATGAACCCCATCCTGCTCAAGCCCGAAAGCGGCCACCGAAGCCAGCTCATCGTGGCCGGCAGGGCGCAGGGAGCCTTCGCTGCGAGGGACTACTTCGCGCGAAAGAAGGCGCTCATGCCGCAGATTTTGGAGGCGTTCGATTCGCTCGCGGAGGATAACGACGTCATCGTCATCGAGGGCGCCGGCAGCCCCGCCGAAATCAACCTTGCCGAAAACGACATCGTCAACATGGGGCTCGCGCGCGCCGTGTCCTCCCCCGTGCTGCTTGCGGGCGACATCGACCCGGGCGGGGTATTTGCCCAGCTCTACGGCACGGTCGCGCTCCTTGCGCCCGAGGACCGCGCGCTTTTGCGGGGGCTTGTGGTGAACAAGTTCCGCGGCGATGTGGAAATCCTGTGCCCGGGTTTGGCCCCGCTCGAGAAGATGTGCGGGGTTCCCGTCGTGGGGGTCGTGCCGTATCTTACGCTTGACCTGGACGACGAGGACTCGCTCGCGCCGCGCCTATCTGCCCGCGAGGCGCGCGGCGTCATCGACGTCGCCGTCGTGCGTCTTCCGCATCTGTCGAACTTCACCGACTTCGACCCGCTTTCGCGCGTGCCCGGCGTGGGCGTGCGCTACGTTTCCTCGACGAGCGATCTGGGCCGACCCGACCTGGTGGTGCTTCCCGGCTCGAAGACTACGCTCGACGACGCGCGCTGGCTTGCGGCTAGCGGCATCGGAGCCTGTGTACGCGCGCTTTCGGGCGCGGGCACACCGGTGCTCGGCATATGCGGAGGCTACCAGCTTTTGGGAGACGAGCTTTCCGACCCGCACGGCAGGGAAGGCGCTGGCACCGCGCGCGGGCTCGGGCTCATCCCTGCAAGTACGGTGTTCAAGGAGGAAAAGCGCCTCGCCCAGTCGGAGCTGCGCATCACGGGCGCCCAAGGCGCGTTCTCGGTGTGGAACGGCATGACGGCGCGCGGGTACGAGATTCACGACGGCGAAACGACCGTCTCCTGTGCCCCTGCGGGCACGATTGGCGGCAAACCAGAAGGCGCGGCCTGCGGAAACGTGTTCGGAACCTATCTCCACGGCCTGTTCGACGAACCGGGGGTTGCGCTCGCCCTCGCGCGCTCGCTCGCGCGCATGCGCGGCCTGCCCGAGAGCGTCGTGGGTGCTGCGGGCGCGGCGTCCGCGGCCGATCACCGTGCGCGCGAGTTTGACCGCCTGGCCGACGTCGTGCGCGGGGCGCTCGACATGGAGTATGTCTACCGCATTATCGAGGAGGGCGTATGATCCACGTGTATCATGGCGACGGCAAAGGCAAGACCACGGCGGCGATGGGCCTCGCCCTTCGCATGCTCGCTGCAGGCCGCCGCGTCGTCGTCGTGCAGTTCCTGAAAGACGGCGAAAGCGGGGAGGTGCGCCTGCTCGCCGAGCATTTTGGCGTGCCCGTGTTCGCGGGGAAGGCGTCGGACAAGTTTACCTGGTCGATGACGTCGGAAGAACTTGCCGCGACGTGCGAGCTGCACGATGGGAACCTCGCTTCTGCGCTCGCCGAGCTCGAGGGCGCGCAAGAGGGACTGCTCGTGCTCGACGAGGCGCTTTCGAAGGGGCTTGTCGACGAGGCACTCGTGGACCGCGCACTCGATATGTCCGCGCTCGGCGTCGAAGTAGTGCTCACCGGGCGCGCGCCTTCCCGCAAGATCGTGGAGAAGGCCGACTACATAACCGAGATGCGGTGCAAGAAACACCCCTACGAGCAGGGGATATGTGCAAGGGAAGGAGTGGAGTACTAGATGGATTCCAAGGAGATGGCGCCCGGCGACATCGAGCGGCGCAGCTTCGAGATCATCACCGAAGAGCTCGGCGGCCGCACGTTCCCGCCGCTCGAAGAGCCCGTCGTGAAGCGCGTCATCCACACCACTGCCGACTTCTCGTACGCCGATTCCCTCGTGTTCACCCATGACGCCGCGCACTGTGCGCTCGACGCACTGCGTGCAGGGGCCACGGTGCTCACCGACACGAACATGGCGCTCGCAGGCATAAGCAAGCCCGCGCTCGCGAAGCTCGGCTGCAAGTCCGTGTGCTACATGGCCGACCCTGATGTCGCCGCGGCTGCGCGCGCCGCGGGCACGACTCGCGCCGTTGCGAGCATGGACAAAGCTTGCGGCATCGAGGGTCCGCTCATCGTGGCCGTCGGCAACGCTCCCACAGCACTTCTGCGCCTCGCCGAGCTCATGGACGCGGGGAAGATCGCGCCCGCGCTCGTCGTTGGGGTGCCGGTCGGGTTTGTGAACGTGGTCGAGGCGAAAGAGGAGCTACTTGCGCGACGCGTGCCGGCCATCGTCGCGAGGGGTCGCAAGGGCGGCTCGACCGTGGCGGCCGCCATTATGAACGCGCTGCTCTACCAGATCACGCGCACGGGTGGCGCGAAGTGACGGCCCCCGCATCCGTGCCGGCGCTGCGCATCTTCGCCGGCACCACCGAGGGCCGCCTTCTGTGCGAATGGGCGAGCGGGGCGGGCATCCCCGCCCGTGCCTACGCGGCAACCGAGTACGGAGGCGAGCTTTTGGGTGAGCTTCCGGGCATCGAGGTGCATGCGGGCAGGCTCGACGATGCCGACATGGAGCGCGAGCTTTCCGGCGCGCGCATCGTCGTCGACGCCACGCACCCCTTCGCTACGCTCGCAAGCGACAACATCCGGGCCGCTTCGCTCGCCGTGGGTGCACGATGCCTGCGCCTTGCGCGCCCGGTCGAGGCGCTGCCCAAAGGCGTCGTGCCGGTCGCGTCGATCGCCTGCGCGGCGCGCTTTCTCTCCGAGAACCCGGGTCGCGTTCTTCTCACGACGGGGAGCAAGGAGCTTGCTCCCTACACGCGCGTCGCCGATTTCGCGGAGCGCTTCTTCGTGCGTGTGCTCCCGCTGCCCGGTGCTATAACGAAGTGCATCGACGCGGGGTTTTCGCCGTCGCACGTCATCGGCATGCAGGGGCCCTTCACCCGCGAGCTCAACGAGGCGATGCTTCGGCAGGTGGGCGCCCAGTGGCTTGTGACCAAGGACTCGGGAACCGTAGGCGGCACGGCCGAGAAGCTCGCCGCAGCGCGCGCCGTGGGAGCGCGCTGTATCGTGGTCACCCGTCCCGCCGAGGGAGGCGGGGCCCTTTCGCTTCGGGAAGTGGAAGAAGCGCTCTTACGGGAGTTCGCGCGCTAGGCGCTTGCCGCGCCTGCGCGCCCTCCCGCCCGCGAGGAGGAGCGCCCCGAGCAAGCTCGACCCGTACAAGCCCGTCATCCATCAATAGCTCGAGGACGACGCCCAGAACTGGCGCAAACAGCCCTTCAATAAGTTGCGGTGAAATAGTGTCTGTTTTTGCTGCTAGATAGCATATTCAGTCCCTAATTCACCGCAACTTGTTGGTGGTGGCTTACTGGTAGCGTAGGCACTCCACCGGGTTGAGCTTTGCCGCGCGGCGAGCGGGGTAGAAGCCAAAGATTACGCCGATGCCGACGGAGACGGCGAAGGCCAGCAGCACCGTGGCGATTGAAAAGCTCGGTGTGATTTGCCCGCTGGCGCCGAGCTCGCTGAGAACCCCTGATCCTGCGGCAAACATCGCGAGGCCCCAGGCCAGCAGATAGCCAATCAGGACACCCAGCAGGCCACCGGTGACGCACAGCGCCGAGGACTCGGCCAAAAACTGCGCGGTGATATCGCGGCGACTGGCGCCCAAGGCACGGCGAATACCGATCTCGCGGATGCGCTCAGTCACGTTGGTAAGCATCATATTCATAATGCCGATACCGCCGACAAGCAGCGAGATACTGGCGACAGCGCCCATGATGAGCGAGAAGGCGCCCATAAACGAGTTGAGTGCATCGATGGCGCTTTTCATGGAGGTCGCCGATACACTCTCGTACTCATCGTCCTCCGAGATGCCCTTCATCGTGCGCACCTTAGACTCGATGGTCTTGCAGAGCTCGTCCATGTCCGTGCCCTCGGCGGCAAGTGCCGTCACGCTGGGGAATGAAGGATTCTCGTCGCCAAACAGGCCGGAGATGGTTTCGCGTGGCATATACAGCGTGAGCGAGCCCATGGAGTCGCTGCCGCCATCAATCACGCCTACAATCTGCACCTCGCCGTTGGACACCTTGATGGTTTTCCCCAGTGCGTCCTGTTCGTTGCCGTAAAGCTGATCGGCGCCGCCGCGGCTGATGAGCGCCACGCGCGAGCCTGATTGAGACTCTGCCTGTGAATAGACACGTCCCGCAACGAGCTTGCTGGCGCCCACGGCATCGAGCATGTCGCTATCGACGCCGTGTGCCATGACGGTATAGCTTTTATCCCCGACCTTGTACTCGGAATAGGCGCTATCGACGATGCCGATCTGCTCAATCTGCGGCACCAGTTTGCGAAGCTTTTCCACATCCGAATCGGTGAGTTCTTGGGACGAATAGATCTCTACCATGCGGGCTGCATTGAGGCCCAGGCTGTTGACCAGGCTGTTTTGGATGCCGCCGATGAGCGAAGTCATGGCGATGACCGAGGCGATGCCAATGACGATGCCAAGGATGGTGAGCAGGCTGCGTCCCTTGTTGGCCTCGAGCGAGTGAAGGGCTTCTTGGACAAGATCACGGGTGCTCATGCCTTCGCTCCTTTCGGCTGATTGGTGGTTGCAGAAATCGCGGGCAGGTTGTTGACGGCCCCGCGTAACGTATTCGGTGTATGCGCGACATATGCGCCGTCATGGATTCGTCCGTCACGGATGGTTACGGCTCGATCGGCCTCGGCGGCGATGCCGGGGTCATGCGTGATGAGTACGATGGTCTTGCCGCGTTTCTGGAGCTTGTGGAAGGTTTCCATGACGAGCGCCCCGGTTGTCGAGTCTAGATTTCCCGTTGGCTCGTCGGCCAAAATGATGGGCGGGTCGTTGACGAGGGCGCGCGCGATGGCGACGCGCTGCATCTGTCCGCCCGAGAGTTCCGATATGCGGTGGTCCCAATGGTCGACCGGCAGTGTGACGGCTTGCAGCGCGTGCACGGCGCGCATCTCGCGCTGGCTACGCGGCACATTGGTGTAGGACAGCGGCAGCATGACGTTTTCGATCACCGTCAGACGCGGCAGCAAGTTAAAACTCTGAAAGACAAAGCCGATGCTCAGCGCGCGCACCTCGGTGAGCTCATCATCGTCGAGCTCGGCGACGTTGAGCCCTTGCAGGAAATAATCACCCGCCGTCGGCTTGTCCAGGCAGCCCAGGATGTTCATGAGCGTTGACTTGCCCGAGCCCGAGGGGCCGGTGATGGCGACGAACTCACCGGGGTTCACCGCCAGGCTCACGTTGTGCAGGATGTGGGCGCAACCGGCCTCGCTCTCAAAGATGCGGTGCACGTTGCGGATGTCGATGACGGGACGCATTACTTGCCCTCGTCGGCAGACATATTGTCGCCGCCGTCTGCCGTCATGCCTGTGCCGGTATCCGTCACGATGGTGTCGCCGTCGCGTAACTTGGTAACCGGGACGTCTGAGTTGATCTCGTTGCCCTGGTCGTCGCGCTTGACCTGCGTCTTACCGACTACAGCCTCGTTGTCGTTTTGCGTCACGACGGTCACCTTCACGCGGCGCGTCTTCTTGCCTTCCGAATCGGTGGCCAGATTGACGTAATAGTGCTCGCCGTCTTCGGTCATCAGCGCCATGGTCGGCACCATAACCACGTCGTCGAGCTTCTCGGTCACTACCGAGACCTCGGCAGTCATACCCGGCTTAAGGCGACTGTCGGGTGCTTCGATGAGGATGTCGACGTTAAAGGTCACGCTGCCGCCGCTACCGGAGCCGGAGTCAGAGTTTGCCACCGAGGCGATAGCCGTGACGGTGCCTTGACTCACGATATCGGGAAACGCGGGATAGGTCACGTTGGCGCTTTGGCCCACGGCAATTTTGGCGATATCCTTTTCGCCCACCTGAACCGTCACCTTCATCTTGGACAGGTCGGCGATTTGCATGCACTGCTTGCCGCCGCTCGTGTCGCCTTCGCCCATGATCGTGCCGCCTGTTACCGTAGCGCCCACCTTGGCGTTGAGCTCCACGATGCTGCCCGAGCTGGGGGCCTTTACGGTGCGCTCGGCCGCCTTTGCAGTTGCCTGCTCCAGCGTTGCCTGGGCCGAGGCGAGGTTGCGCTGGGCGGTCGAGACGGCATTTGCGTTGGTGCTTGCGTCCGATGGGCCGGTCGATCCGTCACCGTCCGTTGCCGGTGCGGCCTGTGCGGCCGCGAGCGTCGCCTTTGCATTGTTCAGGTCTTCCTGGGCGGCCGCGACCGCGCGCTGCGCCTCGGAAACAGCGTTATCGAGCGCGTCGTTCTTAATAGTCATGAGCACGTCGCCCTCGTTGACGTTCTGTCCGGCCTGCACGTTGATCTGCGCCACCGTACCATCGACGGAAGGGGAGACGACCGAGGCTGAAATAGGCTTGAGCTGTCCCTTGGCTTCGACTGTGGTGGTAAACGTGCCTTCGGTGACCATGTCGGTCACCGGTTCGTTGGTGCCTGCGGGTTGCGCGTTGATGACCAGCGTTGCGATGATGGCAATGAGCGCGATGGCAACAACGACACCGACGGCGATACCGCGTCGGATGAGCTTTTTGCGCCGACGCTCGGCACGCTTTGCCTTGAGCTTTGCATAGGCTTCTTCATCGGAGATATCGGTCGAATCGTCGAGACTCGTTTGGGGCTGCTTGGTGTCTGCAGCGTTGATAATCGGCAGGGTCTCGGTGGCATCTTGGGGCATGCGATCGGAATCGTCAGGACCCGGATTGATCGTGGGGACCTTGGACATAGCGTCTCCTTTATCGATATGGCTCCGATAAGTATATACGCCCGTCGCGATAGGCGGGCGTATAGAAGTTGCGGATGACGGTACTGTAAGTTTTGTCGCCGTGCTGTTTACTTGTTGTAGACGTTAGCTGCGTTACGAGTGCACGACCACGCAGAGGCCGACTTTGATGCGCTCGTGGAGCGACTTGGCATCGGCCAGACGCAGGTTGATACAACCGTGGCTACCGCACCACTTGTACGATTCGGCGTTATCGAAACTCGAATCGTTTTGCCAGGTGGCGTCGTGGAATCCGACCATATTGCCCTCGAACGGCATCCAGTAGCTTACCGGGCTCTCGTATTTGGGCTTGCCGGTCTCGGGGTCCTTGGCACCGATGAGTTTGCTGGCGCCATCGTTGCTGTTGATCTGCCATACGCCCTCGGGGGTGGCGTCTTCGCCCGGTTTGCCAGAAATAAAGTTGGCCTCCCACACGATGTTGCCGCTCTCGTCGTAGTAGCGCGCATGCTGCTCGGACAGGTCGACGTCGATATAGGCCTTCCAGTCGGGCTCGCCCTTGGCGGTAAATGTGTCGGCCTTCTGGGAGTACTTGATCTCGATTTCGCCGGTCTGCTTGTTGTTGATGGCGTCCTCGACCTGCTTGGCGAGCGAGCTGCTGTCGATGGACCAACCAAAGTCGCCGCCTTCGACGGCGCACTGCTTGCCATCGGCGCGCGTCCACCAGCGAGTGGAGCCCACGGTATTAAAGCCGTTGGCGAGCTCGGCTGCCCAGCTGCTGATCTGCGACGTATCGAGCGTGGGGTTGGCCGGATCGGCAAAGCTGATCCACTGCAACACGGAGCTGCCATCAACCTTGCCGGCATCCTCGCCGTTGAGCTTGAGGGTCACGTTGACGCCCAAGAAGTTGTTGGCGGCATCGCATGCAGACTGAATCTGATCATCGGTCAGCGTTCCATTGAGCGGCTCATAGGCATCGTTGCCGAGCTTGGAAAGATCTACGGTCTCGGCCAGCGAGGCAAGCTCGAGCTCGGCATACTTAATGACATGCTCGCGGTTGAGTTTTTCGTTGGAGCGCGCCTTCTCGACGGTAAACTTGCCGGCCTGCTCGTCATAGGAGCTATTGGCCTCGAACGCGCCCGAACGCCCCTCGTTAAACTCGTCGATGGCGGCGCCCAGATCCTTCTCAAACTGCTTTTGGTCAAAGGTGTCGGAGAGCATGGACAGGTCGACGTCTTGATCAAGATCGACTTCGTTGGAGCTAGCGGTTGTTTTGGTCTTGCCGCTTAAGGATTCTACAAGGCGAACCGGCCATACAATGGCTTCGTTGCGGCTGATAATCTCTTTTGCGGCAGCTTCGCCGTCGACAATGGGCTCATCGGACTCGGGCTGATAGGTCCAGCTAAAGTCATCGCCTGTCACGGTGAGCTTATAGTGCTTCCAAGCCGAGTTGACCTTGGTGGCGGCAGACGAAGCGTTGGAGAACGAGACATCGACGCCGGCGATAGTGGTGTTGGGGTAGGCTACCTGCGAAAACGCTACGACGCCTACGATATAGACAATGACGATAAGACCCAGAACGACAAAGAGCGTCGTCTTTTTGCCCGACTTATTGTTCTCGGCGGGTTTGCGTGCGGGGCCGCGATCGCCTCGAGCGTGCGTGGGGGGCTGCTTGGGCGCATTGCCATTTGTCTGGCGCTGCTGATGCTGCTTGTTCGGACGTTGGGAAACGTTTGCCGCACCTCGCTGCTGACCGCGGCTCGGCGCGATAGGACGCGGCGACTGAACGCCGCCGGTGTGCCTGCTTGGCTGCTGCGGATCGGGAATCAGTTGAGTTCGATCGTTTTGCGACATCGTATGCATATCCTTCGAATTTCGCCTTGCGGCTCATCGTGTTTTTACTGGGCTTGCATTATAGCGATTACCTAGTTGATTGTGGTATGGAAACGGTGGCATTCAAAAGAGGTGGGACATTTGTCCCACCTTCGAGTCGTTCTTTGTCGCTATCCGCACACACCGCATTTTGCACAGGCCGAAAGTGCGGCCGGAGCCTGCGCGATGCCGCCCTTTGCCGTCTCGCGCAGCGTGGCCGGCAACGCGTGGCCCACCGAGAGCACGACGTGCGCCATCTGGTCAAACGGCACCAGGCTCTTAATGCCGGCGAGGGCAAGCTGTGCGGAGCTAAAGGCGGCTGCCACACCGATGGCGTTGCGGTTTTGGCAGGGCACCTCCACGAGGCCACCGACGGGGTCACAAACGAGGCCCAGCAGATTACTCAGCGCGATGGAACTGGCATCGAGCGCCTGCTCGGGTGTGCCGCCGAGCATCTGCACCAGCGCGGCGGCAGCCATGGCGGCGGCGCTTCCCACCTCGGCCTGGCAGCCGCCCTCGGCGCCGGCAACGCAGGCGCTCGTGGTGAGGTTGAGGCCGATGGCGGCGGCGCAATAAAGGGCATCCATGACCTGCTCGTCGTCCAGCTGCAGATGGTCGGCGAGCGCCAGCACGCAGCCGGGCACGACACCCGCGGAGCCTGCCGTGGGAGCGGCGACGATCACTCCCATCGTGGCGGAGCGCTCGAGCACGGCCATGGCGCGGGCCACGGCGTCGGTTTGGACGGCGCCCATCAGGCTTATGCTCAGATCGTTTCGGCTGGTGGCATCGACAAGCTTTGCCTCGCCGCCGATGAGGCCGCCGAGCGAGCGCTGTGGATTGGAAATGGGGGCTGTGGTCTCTTCGCGCATGACGTCGAGTACGCGGCGCATGGCGGCGATAGCGTGTGCCTCGCCGGTCAGACGCGCCTCGCGCACGGCCATGACGGCGCCGATGTTGAGCCCCAGTTCCTCGCACGCATCGAGCAGCTGCTCGCCGTCGTCGAAGATTTCCTTTGCCGAGACGCCGGGGGAGAGCGACGAGGCAGAACCGGGGAGCTCGATAAAGGTCGCGTAATCGACATTGTCGAGCTTGCGGAGCATGGGGACGACGGTGTCGTCGGGGGCGCCGTCGGTCTCAAAGACGGAGTAGGCCTGGCCGCCCACTTCGGTGCGGTAGGTGCGGCAGAAGGCGATGTTCACGTGTGCGTAGGCGAGGAGGTTGGTGAGCGCGGCGAGCACGCCGGGGACGTCTTGGTGTGCCACAAACAGCGTGGAATACATGCCCGAGATATCGACGCCGACGCCGTTGATGCGGCTGATGCGCATCTTGCCGCCACCCAGGCTCTCGCCGCGTACCTGAGCCGTGGCTCCCGTGGCGTCGACCATGTCGATGTCGACCGTGTTGGGGTGGATGGAGGCGTCGTCGCCCTTGATGTCAAAGTGATATTCGAGGCCCTGCTCACGTGCGAGGTCAAAGGCCTGCTTGATGTTCTCGTCATCGGTGTCGAGGCCCAGAATGCCCGCGACGAGAGCGCGGTCGGTGCCGTGGCCGCGGTAGGTGTGGGCGAAGGAGTTCCACAGGCCAAAGGTGACTTTGCTGATGCGGCCTTCCAGCAGGCTGGCGGCAACTTGTGCGCAGCGCAGGGCGCCGGCGGTGTGCGATGAGCTGGGGCCGACCATGACGGGGCCCAAGATCTCGAATGCCGAGGTCGTAGCTAGTGTTTGTGGCTTGCCTGCCATGGCTGCTCCTTTAAATCTATCCCGTCGTCCCGAGGGGCGGGGCATAAGGTCGCCTGCTCGGACAGTCCTGCTCTCACGGAGAGCACATTAAGTGCTCT
>UQPJ01000062.1:0-12975 GCA_900543015.1 uncultured Collinsella sp.
CCGAAGAGCACTTAATGTGCTCTTCGTGCGAGCCCAGGACCTGACCGAGCGAAAACCTTGCGCCTGGCCTTCGGCGGCGCGGCCGGATGGTGGAATTGTGTGCAGCCCGGTTTCCCGTTGACCGACGCCGGGGTCCCCGCCATAATACTTTCGGTTCACGCACGAATCCGCTGCCAGAGACAGCCGGTGCAAACGGGCATCGCCCGCGAGCTTAATGGGATATCCCGCCAGCCGAGGTGGTCGAGTAGATATGTCTTCTCGCCCCCGTCGCTCATGCAGCGCGGGGGCTTTCTTTTTGGACATGCCCCCGTCACGTCCTTGTGGCGGACCGTGCCCGGAAAGAATTCGAGGAGGTGTAATTCATGCCCCAGCAGTACAAAATCGACAAGGTTGCAGAGATCGAGTCCCGTATCGCCGAGAACGCCGGTCTGTTCGTCGTCAACTACAACGGTCTGACGGTTAAGCAGGCTCAGGAGCTGCGTCATCAGCTTCGCGAGTGCGGCGCCGAGATGAAGGTCTACAAGAACAACCTGGTCAAGATCGCTCTCAAGAACCAGGAGCAGCCCGAGATCGACGAGATCCTCGCGGGCCCCGTCGCTTATGTGTTCTACGAGACCGAGCCGGTCGAGGCCGCTAAGGCCCTTAAGGACTTCTCCGCTAAGTCCAAGGGCGTCCTTGAGATCAAGGGCGGTATCTCCGACGGCAAGGCCGTTTCCGCTGATGATGTTAAGGCTATCGCCGAGCTGCCCACCAAGGATCAGCTTCTCGGCCAGATCGCCGGTCTCATCTCCGGTTTCGCTCGCGACATCGCTGTCTGCGTCAACGGCGTTTCCTCTGGTCTCGCTCGTTCGATCCAGCAGGTCTCCGAGCAGAAGGCAGCCTAGTCGCTGTTTTCACCCGCGGCGGCAACGCCGCACCCCTGGCGCTTTCGCGCCGTGTTTTAACTGATCTCCGTGCAAAGACACGGAAACCGAAAGGACTTAGAAATGGCTAAGCTTACCACCGATGAGATCATCGATGCTCTTAAGGAAATGACCCTTCTCGAGGCTTCCGAGCTCGTCAAGGCTATCGAGGACACCTTCGGCGTTTCCGCCGCTGCTCCTGCCGCCGTTGTCGCCGCTCCCGCTGCTGGCGCTGCTGAGGCCGAGGAGAAGACCGAGTTTGACGTCGTGCTCGAGGGCTTCGGCGACAACAAGATCCAGGTCATCAAGGCCGTCCGTGAGCTCACCAACCTTGGCCTGAAGGAGGCCAAGGAGGTCGTCGAGGGCGCTCCCAAGGCTGTTCTCGAGGGTGCCAAGAAGGAGGACGCCGAGGCTGCCAAGGAGAAGCTCGAGGCTGCTGGCGCTGCTGTCACCCTCAAGTAATCAGGCTTTCTCGCCAGATTTCTTGCAGACGGGGTTCGCATTGCGAACCCCGTCTTTTTTGTTTATCGGTCCCTCGGCATCGGTTGCTCAAACTGCCATGTTCTGTGATTTGCGTCGTATCGCGTGCCCTGCCGTTGGACAATAAAATTGCACCATTCGAGCAATAATTTGCGTTGACCTGCTGAAGAATTGTCTCTGCCTTGTAGCGACATATAGTTCCGGCGGTAAGATGCTTGGGTATCGCAATTTGGTCTGCGGCTGTGTGCCGCACGCATGGGGCGCTTTTGCGCCTGCGAAAGGATCTTTGAATAACATGAAGGCAATCATCCCCGCCGCCGGTCTTGGCACGCGTTTTCTGCCTGGCACCAAGTGCACGCCCAAAGAGATGCTGCCGGTGCTCGACAAGCCCGTCATTCAGTACGTCGTCGAGGAGGCGCTCGAGCCCGAGGAGGTCGACGATGCCATCATCGTTACTTCTCCCGGTAAGCCTGAGCTGCTGAGCTACTTCCAGCCCGATCGCTCGCTCGAGAACCTGCTGCGCGAGCGCGGCAAGAACGCCTATGCCGATGCCGTAGCCCACGCTGGCGGTATGCCGGTCGACTTCCGTTATCAGTACGAGCCCAAGGGCCTCGGCCATGCTATCCGCTCTGCTGCCGACGCCGTGGCAGGGGAGAACTTCCTTGTTCTTCTGGGCGACTACGTTGTTCCCAACCGTGACATCTGCGACAAGATGCTTGCTGTCTCCAAGGAGCACGGCGGCGCTTCTGTTATCGCCGTTGCCGCGTGCGCTCCCGAGGAGGTCAGCCGCTACGGCGTGATCGCCGGCGAGCGCGTGGGTTCGCTCGAGGGCGCCGAGGATGTTGCCGATGGCGAGCCGGGTGCTGTGTGGCGCATCGGCGGCCTGGTTGAGAAGCCCGCCCCCGAGGCGGCTCCGTCCAACCTGTACATCGTCGGTCGTTACCTGCTGAGCCCGCTGGTCATGGACCTGCTGGCCGATCAGCAGGCCGGTAAGGGCGGCGAGATCCAGCTGACCGACGCCATGGCGCGTTCGCTCGATCGCGAGGCCATGTACGCTGTCGTCATCGACCCGCTGTCGGGCTACGACACCGGTACCCCGTCTGGCTGGATGGCCACCAATGCCCTCATGGCTGCAAGCGATCCTCGCTTTGCCAGCGCCTTCTGGGACGCCATCGACGAGCGCGGCGGCCTGATGCGTAAGTAGGCCTTCGGGCATCGACATTTGCGGGTGCGGACTTCGGTTCGCGCCCGTTTTTTTATAAGAGCTGCGATTGCCGGCTCTCTGTTCACAGAAAATGTATGAACATATGTTCGATACACACCAATCTACCTGCGTGTTTCCTGTCAAAAAACTTTGCTACTCCAAAAACTCAATCGCGTCAAGGCTTTTCTTGCCCAACGGTCGGTACCTGATAAACTATTAGGTTGCGATAACTGGCGAAGCTATGCCTCGCCAACCCACCGAGCATTTCCGTGAAGGAGGAAAAACCTGGTGACCTACGCATACACTGCCACTGAGCGCAAGCGCGTCAGCTTCGGGAAAATCCCGGAGGCCATGGAGCTCCCCAACCTTATCTCTGTTCAAAGGGAATCCTTTGAGCGTTTTAAGGACGAGGGCCTTCGTGAGGCGTTCAAGGAATCCAGCCCCATCCAGAGCCAGAACCATGTTCTCGAGGTTACCTTCGGCGAGCATCAGTTCGGCGACCCCGCGCACACCGTCGAGGAGTGCCGCGAGAAGGATATGACCTATCAGGCTCCGCTTCTGACCGACGTTCGTCTCACCAACAAGGAGACCGGCGAGATCAAGGAGCAGCTCGTCTTTATGGGCGACTTCCCCATGATGACCGATCAGGGCACCTTCATCATCAACGGTACCGAGCGTATCGTCGTCTCGCAGCTCGTCCGCTCCCCGGGCGTGTACTACAGCTCCGAGATGGATTCGGGCAAGCAGATCTACAAGGCCCAGATTATCCCGTCCCGCGGTGCCTGGCTCGAGTTTGAGGTCGACAAGCGCGACCAGCTCATGGTCTCCATCGACCGTAAGCGCAAGCAGAGCGCCACGATGTTCCTGCGCGCCCTTGGCATTGCCGTCACCAACGACGACATCATCGAGCTGCTCGGCAACTCCGATGTGATCAAGCGCACCCTGGAGCGCGACACCGCCCTCACCCGCGAGGACGCCCTCATCGAGATCTACCGTCGCCTGCGCCCGGGCGAGCCTCCCACCGTGGACGCTTCCCGCAGCCTGCTCGAGGGCCTGCTCTTTAACCCGCAGCGCTACGATCTGGCCCGCGTCGGTCGTTACAAGGTCAACAAGAAGCTCAACCTCACCACCGAGGAAGAGGTCACGGTGCTCACCGACGAGGATATCGTCGCGACGCTGCGCTACCTGCTGTCCCTCGCTGCCGGCGAGCAGGGCTTCAAGGTCGACGACATCGACCACTTTGGCAACCGCCGCATCCGCACTGTCGGCGAGCTCGTCGCCAACCAGTTCCGTATCGGCATGAGCCGTATGGAGCGCGTCGTCCGTGAGCGCATGAGCTCCCAGGACATCGACGAGATCACCCCGCAGTCGCTCATCAACATCCGCCCGATCGTGGCCTCCATCAAGGAGTTCTTCGGTTCTTCGCAGCTCTCGCAGTTCATGGACCAGGCGAACCCCCTGACCGGTCTGACCCATAAGCGCCGTCTGTCCGCACTCGGCCCTGGTGGTCTTGCCGGCCACAAGTCCGGCTCCAGCCGCCGCACCAACGTGCCGACGGCCGTCCGCGACGTTCACAATTCGCACTACAGCCGCATGTGCCCGATCGAGACCCCCGAAGGCCCCAACATCGGCCTGATCGGCTCGCTCGCCCTCTACGCCCGCGTCAACGAGTACGGCTTCATCGAGGCCCCGTTCCGTCGTGTCGAGAACGGCGTTGCCACCGATCAGATCGACTGGATGACCGCTGACGAGGAAGAGAAGCACGTCATCGCGCCGGCCAACACGCCGCTCGATCCCAAGACCAACGAGTTCATCACGACCGATGCCGAGGGCAAGCTTGTCCGCCCGCACACCGTGATCGCCCGTACCCGCGACTTCGACGGCTCCTTCGGCGCTCCCGCCGACGTGCCCGTCGAGGACGTCGACTACATGGACGTCTCGCCGCGTCAGATGCTCTCCGTCGCAGCCACGCTGATTCCGTTCCTTGAGCACGACGACGCCAAGCGTACGCTGATGGGCGCCAACATGCAGCGTCAGGCCGTGCCGCTGGTTCACCCCGCCGCTCCCTATGTCGGTACCGGCATGGAGCGTCGCGCCGCTCTGGACTCCGGCGAGGTCACCCTGGCCAAGAATGCCGGCGAGGTCATCTTTGCCGACGCCGCCAAGATTATCGTCAAGCATGCCGGCGGCATGGACGAGTATCACCTGGCCAAGTACCAGCGCTCCAACCAGTCCACCTGCATCAACCACCGTCCGCTCGTGCGCGTCGGTGACACCGTTGAGCAGGGCGAGCCCCTGGCCGACGGTCCTTCGACCGATCACGGCGAGCTTGCACTGGGTCAGAACCTCACCGTGGCATACATGCCGTGGGAAGGCTTTAACTACGAGGACGGTATCGTCGTGTCCGAGCGCCTGGTGGCCGAGGACCTGCTGACGACCATCAACATCACCCGTCACGAGATCGACGCCCGCGACACCAAGCTCGGTCCCGAGGAGATCACCCGCGAGATCCCGAACCTCTCCGAGGACATGCTTGCCAACCTCGACGAGGACGGCATCATCCGCATCGGCGCCGAGGTCGGCCCTGGCGACATCCTGGTCGGCAAGGTCACACCTAAGGGCGAGAGCGCTCTGACCGCCGAGGAGCGCCTGCTGCGCGCCATCTTCGGTGCCAAGGCCCACGACGTCCGCGATACCTCCCTTAAGATGCCTCACGGCGCTTACGGCCGCGTCATCGATGTCGTCCGCTTTAGCCGCGAGAACGGCGACGACCTGGCCCCCGGCGTCAACGAGCAGGTGCGCGTCTACGTCGCCCAGCGTCGTAAGATCCAGCAGGGCGATAAGATCGCCGGCCGCCACGGCAACAAGGGTGTTATCTGTAACGTTCTGCCGGTCGAGGACATGCCCTACATGGCTGACGGTACCCCGATTGACGTTATCCTCAACCCGCTGGGCGTTCCTTCGCGTATGAACGTCGGCCAGCTGCTCGAGTGCCACCTTGGCTGGGCTGCTGCCTGCGGTTGGGATACCGAGCAGGCCGACTCCGACAAGTACGTCCCCGGTCCGTTCTTCACCGCCACGCCCGTCTTCGACGGCGCCAAGGAGGACGAGATCGCCGAGGTCATTCGTCGTGCCAACAAGAACATGCTCAACAAGGCCACCGCTGCCTTTGGCGATCACATGCGCCCCGAGTTCGTCACCCAGCTTGACGAGCGCGGCAAGACCCGTCTGTTCGACGGCCGCACCGGCGAGGAGTTCCGCGAGCCCATTACCGTGGGTACGTCCTACATCCTCAAGCTCGGCCACATGGTCGACGACAAGATCCACGCCCGTTCGACCGGCCCTTACAGCCTGGTTACCCAGCAGCCTCTGGGCGGCAAGGCCCAGTTCGGCGGCCAGCGCTTCGGCGAGATGGAAGTTTGGGCACTGTACGCATACGGTGCTTCCAACGTCCTGCAGGAGATCCTGACCGTCAAGTCCGACGATACCGTGGGCCGCGTCAAGACCTACGAGTCCATCGTCAAGGGCGAGAATGTTCCGGTCCCGGGTATCCCCGAGTCCTTCAAGGTTCTCGTCAAGGAGATCCGCTCCCTCGCACTGGACATCGAGCCCATGCACGATGCTGACGAGGACGCCTCCGCCCCTGTGACCGCCGAGGAGACCTCTGCTCTCGACGACCTGGCTGCGCTCGCCGGCGTTGACGCCGACGTCGAGGCCGAGGATGCCGAGACCGCCGAGGCACCCGAGGCTGTCGCCGCCACGACCACTGATAAGGAGTAGTTGACTGTGGCAGATTTCGAAGCTACTGATTTTGACTCGGTAAAGATCTCCCTTGCCTCCGCCGACCAGATCCGTTCCTGGTCGCACGGCGAGGTCAAGAAGCCGGAGACCATCAATTACCGTACCCTCAAGCCCGAGAAGGACGGCCTGTTCTGCGAGAAGATCTTCGGTCCCGCCAAGGACTGGGAGTGCTCCTGCGGCAAGTACAAGGGCATCCGCTTTAAGGGCATCGTCTGCGAGCGCTGCGGCGTCGAGGTCACCTCGGCCAAGGTGCGTCGCGACCGCATGGGCCACATCGAGCTCGCCGCTCCCGTGTCCCACATCTGGTACTTCAAGAGCCCCACGAGCTTCCCGATGAGCCGTATGCTCGACATCAAGTCCAAGGACCTCGAGAAGGTTCTGTACTTTGCCAGCTACATCATCACCGAGGTTGACTACGAGGCTCGCGAGGCCGACGCCGACGACCTGCGCGAGGAGCTCGCCGCCGATCTGGAAGAGATCGATGCCGAGTGCGCCCGCCAGATCGAGTCCCTCAAGGAGCAGGGCGACCCCGAGAACTTTGACGAGTTCTCCGACGAGGAGCCGCTGACCCCCGAGGAGATCGCCTCTGGCATCGTCGACATTGAGGAAGAGTGCAAGGACGAGAAGCAGCTCCGCACGGACGCCTTCAACGCCTTCATGAAGCTCACCGAGCGCGACCTCATCTCCGATGAGCCGCTGTTCCGCGAGATGACCCGCTACTACTCCATGTACTTTAAGGGTGGCATGGGTGCCGAGGCCGTCCGCGACCTGCTCGCTGCCATCGACCTTCCTTCCGAGGCCGAGAAGCTCAAGGCCATCATCGCCGACGAGGACTCCCAGAAGCAGAAGCGCGAGAAGGCCGTTAAGCGCCTCGAGGTCGTTGACGCCTTCCTGAAGGGTGGCAACAGCCCCGCGAACATGATCCTGGACGTCATCCCGGTCATTCCGCCCGATCTGCGCCCGATGGTCCAGCTCGACGGCGGCCGCTTCGCCGCGTCCGACCTCAACGACCTGTACCGTCGCGTGATCAACCGTAACAACCGACTCAAGCGCCTCCTCGACCTGGACGCCCCCGCGATCATTGTGAACAACGAGAAGCGCATGCTCCAGGAGTCCGTGGACGCCCTGTTCGACAACGGCCGTCGTGGTCGCCCGGTCTCTGGCCGTGGCGGTCGCCCGCTCAAGTCGCTCGCCGAGGCCCTCAAGGGCAAGCAGGGGCGTTTCCGTCAGAACCTGCTGGGCAAGCGTGTTGACTACTCTGGCCGTTCGGTAATCGTTACCGACCCCAAGCTGCTGCTGCACCAGTGCGGTCTGCCCAAGACCATGGCGCTGGAGCTCTTCAAGCCCTTCGTCATGAAGCGCCTGGTCGAGCTTGGCAAGGTCGAGAACATCAAGGGCGCCAAGCGCGCTATCGACCGTGGTGCCACTTTTGTGTGGGACATCCTCGAAGAGGTCATCGACGGTCGCGTCGTGCTGCTCAACCGCGCACCGACCCTGCACCGTCTGTCCATCCAGGCCTTTGAGCCGGTGCTGGTCGAGGGCAAGGCTATCCACCTGCACCCGCTGGTCTGCTCGCCCTTCAACGCCGACTTCGACGGCGACCAGATGTCTGTCCACGTGCCGCTGTCCAGCCAGGCTCAGGCCGAGGCTCGCGTGCTCATGCTCTCTGCGAACAACCTGCGCTCGCCGGCATCCGGCAAGCCGGTCAACATTCCCTCGCAGGACATGATCATCGGTGTGTACTATCTGACCCAGGTCCGCGACGGTCTGCCGGGCGAGAACCACGTGTTCTCGAGCTTCGACGACGCGCTGCACGCCTATGACTGTCGCTCCGAGGTCGATATGCAGGCCAAGATTCAGGTCCGCGTGTCCGCCGAGAACGCCAACGTCATCAACGAGGATGGCACCCGTATCTTCCGCGTCAAGAACGGCAAGAACGAGTTCGTCGACTACGACGTCACCGGCAACAAGACCGCACGCTTCGAGACCTCTATCGGCCGCATCATCTTCAACCGCCAGTGCCTGCCCGAAGACTACGAGTTCATGAACTACAAGATGGTCAAGGGCGACGTGGCCAAGCTGGTTGCGGACTGCTGCGATCGTTACCCCGAGGCCAAGGTCGGCCCGATCCTCGACGCCATCAAGTACTCCGGCTTCCACTACGCTACCCGCGCCGGCCTCACCATCTCGGTGTGGGACGCTCTCATCCCTGCCGAGAAGCAGGAGCTGCTCGACCGCGCCCAGGCCAACGTCGACCAGATCAACGAGTACTTCGAAGAGGGCTTCATCAACGAGACGGAGCGCCACATCGAAGTCGTTAACGAGTGGACCGCTTGTACCGATAAGGTTGCAGCGCTCATGCTCGACTTGTTCGACGAGGAGAACCCGCTCTACATGATGGCCGACTCCGGCGCCCGTGGTTCTAAGACCCAGCTGCGTCAGCTCGGCGGCATGCGTGGCCTGATGGCAGACATGTCCGGCGAGACGATCGACCTCCCCATTAAGGCGAACTTCCGCGAGGGCCTGCTGCCGCTCGAGTACTTCATTTCGACCTACGGCGCCCGTAAGGGCCTGGTCGATACCGCATCCCACACCTCGGACTCTGGTTACCTGACCCGTCGTCTGGTCGACGTGGCCCAGGACGTCATCGTCCGCGAGGAGGACTGCGGTACGCACGAGGGCGTCACCTACAACCTCATCATCCCCGGCACCACCGACCTCAACACCGACCTCGTCGGCCGTTGCTTCATCGAGGACGTCGTGGCTCCCGATGGCACCGTGCTCTTTGAGCAGGACGGCTACATCGAGAAGGTCGCCGACATCCAGAAGATGGTCGATGCCGGCCTCAAGAAGGTCAAGCTCCGCGCGCTGCTCACCTGCCGCTCCAAGTACGGCGTGTGCCAGAAGTGCTACGGCTGGGATCTTTCCACCCGTCGTCCGGTCGCCATCGGTACCGCGGTCGGCATTATTGCCGCCCAGTCCATCGGCGAGCCCGGTACGCAGCTTACGATGCGTACCATTCACTCCGGCGGCGTCGCTGGCGTCGACGATATTACGCAGGGTCTGCCTACGGTCAGCCGTATGTTCGATATCGTCGGCAACGTCAACGAGAAGATCTTGGGTCGCGAGGCCGAGCTGGCTCCGTATTCCGGCCACCTCTCGATTAAGCCCGAGAAGTCCGAGTACGTGCTGACGCTCACCGACTCCGAGGACCACACCCGTGTCCTTGACGAGCGCCGCGTCCCCGCATCGGTGCGCTTTATGCCCGAGATCGAGGACGGCTGCGAGGTTCGCGCCGGCGACCAGATCACCAAGGGCTTCGTCAACTTCCGTAACCTGCGCAAGCTGACCGACATCGAGTCGACGATGCACACCTTCGTCGAGAGCGTCAAGGACGTCTACACCAGCCAAGGCGTCGACCTGAACGACAAGCACATCGAGGTGCTCGCACGTCAGATGCTGCGTCGCGTTCAGATCACCAACCCCGGCGACTCCAAGTACCTGCTTGGTCAGTACGTCGACCGCTACGAGTTCGCTGACGAGGTCGAGCGCGTTGCCCGTCTGGGCGGTCAGGCTCCCGTGGCCGAGCCCGTCATCCTGGGTACGCTCAAGGTCGCGTCCAACATCGACTCCTGGCTGTCGAGCGCTTCGTTCATCCGTACCGCTGGCGTCCTTACCGAGGCTGCCATCGAGGGCAAGGTCGACCACCTGCTCGACCTTAAGTCCAACGTCATCGTCGGTAAGAAGATCCCGGCTGGTACCGGCCTCAAGCCGTACGCCAACGCCAAGCTGACGTATCGCACGGCCGACGGCTACGTGGACATCGACGGCCCGGCTTCGCCCAACGCCAAGTCGCTGCCCGAGTGGGCTCCTGTGGAGCTCAAGGACCTGGACGAGCAGCTCCCGCAGCAGCTCGACTGGGCCGGCTACGACGAGTTCGGTGGTGCTGACGGTTCGTTCACCCGCAACGGCCACACCATCTCCGCCGAGAAGGCTCGTCTGTACCTGTTCGACGATCTGGGCGTGTCGCAGCGCTGGACCAACAAGTTCAGCGAGGTTGGCATCGAGACGGTCGGCGACCTGGTTGGCAAGTCCGAGGAGGATCTGCTGCGCATCGATGGCATCGGCGCCAAGGCGATCGAGGAGCTCCGTGACGGCCTGGAGGCCCACGATCTGCTCTACATCCTCGAGAACAACGACGACGTTGCCGACGAGGAAGACCTCTCGCAGCTGCTGCAGATGGTCTTTAGCCCCGACGGTCCGGACGATATCCTGCTGGGTACCTCCGCTCCGACGCATCACGCCGACGCCGACGAGGAGCTCCTGGGCGCCCCGATCGACGACAAGAAGGCTCCCGCCAACGGCGCGATCAACGAGGACATGGCTTCCCTCGACGAGCTGCTCAACCAGCTCGTGGACACCGACGACGCCGAAGAGGCCAAGGACAACGACGAGGAGTAATTAGTTCCGCCGTTCTAACGAACGGCGGCGACCTCCGTCGCTGCGCGGCCCCCAGAGCTACAATCTGTCATTCAAAAGGCAGGGCATGACCAAAAGGTCAATGCCCTGCCTTTTTCATGCCACCTTGTACGCTCTGGGGGCCGCTCGCTTGCGTATGCTCAACTTGTTGCGTTCCGTTGATCACTTGCAAAAAAGGACAGGTTTATTTTGGTAGTTTTTCCTGCTTGAATTTGAAACATTCCGTTTGGTCAAAGCGTATCTATGGTGAGGGCCCCATCAAGAACCATCAGTGTCACCGGGAGGTGATTATGGAAGAACAAGCTTTTAGACAGGCGGTCGAGGATCACCGAGATGTCGTGTTCCGAATCGCCTTGACGTATCTGCGTGATCGCGCTGACGCCGACGATGTCGCTCAAGACGTCTTTCTAAAGTTACTCAAAAGCGATACGCATTTTGAAAGCTGGGAGCATCTTCGTCGATGGCTCATCCGGGTCACGATCAATGAATGCAAATCTCTCTTTCGAAAGCCGTGGAGGCGCGTGGAGGATATTGAAAGTCTGGCCGATTCGCTCTTGACGGCGCAGGACGAGACCAAGGCCGTCCTATTAGACGTCATGCGGCTTCCGGAACGATTCCGTATCTCCATCGTGCTCTATTACTATCTGGGCTTCTCGACTTCAGAAATTGCCGAGTTACTGCATGTGCCAGCCGCGACCGTTCGAACGCGTTTAGCTCGCGGCAGATCGAAGCTCAAGTTCATCCTAGAGGAGGGCGACCGTGAAATCCAACCAGATCAAGCAGGCCTTCGAGTCCGTCCAAGCCGATAGCGATCTTGCTGACCGTGTTCTTTATGCCGCTGCTGGCGAGCCGCTTCGCCGAAAGGGTCACGCGAAGCCTCTGTATGTTGCCGTAATCGGATGTCTTGCCGGAGTGCTGGCGACCGGAGGGGTCGCCTACGCTGTTGTCAATTCCAGTTATTTTGCCTCTGCCTGGGGAAACCATGGCAACGGAGAGTCCGTTACCTGGACAAATGGCGGCTCGTCGGGGACGAAATATACCTACACCAGAGAGTTTGGTGATGGTATCGCGCCCCAAAGCCTGGAGGGTGCAGTCCAGAAGGTCAATCTGTCCGTCGAGGGCAACGGCTATACGCTCGACATTCATGATATGGCTATCGATAAAAGCGGTTGCGGTGCCGTGACGTTTACGTTGTCCAATCCAAATGGTGTTAACTACTACAAGCCGGCGGCAGAGCTTGGCGAACTTGTTCTCTATGGTGAAGAAGAAGGGGGCGTCAGTACACCCAGCATGAACTTCGGCGAGGAATGGGCTGATACACGCTGCACCATTGATAAAGACACATCAAGCGACACGGTCATTAACGGCACGATGTACTTTGCATCTTGGAATCGCGATCGAGATTTACGACATGCGGTCACCTGGAATATCAGTTGGACGGAGGGCAAAGGTGAGGATGCGAAGGTGATCGAGGTATCGACGCCAGAGTTTAACGTCGGAGCGCACGTCGATACAAAGGAGCTCCGCTCCGACGACTCGCCTCTCGAGATCAGCCCGTTTTCCATCCAGACGCACATCGATGATCTGGGCTATGAAGCAGTTGATCATAAACTGACCGTCAGCTACAAGGATGGATCGGAGCAGATTATCGAAGATGACGACGCAGGGGCGTACAATTTCTATGTTTCGATGGCGCGCAATAGCGGAGAGAACATCTGGGTTCCGACAAAACTGATCAATGTCGATCAAGTGGTCTCGGTGACCCTCGAGGGCACGAGATGCACATCAACAGGAGAGACCGAAACAGAAGTACCCTTTACCATCGTCTATTCGTAAGGCTTGAGGCCGCTTCCCACTAGGGGAAGCGGCCTTTTTTGCGTTATATGGACGGTTATTTTGAGCGATATTCGCCTGAATTTCGGAAGTATGCGGCAAAATCTCGATGGGTCGACCACACCGCATATGCTCAAGCGCTCTACCTGCGGGTTTATTATCGAAAAACCCCGGTGTGCTCGGCAGGTCCAGAATTTGCCGCATACTTCCGAAAGCGCCGCCGATTTCCCTATGACAGATGAGGGCGGATCACCGCTGGAGCGCGACGTTTCCGCA
>UQPJ01000063.1:0-12826 GCA_900543015.1 uncultured Collinsella sp.
CCCTAAAGTAGACACACATTTTGTCCTATAAGCCGGATCTGTCGCCTGTCGGTGTCGAGGCCATCGAGGAGGCCGTCGCGACTGACATCGATGGCGAGTAGCAATCGATACCCATCAATGATGCCGGCGTGTGCAATTCGCGCCGTATGGGCGCCCGAACAGAAACTGTTTTGCAGTGATGTTCGGGCGCTCTGCTATTATCCCCTTTACCCCTGCGGAGTAAAGGGGTGTTTATTGCCCTGATTCGAATTGGGCGATTCTGACCACTTGGGTATTGAAGGGGTGGCGCTAGTGGTTAAGGCACTCAAGATTGAGATATTCGTGCTATGCATGATTGTTCTTATCGGGCTTGCCGTGCGAAGTCGTCGCTCCTTGTTCTCGAGCACCCAGCAGCTATTGTTTAGCATGCTGGGCTACACGTCTGCTGCCTACATTTTCTTCGATATGATCTGGACGCTCTCGGATGGCTTGAGCACTCCTGTAGGCATCACGGCCAACTGGATTTCCAACGCGGTTTCGTTTTCGCTCTTTGCTATCGCGTGTCTCATTTGGTTTATCTATTCCGAGACGGTGCAGGGTTCTCGCCTTTTGACCTCGCGCTATAGGGTGGTGCTTGTTGCGTTGCCTACGGCTCTGGTGGTCGTGCTGGCGTTTACCAGTTACTGGACGCACGCCCTGTTCTATATCGATTCGCAGGGCGTGTATCGTCGCGGCTTTGCCTATATGATCCAGCCCATCGTCAGCTACTGTTACGTTATACATACGTCCCTGCATGCATTTGTGCAATCTCGCAGGGTCGAGAGCCTGCAGACGAAGGCCATCTATCGAACCTTGGCATTTTTCGCCATTCCGGCCCTGGTGGGCGGTACCTTTCAGGTCGTATACTCGGTGCCCGGCCTTTGTGTCGGCATAATGATTAGCATGTTGCTGCTCTACATCATCTACCAGGAGCAGCTCATCTCGACCGACCCGTTGACTGGACTTAACAATCGCAACCGTTTTGAGACCTATATGCTGTCGCTCTTCTCAAATGTGGATCAGGCCGAAGATGTATATCTGCTTATGATGGACGCCGACGGCTTTAAGCAGATTAACGATCGCTATGGGCATGTGGAGGGCGACCACGCTCTTCAGGTCATATCCGCTGCGCTCAAAGAAGTCTGCTCGGCGTCTGGCGGCTTTATCGCACATTATGGTGGCGATGAGTTCGTGGTGCTCCAAAAGGCAGTGGCGGAACAGGATATCATGCATCTGTGCGCGACAATCAACGATGAGCTCGCGCGCGCCGAGGTTCCGTATCTGTTGCGGATGTCCATCGGCTACGCACGGGTTGGTGATGGCGTCGATACCTGGCAAGACTTGCTTCGTGCTGCCGACGCGGAGCTCTACCGCGTAAAGCGCGAGAAGAAGAAAGCCGGCGTTCAGATACGCTAGGAAAAGGGGCACACGCTGGCGTGCGTGGCGGCCCTCGGCTCTCCGATGTACTCCATTAAACTAAAGTATGTGAATCCGCTCTGCTAAATAAGGGCAGTTCATTAGGCCTTTTTGGGCCTGTTGACGATGATGATGCCGCCGCAGACCAACAGCAGGGCAACAAGTACGGTCACAGGGCTCGTGCCAGCGCCCTCGCCGAGCAGCAGCGCGCTTAACAGTACGCCAAAGACTGGATTCATAAAGCCAAAGACCGACACACGGCTGACGGGGTTGACGGCAAGCAGACGCGACCATAGCGAGTACGCGACGGCGGAAATGAGTGCCATATAGATAATGAGCGCGATGGCGGGGGCGATTTCAGTGGGGGAGAGCGCGCCGCCCATCAAAAAGCCGATGGCGGTGAGGACCAGTCCGCCGACCAAGAACTGCCACCCGGCAAGCAAGACGCCGTCGTGCTTGCGCGAGAAGATGCCGATCAGGCAGGTCGAAAGAGCCCCCGCGACAGTGGAGGCTAGGATAAAGCCCTCGCCATCGAGCCTGAAGCCAAAGGTGCCATCTGCGCCCGAGAGGTTGACGAGCGCGACGCCGGCAAAGCCCAGCGCACAGCCAAGCACCTTGGCCGTATTGAGCTTCTCGGTGTGAAATGCTAGGGCGGCAAAGAGGATTGCGAGGAAGTTGGCGCTGGCCTCGATGATGGAGCTCGACATGGCGCTGGCGCACGAGAGGCCCAGATAGAAAAAGAAGTACTGCCCGATAGTCTGGAAGAGCGACAAGACAAAGATGGGCTTGATGTCGCGAGCCTGCGGAATGAGGGGGCGGCGTTGGGCCGCACTCATCCCAACGATAACCAGGGCGCCGGCAAGCGTGAAGCGCAAGCCCGCAAAGAGCAGCTGCGAGGCGCTATCGTGCGCCGGGATACCAAAGAGCGCGTAGCCGATCTTGATGCAGGGAAACGCCGATCCCCAGAGTGCACAGCAAACAAGACAACCCAGGATGAGTCCGGGCAGGGTGGCGAGATACGGCTTGCGGCTTTCCATGATGTCCTTCCTGCATGCGCGAAGCAAAAAAGAACCCGCCACCGGATGCGTCGGTGGCGGGTGTTGTTACCCGAGGGGATTGTACCCGATGGGAAAGGTTTAAGCGAAGTAGGCCACGCCGCTCTCAAAGATCGGCATGAACTTATCGCCGGGGACATGCTCGGGCACGTTGCGGTACAGGTTGTCGCCGCGACGCTCGGCATGGCCCATCTTGCCCAGGACGCGGCCGTCGGGGCTCGTGATGCCCTCGATGGCGAGTGCGGAGCCGTTGGGGTTGACGGAGAGATCCATGCTGGGCTTGCCGTTCTCGCCCACGTACTGCGTGGCGACCTGGCCGTTGGCGATCAGCTGGGCGAGCACTTCGTCATTGGCGACAAAGCGGCCCTCGCCGTGGCTGATGGCGACGGTGTAGGGGTCGTCCAGGCTGCACTGCGACAGCCACGGGGACAAGTTGGACGAGATGCGGGTGCGCACCAGACGGCTCTGGTGGCGACCGATGGTGTTGAACGTCAACGTGGGCGCATCGGGCGTGGCGTCGACGATGTCGCCGTAGGGCACCAGGCCGAGCTTGATCAGGGCCTGGAAGCCGTTGCAGATGCCCAGCATCAGGCCATCGCGGGCCTTGAGCAGGTCGCGGACTGCCTCGGTGACCTCGGGAGCGCGGAAGAACGCCGTGATGAACTTGGCGGAGCCATCGGGCTCGTCACCGCCCGAGAAGCCACCGGGGATCATGACGATCTGGCTTGCACGGATGCGGCGGGCGAGCTCGTGGGTGCTCTCGGCGACGGCCTCGGGCGTGAGGTTGTTGATCACGAAGGTGTCGGCCTCGGCACCGGCGGCACGGAAGGCGCGGGCGCTGTCGTACTCGCAGTTGTTGCCGGGGAACACGGGGATGATTACGCGCGGGCGGGCGATCTTGGCGCCGCCGTACACGTGGATATCCTTGGCGCGGAAGTCGATGGTCTCGACCTCGGCGGTCTCGCCGGTGCTGCGGTAGGCGAAGGCGCCCTCGATGCCGCTCTCCCAGGCCTCCTGGAGCTCAGCGAGCTCGATGACTTCGGAGCCGGTGTCGATGACATAGCCCTCGACGGTGGTACCCAGGGGCTCGACGACAACGCCGTCGGCGACCTCGGGCAGCTCGGCGTCCTCGGCGAGCTCGACGATAAAGCTGCCGTAGAGCGGGGTGAAGAGGCTCTCCACGTCCACGTCCTCGGCAAGCTCGATGCCGATCTGGTTGCCGACGCACATCTTAAAGAGGCTCTCGACGCCGCAGCCGTAGCCGGGCGTGGAGACGGCCAGGGCGTCGCCGTTGGCGGTGAGCGCCTCGACGGCGTCAAACGCGGCGAGCAGCTGCTGAGCGTCGGGGCGGTAGTCCTCACCATAGGTGGCGGGGGCGATGCGGACGACGCGGTGCGTGAGGCCCTTGAACTCGGGCGAGACGGCGCGGGCGGTCTTGCCCACGGCGACGGCGAAGCTGATCAGGGTCGGCGGAACGTTGAGCTCACCGGCCTCGTCCTCAAACGAGCCGCTCATAGAGTCCTTGCCGCCGATGGCACCGGCACCCAGATCGACCTGGGCCATAAGGGCGCCCAGGACGGCTGCCATGGGCTTGCCCCAGCGCTCGGCCTCGGTGCGCAGACGCTCGAAGTACTCCTGGAAGGAGAGATAGGCACGCTTGTGCTCAAAGCCGGCAGCCACGAGCTTGGCGATGGACTCAACCACGGACAGGTAGGCGCCCGCAAACTGGTCGGCCTCCATCAGGTAGGGGTTGAAGCCCCATGCCATAGCGCTCGCCGTGGTGGTCTCGCCGTCCACGGGGAACTTGGCAACCATGGCCGAGCTCGGGGTGAGCTGCGTCTTGCCGCCAAAGGGCATGAGCACGGTTGCGGCACCGATGGTGGAGTCGAAGCGCTCGGACAGGCCCTTGTTGGAGGCGACGTTGAGGTCAGTGACAAGCGAGGTCATGCGCTCGGCAAGCGTGGTGCCGGCCCAGCTGGGCTGCCACACGCTGCGGGCACAGACGTGGGCGACCTGGTGCTTGGGCGCGCCGTTGGAGTTGAGGAACTCGCGGGACAGATCGACGATGGCGACACCGTTCCAGGCCATGCGCATGCGCGGCTCGGCGGTAACCTCGGCGATAACGGTCGCCTCGAGGTTCTCCTCGGCGGCGTAGCCCATGAACTCCTCGACGTCACCGTCGGCGACGGCGCAGGCCATGCGCTCCTGGGACTCGGAAATGGCGAGCTCGGTGCCGTCCAGGCCGTCGTACTTCTTGGTCACGGTGTCCAGGTCGACATACAGGCCGTCGGCAAGCTCGCCCACGGCGACTGAGACGCCGCCGGCGCCAAAGTCGTTGCAGCGCTTGATCAGGCGGCAGGCGTCGCCGCGGCGGAACAGACGCTGCAGCTTGCGCTCGACCGGGGCGTTGCCCTTCTGGACCTCGGCGCCCGAGGTCTCGATGGACTCGGTGTTCTGGGTCTTGGAGGAGCCGGTGGCGCCGCCGATGCCGTCACGGCCGGTGCGGCCGCCCAGCAGGATGATCTTGTCGGTGGGGGCGGGGCACTCGCGACGCACGTGGTTTGCCGGGGTAGCGCCCACGACGGCGCCGACCTCCATGCGCTTGGCAACGTAGCCGGGGTGATAGAGCTCGTTGACCTGGCCGGTGGCAAGGCCGATCTGGTTGCCGTAGCTGGAGTAGCCGGCGGCAGCGGTGGTTACGAGCTTGCGCTGCGGCAGCTTGCCCTCGAGCGTCTCGGACACGGGGACGGTGGGGTCGCCGGCGCCGGTGACACGCATGGCCTGGTACACGTAGCTGCGGCCCGACAGCGGGTCGCGGATGGCACCGCCCACGCAGGTGGCGGCACCGCCGAAGGGCTCGATCTCGGTCGGGTGGTTGTGGGTCTCGTTCTTAAAGAGGAACAGCCAGTCCTGGTCCTCGCCGTCGACATCGACCTTCACCTTGACGGTGCAGGCGTTGATCTCCTCGGACTCGTCGACATCGGTCATGACGCCGGTCTTCTTGAGGTACTTGGCGCCGATGGTGCCCATGTCCATGAGGCAGACGGGCTTGGTGTCGCGACCGAGTTCGTGGCGCATCTCCATGTAGCGGTCGAAGGCCTGCTGCACCACGGCGTCGTCGATCGTCACGTCGTCCAGGACGGTGCCGAAGGTGGTGTGGCGGCAGTGATCGGACCAGTAGGTGTCGATCACGCGGATCTCGGTGATGGTGGGGTCGCGATCCTCATCGCGGAAGTACTGCTGGCAGAAGGCGATGTCCGCCTCGTCCATGGCAAGGCCGCGCTCGGAAATAAAGGCGGCAAGGCCGGCTTCGTCGAGCTCGCGGAAACCGTCGAGCACCTCGACGGGCTGGGGCTCGGGGGTCTCCATGTACAGCGTCTCGGGCAGGTCGAGCGAGGCGATGCGCGCCTCGACGGGGTTCACCACGTAGTGCTTGATGGCATCAATGGCGGCCTCGTCCAGAGCGCCCGAGATCATATAGACCTTGGCGGAGCGCACGGCGGGGCGCTCGCCCTGGCTGATGAGCTGCACGCACTCGCTGGCGGAGTCGGCGCGCTGGTCAAACTGGCCAGGCAGGAATTCGACGGCAAAGACGGCGCCATCGCTTGCGGGGAGCTCGTCGTAGGTCACATCGACCTGGGGCTCGCTAAAGACGGTCGGCACGCAGGACCGGAAAAGCTCCTTGTCGATGCCCTCGACGTCGTAGCGGTTGATAATCCTCAGGGCCTCGATGCCCTTGATGCCGAGAATTTCGGTCAGCTCGCCCTTGAGCTGCTGAGCCTCGACGTCGAACCCGGGTTTCTTCTCCACGTAGATACGAGAGACCATTGGTTCCTGCCTTCCTGATCGGTTGGGCGTACGGTACGGTATGCGGCAGCGGTCGGTTTGCGGGGTCTGCCCTGCGGTCGCCTTGAGCCACATGTTTGTAAACCTCACTATGATACGACAGCTCGCGGCGCGTTGAGGACGGCGAGGGTGCTACAGTGAAGCGCAAACAAGAGAAAGGCATCACATGGCATTCGTTTCGCTCGCCATCATCGCACTCGTGGCCTTTGCGAGTCCTTTTATCGCCTCGGCGATTCCCGGAAAACCCGTTCCCGAGACGGTCTTTTTGCTCGTGCTCGGCGCGGTACTGGGACCCCATATGCTCGGCGTCATCCATGTAGATGCTGAGGTCTCGCTTGTGTCCGAGCTGGGCCTGGCCTTTTTGTTCCTGCTTGCCGGCTTTGAGATCGACCCCAAGAGCATCACGGGCGTCGAGGGGCGCTACGGCTTGGCGACGTGGGTCGTCACGTTTGGTATCGCCTGGCTTGCCGTGCGCTTTACCCCGTGGTTCTCAGTCAGTCATTTCGACGGTATCGCCGTGACGCTTGCCCTCACTTCGACGGCGCTCGGTACGCTTGTGCCCATCATGCGCGAGCGCTCGCTCACCGGCACGCGCGTGGGCGACTCGATTCTCGCGTATGGCACTTGGGGCGAGCTCGGTCCCGTGCTCGCCATGTCGGTGCTGCTGTCTGCCCGCACTGGCATCCAAACGCTCGTAATCCTTGGCTTGTTTGCGGTGGTTTGCGTGTTGCTGGCCGTGGTCCCAAGCCGCTCCAAGCGCGTCGGCAGCCGCTTCTTTGCGTTTGTCGAGGAGCGCGCCGATACCACGTCGCAGACCTTCGTGCGCCTGACGGTGCTCATCCTGGTCACGCTCGTGGCGTTCTCGGCCGTCTTTGATCTCGACATCGTGTTGGGTTCTTTTGCCGCCGGCTTTGTCCTGCGCTATATCATCCCCGAGGGCAACCATACGCTCGAGACCAAGCTCGACGGTCTGGCCTACGGTTTTTTGATTCCGGTGTTCTTTACCGTATCGGGCGCAAAGATCGATCTGACGGCCGTGGCGTCGCGCCCGGGTCTGCTCGTGGGCTTTATCGTGGCGTTGTTGATTATTCGTGCCGTGCCTATTCTTATTTCCATGAGCATTTGTCCTGCGACGCGCGATGTGTCGGCGTATGGTCGCATTACCGTGGCCCTGTACTGCACCACGGCGCTGCCGATCATCGTTGCCGTTACGAGCGTTGCCGTCAACGCGGGCGCGCTGTCGCAAGATATTGCGTCGGTCATGGTTGCCGCCGGTGCCATCACGGTGTTCTTGATGCCATTGCTCGCGCAGCTCTTCTACCGCGTGGTGGATGCCGCACCGGTCGCCGCCGTGGCAGAGGTTGCCGAGCATCCATCCGATGCGCTCGACATCTTGCGCGCCCACCACGACCTAGCGAGCTTGCTCGCGCGCGAGCACGAGCTGCTGACCTCGCATGGCCATGGTCGCGTATTCGAGGGCCTGCCTACGCTCGATACGATTGCCGAGCGTCTTTCCGCCGAGGCAGCGAGCGGCCACATCGATGCCCGCATCGTGGACGCGGCGCACCTGCTTGCCGATAAGACCTATGGAGACGAGGTCGACCCGTCCGAGCTGACTCCGCGTGAGCGCCGCCGCCTGGAGCGCGCCAAGCTCGCTGTGCGCGAATACCGCCGCCGCATGCTGGAGCTCTATGCGCGCGAAGAAGCCGAAGACGACGACGGTAAGTAGTCGATACTTTCTCGGGGAAGCCGCGTCCCGCTTTGAAGGCTCGGAACGGGATGTGGTTTCCGAAACGGGGGCCGTTGGGAAACTGTGTCCCGGAATGGGCGCTCAGAGTGGGATGCGGTTTCTGCAAGGAAGTCCTGGGGAAACCGTGCCCCGTTCTGATCCGAAATACTGGGACATAGTTTCCCTTTCATAACAGGAGAAGGCGCGCTGTCTGCAGTTGATTCAGACGGCGCGCCTTTTTGGTTGAGCTATGTTGAAGCTTGAAGCCAAAGCTTGTGGCTCCTTAGGAGCGGGCGGCTCCGTCGACGGGGAGCACGGCGCCCGTGACATAGGAGGACATGTCGCTCGCCAGGAAAACAAAGGCGTTGGCGACATCCTCGGGCTCGCCCATGCGACCCAGCGGAATGGTGGCGATGATGGGCTTGATGACCTCTTCGGGCAGGTTGGCGACCATGTCGGTCTTAGTCACGCCGGGGGCGACGGCGTTGACGCGGATGCCCATGGGGGCGAGCTCGCGCGAGAGCGACTGGACCATACCGTTGACGGCAAACTTGGACGTGGGGTAACCGACGCCGGAGGGCTGGCCGTACTTGGCGACCATCGAGCTTGTGGTAGTGATGGTGCCGCCGTGGCCGGCCTCGGTCATGATCTTGGCGGCAGCCTGGTGGCCATTAAAGACGGCGACGACGTTAAGGTCCATGACCTTTGCGAACTCCTCGGCCGTGTAGTTAAGGAGCGGCGAGCGCTGGGAGATGCCGGCATTGTTGACGACCGTGTCCAAGCCGCCCATGTCAGCGGCAGCCTGGGTAAAGGCCTCGGTCACGGCTTCGAGCGAGGTGAGATCGCAGGAGCGACCCCAGACCTTGGCGTCGGGATAGGCGGCTGTCAGCTTCTCAACGGCCGTGTCGGCAGTCTCCTGGCGCGAGCCAAAGACGGTGACGGCAGCGCCTTCCTCGATAAAACGGCAGGCGATGGCATAGCCGATACCGCGTGTGCCTCCGGTGATGATTGCTTTCTTGCCCTCGAGCAACATGGTGCTTCCTCTCATCGCGGGCGGACATTCGCAGCACAGCGTAGCGGTAGTCGGAATCGGCCGCGTTTGCATATCGGTGAACGGTAGCCCGCGTTACCGATGAGCGGCTCGCGCAAATGTGCTTTGCCGTTGTGCTTAGGGCAGGTGACAAAAGGGCTCCCATCCCACATCGGACGGGAGCCCTCAAGGCGCGTATTGCTAGGCGAGCGTTGGGCTAGTTCGCCATGACGCCTTCGGTCCAAACCTCGACGTCCTCGATGCGCAGGACGTTGGCGACCTCGGCCACGCAGTCGACGCTGGCAAGCTCGGCGGCGGCAGCCTGGACGTCCTTCTCGAGCGCGCGGTGCGTCAGGAAGATAACCGAGCAGGCATCGCTGACGCCCGACTTGCCGTCCTCGACCTGGTTGATGAGCGAGATCGAGATGTTGTGCTTGGCAAAGATGTCGACCGTCTCGGACAGGGCGCCCACGCGGTCGGCGACCTTCAGGCGCACGTAGTACTTGGTCTGGAGCTCGTCCATGGGCTTAAAGGCGAGGTTGTGACCGTAGGGCTCAATCTCGGGCAGCGGAGCCACGCCGCGGCTGATCTGCTCGGAGAGCGACAGGATATCGCCCACGACGGCGCTCGCGGTGGGGAAGGAGCCTGCGCCGGCACCGTAGAACATGGTCTCGCCCACGGCGTCGCCTACCACGTAGACGGCGTTCATGGCGCCGTTGACCTTGGCAAGCATGTGATCGGCGGGAATCAGCGTGGGATGCACGCGGACGTCGACGCCGGCGTCGGTGTTGCGGGCGATGCCCAGCAGCTTAATGGTGTAGCCGAGCTCGCGGGCCTGGGCGATGTCCTCGGCGCCGATGGTGCGGATGCCCTGCTGGTAGACATCGTCGGTGGTCACACGGGTACCAAAGCCGATGGAGGCGAGGATTGCCGTCTTGCTGGCGGCATCGAAGCCGTCGACGTCGGCGGACGGGTCGGCCTCGGCATAGCCCTTGGCCTGGGCGTCGGCGAGCACGTCCGCGTAATCGGCGCCCTCGGCGTCCATGCGCGACAGGATATAGTTGGTGGTACCGTTGAGGATGCCGGCGATGGTCAGGATCTTGTTGCCCACCAGGTCGTGCTCAAGCGTGCTGACAATGGGGATGCCGCCACCGCAGCTGGCCTCGCACTTAATCTGCACGCCGCACGCACGCGCCTTCTCGGCAAGCGTCTCGACATGGCGGCCCAGCAGAGCCTTGTTGGCGGAGACGACATGCTTGCCGTGCTCAAAGGCAGTGGTGAAGATCTCGGTCGCGGGATGCTCGCCGCCGATCAGCTCGACGACGATGTCGACGGCGGGGTCGGTGACGACATCGTGCCAGTCACTCGTAAAGGCCTCGCGCTCAATGCCTGCCGCCTCGGCCTGCTCCCAGGCAAGCGCGCAGGCGCGGGTCAGCTTAAGGTCGATGCCGTAGGCTGCCAGGTACTCATCGTGGTGGCTCTTGATCAGACGGGCCACGCCGCCGCCGACGGTTCCCAGACCGATCAGACCGACGTTCACGGTGCGCAGGGGTTCGCTCATAGATAACTCCTTCGTGCATCTTATGGATGGATAAACCGCTTAAAGGTTGAGTGCATTCTAGCGTGAACCGGGGGCGCGTGCTCGCCAGGCAACAGGAGCCGCACAAAACGGCACCCCCGAAACGCTGCGGAAACATTGGAAACACGCTCGCTACAAACGGACTTCCGTAACAAACTGTCAACGTTTGCGCCATAAGGTTTGCCCTGTACCGCAAGACGGCCGCACCGCGGCCAGCGAAAAAAGGGGGACACCATGTTCAACATCAACAGCACGCTCAGCCGTAGGAACTTTCTCGCCGGCGCTGCGGCGCTCGGCAGCACCGCAGCACTCGCTGGTTGCTCGTCGGGTGGCTCGGACGGCGGCACCGCCGATGACGGCAAGACCTTCAAGATCGGTGTCATCGGCCCTCTGACCGGCGCCGCGGCAACCTATGGCGTTTCGGCCGAGAAGGGTGCCAAGCTTGCCGCCAAGGATTTCTCGACCAAGGACCTCAAACTCTCGCTTAAGTCCGAGGATGACGTCGCCGACGGCGAGAAGGCTATCAACGCCTTCAATACCCTGTGCGACTGGGGCATGCAGGCGCTCGTCGGCCCCGTCACGACTGGTTCCGCCGTCGCTGTCTCGGGCGAGATCGCCGACGATATGCTCATGGTCACGCCTTCGGCCTCGTCGCTCGACGTGACCAAGGATAAGACAACGGTCTTTCAGGTTTGCTTCACCGATCCCACCATGGGTGCCAGCGCCGCGAAGTTCTTGGCCGAGAAGTATGCAGACGCCAAGATCGCCCTGTTCTACAACTCCGGCGATACGTACAGCTCGGGTGTTGCCGATGCCTTTGCCGAGCAGGCCAAGGAGTCCAAACTTGATATCGTCGATACCGAGACCTTTAAGGACGACTCCTCCACGAGCTTTACCAACCAGCTCACCAAGGCCAAGGAGGCCGGCGCCACGCTCATCTTTGCGCCGATCTACTACACGCCGGCGTCCGTTTTGCTCAAGAACGCCAAGGACATGGGATACGACATGACCCTCATGGGTACCGACGGCATGGACGGCCTGCTCTCCGTTGAGGGCTTCGACACCTCCCTTGCCGAGGGCGTGCTGCTCATGACCCCGTTCTCTGCCGACGATGAGAAGAACGCCGACTTCGTCAAGGCATATAAGGACGCCTACGACGAGACGCCTAACCAGTTTGCCGCCGATGCCTATGACTGCGTCCATGCGATTGTCGAGGCTATCGATAAGGCAGACATCGACATCACGGCCGACGGCGCCGACATTGCCGGCGATCTTGCCAAGGCCATGCGCAAGATCAAGATCGAGGGCCTGACGGGCGAGCTCACGTGGAACGACGAGGGCCAAGTCGAGAAGCCCGCCACAGCCTATGTGATCCAGGACGGCAAGTACATCGCCGCCTAAGTGCGCAAAAGTGCGACCGGTGAGGCCGTTTTATTCAGGGCAGGGACGCTTGTAACGGAATGGAAACATTACTTTCACACAATAAAGTGGCTAAACTGCATAAACCAATAGAAATACGCATAATTATGGATAAACGGACAAAACAAAAGAAAAGTTGAAATAATCGCCACTTTTCTCAACTAAAGCGTCTACTATTTTGCGAACGCCGAACACGGCGAAGGATGGCCTGTTGGGTAACCGAAACCCGACGAGATTTGAGAGGAGAGCCGCATGTCGAGCCTCACCGGTAAGTCATTGAACCCTGTTATGAATCGCAGGAGCGTTATCGCGAGCGCAGCAGGTCTGGGGGCGATGTCTATTCTAGCTGGCTGCTCCTCCAACGGCGGCGACAGCGGTTCCGCTTCGGGCGACGCTTCGTTTAAGATCGGCACCATCGGCCCGCTGACCGGCGCCAACGCGTCCTACGGCAAGTCCGTTACCCAGGGTGTCGAGCTTGGCTGCAAGGATTTCTCGACCAAGGAGCTGCCGCTTGCCAGCAAGGCCGAGGACGACCAGGCCGACGGCGAGAAGGCCGTCAACGCCTTTAACACCCTGCTCGACTGGGGCATGCAGGCCCTCGTCGGCCCGACCACCACGGGTGCGTCGGTTGCCGTTGCCGCCGAGTGCGGTAACGACCCCGAGACGTTCATGATCACTCCGTCCGCGTCCTCCGAGGACGTCACCAAGGGCAAGGATTGCGTCTTCCAGGTTTG
>UQPJ01000064.1:0-12786 GCA_900543015.1 uncultured Collinsella sp.
CCTCGATTGCAGGATGGATGTCTAACCGCACCAGTATAAAGCAACAATGCAACCTCCGCACAAAGGGCACCGACCTACTCATTGGGTACTCATTGGGGACAGACTTAAATGACCAGTCGTTGGGGACAGCCTAGTCGTATTAAAGCTGGTCATTTAAGTCTGTCCCCAATGAGTAGGTGCGGAAAGGGTGTGAATGTTTGATTTACGCGCTATGATGTGCCCTTGCATAGAGAGCCCGGCGGAATGGTAACGGTCGCCGGGACACGTTTTTGAAAGGACAATCATGTCAGAAGAACTTCGTTCCATCCCACCCCAACACGGGTCCTTTGTTTTTACGTCGGAGTCGGTGACCGAAGGTCATCCCGATAAGATCGCTGATCAGATCAGTGACGCCGTCCTCGACGCAATCCTCGCCAAAGAAATAGAGCTGCAGGAGCAGGGCTACATCGCCCCCAACGGCGTGCCTGCCAACGTGGAGAACGTCCGTTGCGCCTGCGAGACCCTCGTGACCACTGGCACGGTCATCGTCGCCGGCGAGATTCGCACCCAGGCCTACGTCGACGTACAGGAAATCGCCCGCGGCGTCATCCGCCGCATTGGCTACAACCGCGCCAAGTTCGGTTTTGACTGCGACACCTGCGGCGTTATGAGCCTCATCCACGAGCAGTCGCCCGATATCGCCCAGGGCGTTGACGAGTCCTTCGAGACCCAGACCGGCGCTACCACCGACCCGATCGACCTGATCGGCGCCGGCGACCAGGGCATGATGTTCGGTTATGCCTCCAACGAGACCAAGACCCTCATGCCCATGCCGCACTACCTGGCAAGCCGCCTGGCCGAGCGCCTGGCTGCCGTGCGCCATGACGGAACCCTGCCCTACCTGCGCCCCGACGGCAAGACCCAGGTCACGGTGCGCTACGAGGAAGGCAAGCCCGTGGAGGTCACGACCATCGTCATCTCCACGCAGCACGCCGCCGAGATTGAGGACATGGGCAAGATCAAGGCCGACCTCATCGAACACGTCATCACCCCGGTCATGGCCGCCGAGAACATGCCGTGGGACAACGCGGACATCTACGTGAACCCCACCGGTCGCTTTGTCGTGGGCGGCCCCATGGGCGACACGGGCCTCACCGGCCGCAAGATCATCGTCGACACCTACGGCGGCTACGGCCGTCACGGCGGCGGCGCCTTTAGCGGCAAGGACTGCACCAAGGTTGACCGCTCCGCCGCGTATGCCGCGCGCTGGGTCGCCAAGAACGTGGTCGCCGCCGGTCTGGCCGACCGCTGCGAAGTCGAGCTTGCCTACGCCATCGGCGTTTCCAAGCCCCTCTCAATCATGGTCGACACCTTCGGTACCGCGTATGTTGCCGAGGACAAGATCGTCGAGGCCGTCGAGAAGACCTTCGACCTGCGCCCGGGCGCAATCATCCGCGACCTAGACCTGCGTCGCCCCATCTACGAAAAGACGGCAGCCTACGGTCACTTCGGCCGAGAAGACGCCGACTTCACCTGGGAAAAAACCGACCGAGTCGAAGAACTCAAAGCAGCCTGCGGCCTGTAAGTCAACGGCAAAAGCTGCAGCCACATATCGATGCACCAAAAGAAGTACCGGCCCCAACCGGTACTTCTTTTTTATTAATCCGGTGGTGAAGATATTTCGATATGGGCATACGCAACGTCAGCAGCCAATGAATTTTGGAGCACATGCGCCTCTACCATGTATCCTTAGTCCCGAGGGGCGGGGCATAAGGTCGATCGCGAGTTCCGCACGAGCCGGAGAGCACTTAATGTGCTCTCCGTGCGAGTCAGGACTGTCCGAGCAGGCGACCTTATATGTCTGCCGCCCGGCGGCGGGGCTCCTCGCCTCGTATCCCTAGGCTAGTTCTTCAGCGAGTTCAGCGGCGCCGGGAAGCGTCCACCGCGATGGGCAAGCACGGTGCCGGCGTTGGGGTTCACCGGCATGATGGGCGCACGGCCGAACAGGCCGCCGTACTCGACGCAGTCACCCACGCCCTTGCCGATGGCGGGAATCACGCGGACGGCCGTGGTCTTGTTGTTGATGACGCCGATGGCCATCTCGTCGGCGATGATGCCGGCGATGGTCTCGACCGGGGTGTCGCCGGGGATGGCGATCATGTCCAGGCCAACGGAGCACACGCAGGTCATGGCCTCGAGCTTCTCGAGCGAAAGCGCGCCGGCCTCGACGGCGGCGATCATGCCGGCGTCCTCGGACACGGGGATGAAAGCGCCCGAGAGACCGCCCACGCTGGAGCTGGCCATGACGCCGCCCTTCTTGACGGCATCGTTGAGCATGGCGAGCGCGCAGGTCGTGCCCGGGCCACCGCAGGTGCCCACGCCGATGATCTCGAGGATGCGGGCAACGGAGTCGCCGATGGCAGGCGTGGGAGCCAGCGACAGGTCGACAATGCCCTTCTCGACACCCAGACGATGGGCGGCCTCGCGGCTCATGAGCTCGCCGGCACGGGTGATCTTAAAGGCGGTCTGCTTAATCTTCTCGGCGACTTCCATCATCGATGCGGAATCGGGCAGCGTCTCCAGGGCTGCGGCCATAACGCCGGGGCCCGAGACGCCTACGTTGATGACGGCGTCGGCCTCGCCACCGCCGTGGACGGCGCCCGCCATAAACGGGGAGTCCTCGACCATGTTGGCAAAGCAGACAAACTTGGAAGCGCCGACGGAATCCTGGTCGGCCGTGAGTTTAGCGGCATCGATGATGGTCTGGGCGGCCATAAGCACGGCGTCCATGTTGATACCGGCACGCAGGCTGGCGACGTTGACGCTGGAGCAGACGCGGCTGGTTGTGGCGAGCGCCTGGGGGATGGACTGGATGACGCGGCGGTCGGCATCGCCGATGCCCTTCTGGACGAGCGCGGAGAAGCCGCCCAGGTAGTCGATGCCGAGGGCCTCGGCCGCGCGGTCGAGGGCGTGCGCGATGGGGGTGAGGTCCTCATCCTTGCAGCATGCGGCGATCTGCGCCACCGGGGTGACGGAAACGCGCTTGTTGACGATGGGGATACCGTACTCGCGCTCGAGGTTCTCGGCGGTCTCGACCAAGTGCTCAGCCGTGTGCGTCACGTGGTCGTAGATCTTCGTGCACATGCGGTCGAGGTTCTCGTCACCGCAACCCATGAGCGAAACACCCATGGTGATGGTCCTGATGTCGAGGTTCTGCTCCTCAACCATGCCGCGGGTTTCCGCGATTTCTGCAGGCGTGATCGCCATCCTTGCGCTCCTATCTGCCAAAACGAGCATAGTCTTATCTATTCTAACGTGCCGCACGTGCCAAGTGGCGCGCGCGGCACGTTTTGGTGCTCGGTTGTTTCCGTTGTGTTACTTCCCAAAGACCTCTTCGGCGATACGAGCGCTCTCGGCGGCGTCCTTGGCGTAGTAGTCCGCGCCGATTTGCTTGGCGTATTCGGGGGTGAGCACGGCGCCGCCCACGATGATCTTGACGCCCGGAACCTCGGCATGGAGCAACTTGATGGTCTCTTCCATGGCGACGACCGTGGTGGTCATAAGCGCCGAGAGGCCGACGAGCTTGATGTCACGCTCCTGCACGGTCTTGAGCACCTCTTGCGGGTCGACATCGCGGCCTAGGTCAAAGACGGTGTAGCCGTAGTTATCGAGCAGCATCTTGACGATGTTCTTGCCGATATCGTGGATGTCGCCCTTGACGGTGGCCACGCAGATCTTGCCCTTGTCGGCGATCTCGCCGGCGGGCATCAGGCGCTTGATGGTGTCGAAGCCCACGCGTGCGGCTTCGGCCGAGGCCATGAGTTGCGGCAAGAAGAACTTGCCCTGGTCAAAGAGGACGCCCACCTCGTCGAGGGCGGGGATAAAGTGGTTGTTGATAAGGTCCATGGCGTCGTGGTCTGCCAGCAGACGCTCGGTCTCGGCAGCGATCTCGCCTTTGCGGCCCGAGACGACCATGCGACGAATCGGGTCGTCGTTGCCGTCGGTGCCGGCGGTGCCGGCAGCGGGCACGGTGTCGGTCGATGCGGCCTGAGCTGCTGCCGGGTTGGCGGCGATCTTATACGGATCGGTCCAGCCGGCATAGCGCTCGATGTATCCGGTCGAGCCCTCGTCCTCAACGCTCAGGACGCGATAGCTGTAGACGGTGTCCATAAAGCGCTTGGAGCCCGGGTTCATGATGGGGGCATCGAGGCCCGCGCCAAAGGCGGCGGCCAAAAAGACCGAGCCCAGCAGCGGGCGGGCAGGCAGACCAAAGCTGATGTTCGACACGCCGAGCGCGCATTTGACGCCCAGGCGCTCCTTGCACAGGGACATGGCGCGCAGGATCTGCTCGGCCTGGCGTTGATTGGTCGAGGCGGTCATGACCAGGCAGTCGATGAGGATACGGTCCGGGCCGATGCCGTAGCGGGCAGCCTCGGCCACGATGCGCTCGGCGATGGCAAAGCGGGCCTCGGCGGTATCGGGGATGCCGCCTTCGTCGAGCGTAAGGCCGACAACGTTGGTGCCGTAGTGGGCGACCAGCGGGAAGATCTCGTCCATGATCTGCTGCTTGCCGTTGACCGAGTTGATGATGGGCTTGCCGGCGTAGCGACGTACGGCGGCCTCGACGGCGGCGGGGTCGGTGGAGTCGATCTGCAGCGGCAGCAGCGTGGAGCCTTGGAGCTGCTCGGTGGCCTGTTGGATAATCTTGACCTCGTCGATCTCGGGCAGGCCCACGTTGACGTCCAGGATGTCGGCGCCCTGCTCCTGCTGGCTGATGCCCTGGCTCACCACGTAGTCCAGGTCGCCGTCGCGCAGGGCCTGCTGCAGGCGCTTTTTGCCGGTGGGGTTGATGCGCTCGCCGATGACGGCGATCTTGTGGCCGTCGCAGGGGAGGTCCACCACGGTCTGGGCGCTTGTGACCGACATGCTGGGCTTGCGGTGGCGCGGACTGGGCGTGTGGTTATCGATAAGCGTGCGCAGCGCTGCCATGTGCGCCGGCGTGGTGCCGCAGCAGCCGCCCACGACGCTTACGCCGTCCTCAATCATACCGGCGACGGCCACGGCGTACTCGGGCGCCTGGATATCAAAGACGGTGTTGCCGTCGTCGTCCACGTGGGGCAGTCCTGCGTTGGCCTGCACCATAACGGGCTTGTCCGTAACGGTGAGCATGCGAGCGGCGAGTCCTCGGAGCTCGGCCGGTCCCTGGCTGCAGTTGATGCCCAAAACGTCGGCGCCGATGGCATCGAGCGTGATGGCGGCAACCTCGGGACTCGTGCCCAGGAAGGTGCGACCGTCTTCCTCAAAGGTCATGGTGGCAAAGACGGGCAGGTCGGAGTTCTCGCGGCAGGCGAGGACGGCCGCCTTGATCTCGGCCAGGTCGGTCATAGTCTCGATAATAAAGAGGTCCACGCCCGCGGCGACGCCGGCGCGCACTTCCTCGGCAAAGAGGTCATAGGCCTCGTCGAAGCTGAGGGTACCCAAGGGGCGAAGCAGCGCGCCGATGGGGCCGATATCGCCGGCGACGTAGTGGGCGCCGGCCGCGCGGGCGCAGGCGACAGCGGCGGCAAAGACATCTGCCACGGTGGCGGTACCGTCGAGCTTGTGGGCGTTGGCGCCAAAGGTGTTGGCGGTGATCACGTCGCAGCCGGCTTCGACGTACTGACGCTGGATGTCGGTAATGACCTGAGGCTCCTCAAAGTTGAGCAGCTCGGGCAGGGCGCCGGCCTTCATGCCGGCCGCCTGCAGCATGGTACCCATGCCGCCGTCGAACAGCAGGTGTCCCGTGCCCTCGATGGCGGCGCGCAGACGATCGTCCTTAATGCGAAGGTCGTCGATCGCGCGCGTCTTGTATGCAGCCCCGTTGCGGCGCGCAGCATCAACAGGCGCCGCCAGCGCGGCACCGTCCAGATCATGAGTGATAAGTATGTTTGAGCTATTCGCCATGTGCGTCCATTTCGTCTAGAGCCCACTGAGGAATTTCTATTTGAAGGGATTTGTCGGGCTCGATATCTTCGATTCGCTTGTTGTAGTGGGCAAGAAGCCGTGCGACATTTAATCGAATTAGGTCTCGCTTGTAGAACGATAATTCTTCAATATTGATGCCGATAAACGATTCGAGCGCGATAACCTGTACGCGATTGCCGAGTCCCTCACTTTCGAACAGTCCGTAAGCGAAGGAAACTTTATCGTGGGGGACAACGACGATGGGCCGAATGCCATTTCGAATGTTATCTCGGCATCGATCGGTCAATTTGGCCATTGGCGATACAGTCACGTGAAATGCAGCATCATTGATTTGGAAATCGCCAGAACGGTCTGTTTGCTGGTCGGCAGCGTTTGAGTTGTCCTTTCCGATTTCTATGGTTGGAAATAACATCTCTAGTTTTGCGCCTACCAGGTGCTGTGCGACGGTACCCGTTGGCTTATCGGACCGTAGGCTTGCTTCGGCTAGGATATCATCGACAATGACAGAAATTGGTTTTTGAAGATCGATTTCGACTTTGATTCTCTGCCGGTTAAAGAAATCGACCTGGATTCGCTCGACGAAGAAATTGGCGATTGCATTCGCAGCTTCAAGACGAGCGTCTTCGCAAGTGTCACTGGGTAGGGCAGAGTTGATAATTGTGGCAAGCTCAAGCGCCATCGGGAGTGTGCCGCGTGAGGTTCTGCCGCCCTCTGATGCGAAGGCACGCGTTTCCCCATGTCTGGCTAAAACTGTTTTGATGCATGCTCCACTTAGGCCTCGTACTTGGCTCCCCTTGTCCGATTGCACATAATCGTCGGTGAGCGGAAAACGGTTTTGCAACAGCTCGCTTATGCCTATGCCAACCGCCATGACGTTACGGTTGACATTGCCTCGCTTGCTGCGTTTGGATTCGTACCAGAGTTCAATGGCATCCAAGATATCTTTATCGGGCTCGTTCAAGGAGCAATTGGTCATTTCCATTATTGTTCACTCCGTTCCTTGAAGACATAAGCGCTGGTTTGACTGCATTTTTTATAAGCCAAGTGACAACTGGCACGGCAACTGCATCGCCGAATGCGTAGCGAATCTGAGCATCCGAGAAGCCGCTAAACTGACATGAGTCAGCACCTTGGAGACGGGCATATTCGGTTCCAGTCATCCAGCGAACTTCTATCTTTCCGTTTTCGCATATAACGACTGCCTGTCTTGATGAGCCGCCGCGAGCCGTTCTTAGACATCCGGCAATTTCTTCTTCACGGATTTCCCAGCGCACAACGCCTGATCGCGTGCGACGGTAAGCAGTGCGAACAGTTTTTTCTTTGGCATTTAAGAAGCGCTGAAGGCGCTCTGCTTGATGCGGTGCAAGCGAGTCGATAAATGCTTGTACTTGGTTTTTGTTCCACCAACGCTTGTCGCCCTCGGGAATATCTTCAACAACCGTTGCAAGGCCCGTCATGCGAAGTGGGCTCGGCTCGTTTAGGTGAGAGACGTGCGTAATGAGTGAAGGGTCGGAGTGAATCCAGGAGACCTTTTCAGGTCGAAGCGAGGAATCGAGTCGGCTGTTGGGAAGAGGGTCTTTTAATCCGACGACAAACATGCGGGGGCGTGACTGGGGAAGCCAGTGCCGTGCATCGATAAAATAAGCGTCGCATGAATAGCCTAAACGATTAAATTCCTGGCAAACGAGTCTAAAGTCATCACTGTTATTAGACGTGGCAAGGCCGATGACGTTTTCGAGAACAAGTGCCCGCGGGGCACGATCGCTCATTCCTTCGATGGCCTTAATAAAGCCAAAGAACGCACTGGACTCTTTGCCAGAGATAAGTCCCTCCCTGTTTCCCGCGAGAGATAAGTTTGTGCAAGGGCTTGACGCCCATGCGATGTCGGCTTGGGGTATTAGGTCGGGGTCGAGTGTGTGGACATCCTGCTCGACTAGATGCTCATCGCCCCAGCACTGGCTGTACATGGCGCATTTAGTACGGTCTATGTCATTTGCCCAGATTGTTTTGATCCCGGCTTTTGCCATGCCGGCACGAGCCAAGCCAATGCCTGAAAAAAACTCAAGCGCGGTTAGTTGTGGCGAGAACTGCAGAATGTTGTGCATGTACTGGCTTTCAGATAGTTGTTATTTGGCATCTTATGGTACTTGTTTGTGAGGACATCCGCTTACTTACGGATGAGATTCCCTCGATACCGTGCCATCAATTGACATTATATTCAGAATGCGAATAGCAGGTGGTGTGGGCGGCGCGGAAGCGGCAGTGCTCACGCATGCGGCAGATATTGCAGGTGGGGCGGCTCTGGGCGTCGTGGACCTCGCCGTCAAACAGACCGATCACCGCGGTCACGCTCTTGGTGGGCATGAGCAGGCTGGTAGGTGTGACGGTAAGCCCGATGAGCCGCGTAGCGTTGAGCGCAGCCACGATTGAGCGCTGGGCCGAGAGCGGGCAGTCGCCATAGCCGGGACTAAAGCGCCAGTTACCGGCGAGCCCGTGTGCAGCGGCCGCAGCCTTGACCTGCTGGTCCATCTGCTCGACGGCGGCTTCTACATAGGCAGAGCATGCGGCGTCGAGCACGGCGCCTTCCAGAGGCTGCTGGGCTCCCGTGGTGCGCAGGCGACGCTCGGCGTTCATGCCGAGGGTGCATGCCATGAGTGCGGCAAGGCGGGCGTCCTTAAGGTGGCGATAGATATCACGACCCCGCAGCTTAACATTGGTGCCAACCAAGCGGATGCAGGGCTCGCCCTGCTCGTCGACGCCCGTGGCATCGACGGCAAACACGCGTCGCACGCCGCGGGGCTCGATATCCAGCTCTAGGCGCTCGACTACAAGCTCAATTCGTCGGGACAGCTCGGGCTCAATCTGCTGGCCGCCGTAGCCCAGATACCGCAGCATCTCGGCACGGTCGACACGAGGGTGGTGGGCAGCGTCGATACGGTAAAGCGCCGGCGACGCAAGGTCGGCCGGCACTTCAACAACGGTTGTATCGATGTGCGGTTTTTCCATTACCCCAGACGCTCCATAATGGTCGCGGCGATTGCAGGACGGTTCATAGTGTACAGGTGCAGACCGGCGGCACCGTGCTCCTTAAGGTCGCAAAGCTGACGGGCGGCATAATCTACACCGGCTGCCTGCAGACTCTCGGGGTCGTTCTCGTACTTGGCGAGAATCTTGATGACGGGGGAGGGCAGTGACGCGCCGCACATAAAGACCATGCGGCTGATCTGCGACTTGCCCATAAACGGCATGATACCTGCGGTAATGGGCACGGTGATGCCGGCCTTGTCGGCAAGCTCGCGAAAACGATAGAAGCACTCGTTATCAAAGAAGAGCTGCGTCACAAAGAAGCTCGCGCCGGCGTCCTGTTTTTGCTTGAGGTGCTCGACCGAGAGGTTGAGATCCTCGCAGGCAATGTGGCCCTCGGGGTAGGCTGCGGCACCCACGCAAAAGCCGGCGTCGACGAGCTCGGGGATGAGGTCGCGGGCGTAGGCGTAGTCGGAGGCGGGCTTGTCGTCCTCGGTCGCGCCGGCAGGGAGATCGCCACGCAGGGCCAGCACGTTTTCCACGCCGGCCGAGCGATACTCGTCAATCTTGGCGGCGATATCGGCATGTGTGCGGCCAACGCAGGTAAGGTGTGCCACCGAGGGTGTATCGAATTCGCTCGAAATCATATGCGCGATGGGGGCGGTGGTGGCACCGTTACCCGAGCCGCCAGCGGAACAAGTGACCGAGACAAAGCTCGGCGAAAGCTTGCACAGGTTGCCTGCTACCTTGCGAGCCGTGTCGAGGGTAAGCTCGCCCTTGGGCGGGAACATCTCAAAAGAAACGGGCGTGGTGCCCTGGGATGCTGCCTGCTTAAAAACCTCGTCGACGCGCATATCGTGCTCCTTTAGATACGTAATAGTGTGATGTGTTGTAAGGATTCTACAGCACCACTGTGTCACGGTGGAGTTTCACTCGCTATTTGAGGATACTAATCAAAGATGCCTTGCTATCGGCTTTATCTATAACAGAGCGGCTAATCTAGGCACGGACTATAAAGACTGGTATCTGATGCGAAATACCAGTTAATAGAGCTCCATCCCAAATTGACTACCCTTAAACCATGGGGAGAGGTCTGCAATTTATACAGTTGATTGGCTGTTAAGGGTGGCAATACCGCTGCGATGCGGTAACCTCAATGATTGGTTTCGCGACAGCAACATAACGGTAATGTTGCGGAAACACGGCGAGTCTAAGCTATGACTCGTTCGTTAGTAATCAACACCGCTTCTCGCGCGGTGCCGATACGAAGGGAGTTCCGTATGGCCGAACTTACTGACCGCTTCGGGACCATGGTGTTCTCTGAGGAAGTCATGAAGGACTACCTCCCCAAGGACATTTGGAAGCGCCTTGCTGCAACCCTCGAGGACGGTGAGCCGCTCGACCTGGATGTGGCCAACGCTGTTGCCCACGCTATGAAGGTCTGGGCCATCTCCAAGGGCGCTACACACTACGCGCACTGGTTCCAGCCGCTTTCGGGCATTACTTCCGAGAAGCACGATAGCTTCCTCGAGCCCAACCACGACGGCACCGCCATTACCAAGTTTACGGGCAAGAACCTCATCCAGGGCGAGCCGGACGCCTCCAGCTTCCCCAATGGCGGCCTGCGTGCCACCTTCGAGGCCCGTGGCTACACCGCTTGGGATCCCACCAGCCCCGCATTCATTAAGGACGATGTCCTGTGCATCCCCACGGCTTTTTGCTCCTACACGGGCGAGGCCCTGGACAAGAAGACCCCGCTGCTGCGCTCCATGACCGCACTCTCGCGTGAGTCCAAGCGCGTTTTGGCGCTGTTTGGCAAGACCCCCAAGAAGGTCGTTCCTTCCGTGGGCGATGAGCAGGAGTACTTCCTGATCAAGAAGGACGCTTACCGCAAGCGCAGGGACCTGGTCATCACCGGGCGCACCCTCTTTGGCGCTGCTCCCTGCAAGGGCCAGGAGCTCGAGGAGCACTACTTTGGCGCTATCCGCCCCACCGTCTCGTCCTATATGAAGGACCTGGACGATGAACTGTGGGCGCTTGGCATTCCTGCCAAGACCAAGCACAACGAGGTCGCTCCCTGCCAGCATGAGCTCGCCCCCGTCTATGGCGAGGTCAACGAGGCCATCGACCAGAACCTGGTCATGATGGAGAAGATGAAGCTCATCGCCTCCCGCCACGATCTGGTCTGCCTGCTGCACGAGAAGCCGTTCGAGGGCATCAACGGTTCGGGCAAGCACAACAACTGGTCGCTTGGCACCGAGTCCGAGAACCTGCTCGACCCGGGCGACACCCCGCTCGACAACCTGCAGTTCATCGTCTTCCTCACCGCGGTGATCGAGGCCGTCGATAACTATCAGGAGCTCCTGCGTGCCTCCGTTGCCTCGGCCGGCAACGATCATCGTCTGGGCGCCAACGAGGCTCCTCCGGCGATTATGTCTATCTTCCTGGGCGACCAGCTTACCGAGGTCGTCGAGAAGATCATCGATGGCAAGGCTTCCGTCCATGCCACACGCGGCGTGCTCGACCTGGGCGCCGATACCCTGCCCAAGCTGATGCAGGACAACACCGACCGCAACCGCACCTCCCCGTTCGCTTTCACCGGCAACAAGTTCGAGTTCCGTGCCTGCGGCTCCGAGCAGAACGTCTCCGATTCCAACCTGGTGCTCGATGCCGCCGTGGCCAAGTCGCTCAAGTCCTTCGCCGACGCACTCGAGGGTACGCCCGAGGACAAATTCCAGGACGCCGCGCTCGAGTACTGCAAGAAGGTGTTGACCGATCACCAGCGCATCCTGTTCTCCGGCGACGGTTACTCCGACGAGTGGCCCATCGAGGCCGAGAAGCGCGGCCTTGCCAACAACAAGACCACGGCCGACGCCCTGCCCGCCTTTGTTTCCGATAAGGCCATTGCGCTCTTTGAGGAGACGGGTGTCCTGACCCGCGCCGAGGCCCAGTGCCGCTACGACTGCAAGCTCGAGAAGTACAACAAGCTTATGAACATCGAGGCCACCACGATGATTCGCGAGGCGCGTCGTACTTATCGTCCGGTCATCACTGCCTATGCCACCAAGGTCGCCAAGGGCTTGGAGGCAATCCGTGCCGCCGGTGCCGATGCCGCCATGCAGTGCGAGCAGAACACGCTCAACAAGCTCTGCAACGGCATCACCACCATCAACGACTCCATCAAGGCGCTCGACGCCGTGCATCAGAAGGCCGAGGCCCTCGATGGTCAGGAGCAGGCCAACGTGTATGCGCACGAGGTCGTTCCCGCTATGGATGCGCTGCGTGCCGCCGTGGATGCCATGGAGGAGATCGTGGCTGCCGACTACTGGCCGGTCCCGACCTACGACGACATTCTGTTCTACGTGTAGAACGTAACCGACATATCGTCACGGTATTGAGCCGGGGTCCGCATCATGCGGGCCCCGGTTTTTGTTTTGCGAAGGACGCTTTGGAGTCCGTTTTGCTACCGAAACGCCCGCCATCGCGAGGGTAACGGGCTTCTCGATTTAAATGGTGCCCCCAGCGGGATGTCCGCGTGCGGCTGGCGCCGCCCGCTTCTGCCGCGTCGCTTCGCTCCTTGCGTGCTGCGCTGGAAAACGCTTGCGCGTTTCCTCAGCTCCGCACCCTGGCGGGTTCGAATCCCGGCACATGGGTAGCAAAAAGCCCGCCACCGCGAGGGTAACGGGCTCTTCAATTCAAATGGTGCCCCCAGCGGGATTCGAACCCGCGATATCCACCTTGAAAGGGTGGCGTCCTTGGCCGCTAGACGATGGGGACAGCGGGAAAGAGTATAGCAGACTTTTTTGCCGGCGCGTATAT
>UQPJ01000065.1:0-12598 GCA_900543015.1 uncultured Collinsella sp.
CGCGCAGCGTCGGCCGGTCCGCCGTTCGGTAGAACGCCGGAACCCCTACGGACGCTGGCCCATGCCACCCTCGAGGGTGACGGTCTCGCCGTTCATATACTTAAAGTCGGGACCGCAGAGCTGAACGACAACGCGGCCGATTTCCTTCTCGACGTCGCCGTAGTGGCCAGCCGGCGGCATGTGGACGTTGGCCTTGAACGCCTCGGGATAGGCATCCTGGAAGTTCTCGAGCGCAGCGGTCCAAGCAAGCGGGCAAACGATATTGACGTTGATGCCGTCCTTGCCCCACTCGTTGGCGGCAACGCGGGTCAGACCGCGGATGCCCTCCTTGGCAGCGGCGTAGCTGCACTGGCCATAGTTGCCAAACAGGCCGGCGCCCGAAGCAAAGTTGACCACGGAGCCCTTGGTCTCCTTCAGGTGCGGGTAGGCCTTCTGCATGTACAGGTAGGTGGCATACAGACCGGAGTAAATGGCGAGGTTGAACTGGTCCATGGTGTGGTCGGCGATGGTCACGCCCGAAGCGCTGGCCTGAGCATTGTTGACGACGGCGTCGATGCGGCCGAACTCCTCAATAGCCTTGTCGATGACGTTCTGGACGACGGCCTCGTTGTCCTGACCAGCCGAAACATCGGCCTGAACAGGCAGAACCTTGACACCGTACTCGGCCTCGAGAGACTCCTTGGCGGCCTCGAGCTTGGCGACGTTGCGGCCGGTGATGACGAGGTTTGCGCCCTCCTTGGCAAAAGCGATATCGATGCCGTAGCCGATGGAACCAGCGGAGCCGTCCTTAAGCGTGGCCTTGCCGCCGCCGGTAACGATCACGGTCTTACCAGTGAAAAGTCCCATACAAAGTCCTTTCAAATCGCGACGGGCCTGCCCGTCGACTGCGCGCATCCAACTTCACGCGCCAAAAGCTGAAATGCAACTTTAGCGGGTTCAAGTGAAAAATAAAGCCCATGGCAGGCGAACGGCATAACGTCTTTCGGCGAAGGGATTGTCAAGTTAAAACTGGATAAAGTGGGCGAGTTTTTGCTATCGACGCGAGCCATCGAACACGTTTTGAAACTTTGCTGCGGCGCGCGGGAAGTCGGCGCGAGACTTTATCATAGGGTGACAAACAACGATGAGGAGCACATACCTATGACAGACGAGCTGGACCCCCAGACTCAACAGCATATTGATGATTCCGCAGACGTCACTGCAGATGCCGACGCTGTGACCTGCGATGATATTGACCTCGACGACCCCATCTTGGACGAAAGCGCTACGGCGGAAACCCCTGGCGCCGAAGATGCAGACGAGCAAAACGACGATGCGCCCGCTCAGGACGACGACCCCGTACAGGATGCCGCTCCGCAAGCTGCGGGCCCCATCGAGGTTTCTTCGGAAGAAGAGCTCGACGCCGTCATGGACTCCATGATGGATGCCGTCAAAGCGATGAAAGACGCCGTGGCCGACGCTGACGTTGACGCCGAGGAAGAGGAGGCCGCCGAGGCAGCCTCGACATTCGTACCCGGCGAGACTCCGGTTGCCGACCAGGGCAGCACCATGCCCTCGTTTCTGCAGCTCGAGCATCCCACGATTGGCGCCGATGCGGTCGACCCGCACGCAGCAGGCTTTTCTGTGATCGAGGGCGGTACCGGCAATATCGCCGCGCCGCAGGCTGCCGATACGGACGCTGCCGACACCGCTCGCCCGACTGCCCCGCACTCCCCCGCCGCGAGCCGCGATCTGGGGACCGCTGTCTCGAACACTGCGAACGCCGTGGGCACCTTTATCGCCCAGGGCGCCTCGGCCATGCGCGAGATGAACGCCGCGAAAAAGGCACTTGCCGATGCCCGCGCCCACCTGGCCGAACTTGAGCAGCGCATTGCCGATCAGGCCGAGGAACTCGAGACGCGCCAGGATATCGCAGGCCGCTACGACCAGATCGTCGCCGACCAGCGCCAGGCGATTGCCACGGCCCAAAAGACTGCAGCGGCCCCCGAGATTGACCGTGATGCCCACGCCTCCAAAGCGACAAAGCTCAAGGGTCAGCTCGAACAAATGAAGACAGAGGATGACGCGACTGAGCTCCGTCTGAAGGCCGCGCTCGATGCCGTGGAGGCCCGCGAGGCGAGCTCGCGCGAGACCGGCAACCGCCTCGTTCGACGTCTTGAGGATTCCAAGCGCATCCGCGACAAGGTGAAGGCAGAGCGAGACACCGGCATTGCCGCCGCACAACAAACCGTCGACGCCACGCGCGCCCAGCTCGAGACGCTGCGTCATGAGTATGCCGAGCTGCAACGCAATCCCTCGGCAAATCCCGCCAACTATACGGTGCGCACCAGCGAGCTCTCGATGCAGATTTCCGACACGGCAGATGCCCTGCGTAAAGCCGAAGAAGATGTCCCGCGCATCACCGCCGACCTTGAGCATTCACTTGCCGCAGCCGAGCAGGCCGTCGAGCAGGCTCAAGCCCCTATCGCCGACGCAAAACGCGCGCACCAAGCCGTGACGACCGAAGCCGATGCCGCGCGCGACGAGTTGCAGACGGCGAAGACTGCCGCCGCGACTCGTCAGCGCGAACTGCGCGAGAAGATCGCCGCGGAGGACAAGGCACGCCGCGACCAGGAGCAGACCATCGCCAACGCCCAAGCAGATGCCGCACATGCACAGTCGATCATCGAACAGGCGACCGAGGTGCACGACCACCCAGAGATCACTGAGTCGCTTGCAGGATCCTTGGCCCGAGACAAAGCCGAACACGCCGAAACCGAGCGCGAAGTGGCCCAGCTCGAGGCTACCGAGGATGACGTACGAGAGCGCACCCGCGACTCACGCATCAAATTCACCGGCGCCATCGTCTGCATTGTCGCCGTAGTCCTCGTGATCATCCTAATCTGGCTGTTCGCGAGCAAGTAAGCCAGCTGCCAAGCAAGTAGTCATTGGGGACATTCTTAAACGACTAGTCAAACAAGAACGTCCCCAACGACTAGCCCAATGACGAGAGTGGATAATCTCCCACTTTGAGCCCACAAACAAGCCAAAAACGGGAGATTATCCACTCTCATTCTGCGGGCACTCATTTAAGTACGTCCCCAATGAGTACCTGCCGATGCTTTGGCAAAGTCAGCGAAAACGCCCCTAAGCGAGCAAGGTGACGTGAAAGAGGAGGGCATTGACCTTCTGGTCATGCCCGACGATTGAACGTCAGATTGCCGCTTAGGGGCGTTTGCAGCGTCAAGTGGTTACGCGGTTCGTAGAACCGCGTAACTTAAAGAATGAGCATCGCGTCGCCAAAGCTGAAGAAGCGGTAGCGCTCCTCGATGGCGGCGGCGTAGGCATCCATGATCTGGTCGCGGGTGGCAAGCGCGCTCACGAGCATCATGAGCGTGGAGCGCGGCACGTGGAAGTTTGTGATCAGCGCGTCGACCACGTGATAGGTCGAGCCGGGCATAAGGTAGAGCTGCGTCGTGGCGTTCTCGCGCACCACGATGTCACCGCGGCCAAGTGTATCGGCCCCGTCCTCGCGGTCCTCAAAATAGCGCGCCGTCACGGCCGGATCGGACACCGGTGCCTCAGCGTCAAAGGCGCTCTCGAGCGAGCGCACTGCGGTGGTACCGACAGCAATCACGCGATGCCCCTCGGCCTTAGCCTTATGCACGGCGTCGACAACCTCCTGCGACACGTGGTAGCGCTCGGTGTGCATCACGTGCTGTGTGGGGTCGTCCTCCTCCACCAGACGGAAGGTATCGATACCCACCTCGAGCTCGACGGCGGCAAACTTCGCACCCTTGGCCTCGATAGCGGCCATAAGCTCGGGCGTAAAATGCAGACCCGCCGTAGGAGCGGCAGCCGAGTGCTCCTCCTTCATGGCGTAGACGGTCTGGTACTTCTCGGGATCGCCCTCGTAATCGGTAATGTAAGGCGGCAGCGGCACGTGGCCGGCAGCATGGATGGCCTCGTCGAGCGTGCGCGGGTCACCGGCGGCATTGCAACCGGCCGGCTCAAAACGCACCAGACGACCGCCGCGGCTATCGGTGACAAAGTCGATGACCTCGGCCATCAGCACCACGGGAGCCCCCTCGGGCGCATGGGCGCCACCGGCGCGATACTCAATCTGAGCACCGGGCTTCAGGCGCTTGCCCGGCTTGACCAGGCACTCCCAAACGTGACCCAGCGGGTCAACATCCTCGCGGCGCTTGAGCAGCAGCGTCTCGACCACACCGCCCGAGCCAGCCTTGCGACCGATAAGACGGGCCGGCATCACGCGCGTCTGGTTGATGACGAGCACATCGCCCGGCTCGATATAGTCGATGATGTCGCGGAAGATGCGGTGCTCAACGGTACCGCCATGCTCTAGCGGCGTTCCTGTCTCGGAGCCTTTGCGATCAACCACCAGCAGGCGGCAGGAGTCGCGCGGCTCGGCAGGCGCCTGGGCGATGAGCTCTTCGGGCAGGTTATAGTCAAAATCATCGGTACGCATAGACACGTCGGATTCTCCTTATATAGCTAAAGTCCGCTCTACATCCTAGCAGGCTGACGTCCCAAGTGAACTACTTTTTGGCGGCTTTGCGCTCGTCGCGGATGCGGGCGCGGTCCATGGCCGCCTCGACAGCCGAGAAGCGGCAACCACAGTAGTTCTGCCGATACATGCCAAGCTCGCGCGAACGACGTGTCGCCTCGGGGTAATACGGGCGAAAATCGCGAATCACCGGGGTGAGCCCGTGTGCCGCCGCCAAGCGCTCAAGCACGTCATTGCAGGTATCGAACAGCTGGTACGGCGAGACGGCGAGCGTCGTGCCCACAAACTCAAACCCGCGCTCCTGGGCCACGCGGCACGCCTCGGCCAAGCGCAGGGCATAGCACGCGCGACAGCGACGAGGCCGATCGACACCCAGCGGTGCCACGCCGGTCTCCCAGCGATCGCGGTCCTCCCCTGCCTCGATGAGCTCGATGTCGCCATCGGCACACCACCGGCGCAGCTCGTCCAAGCGGCGCTGCCATTCATCGCGCGGTTGAATATTGGGGTTGGTCCAGCAAATCGTGGGCTCAAACCCCTCCTCGCGCAGCAGGCGAACCGGCTCAAGCGAGCATGGTGCACAGCACGCATGCAGCAACAACGACTTCATCGACATCTCCTCACCCAAAAAAGCGCACGCCAAAGGACGTATCCTCGCAGGCGACAATGCGGCGGTCGCGCAAAATGGTCCACACGTAATACCAGTCGCCTACACAGCCCGACAAATGCAAGCCGGCCGCCAGATAGCACAGCAGCGGATAGCCCGAAAACGCAAACCCCAGGGCAAACGCTGTCGTCACAACAACCGTCGGCGCCAGGCAAATGGCCATGTACCGAGCACGCGAATACACCACGCCCTCGGCGCAGGCATAGATCATCGCAGTCTCGCGATTCGCCCCAAAAGTCACGTGCGCACCGGCAGGCGCCAGCAGCTTAAAAAACACCGCATGCACCAGCTCGTGCACGGCAAACGACGCTGCAGAAACCGCAACCACACCGACCATCCAGCCCACGACGGTGGTCCAGCCGCCCGCGTCGGCCGCATCCAGATCCGCAGGCCCGCCCAGCAGCATAAACACCGGCACCAGGCACACGGCAAACACGCCGACTACGACCATCCCCCACACGAAGCAAGCGTGCAGAAAATCCTCGTCTTCAAACGCATGTATGTTGGAAATCTCATTCATAGCATCTTAGGATAGCGCCCCTGCCACGTACCCGTCCGCATGTGCGATAATGTCGAACGATATGCACGAATTGACCACCGCGCCGCCGAGCCCCGCGCCCGGCCGCGCTCTCACCATATGCGAAGGAGTCCCATGGCATCCAAATACTCCATGAACGACCGTCCCAGCTGGCCGCGCCGCGCCATCGTTACCGCCGGCGAGCCCTACGGCAACAAGGGCCTTCACTTTGGCCACGTTGGCGGCGTCTTTGTCCCGGCCGACTTCTTCGCCCGTTTCCTGCGCGACCGCCTGGGCCGCGAGAACGTCATCTTCACCTCGGGCACCGACTGCTACGGCTCGCCCATCATGGAGAGCTACCGCAAGCTCAAGGAGAACGAAGGCTACGATAAGTCCATCGGCGAGTATGTCGAGTCCAATCACTCCCGACAGGCCGCGACCCTCAACAACTACAACATCAGCTGCGACATCTACGGCGGCTCAGGCCTTGAGCCAGCTGCGCAGATTCACAACGAGGTTACCGCCGAGATTATCGAGCGCCTGCACGAGCAGGGCACCATCTCCAAGCGCTCCACGCTGCAGTTCTACGATGCCAAGGCCGGCACGTTCCTCAACGGCCGTCAGGTGATCGGCCGCTGCCCCATCCAGGGCTGCAAGTCCGAGAAGGCTTATGCCGACGAGTGCGATCTGGGCCACCAGTTTGAGCCCGAAGAGCTCATCGCACCCAAGAGCCAGCTCACCGGCGAGGTGCCCGAGCTGCGCCCGGTCGACAACCTCTACTTCGACCTACCCGCCTACCTCGACTTTATGAAGACCTATACCGCCAAGCTCGCCCAGAACCCGCAGGTTCGCTCCGTGGTCTCCAAGACCATGGAGGAGTGGCTGCTGCCGGCACAGCTCTACATCCAAAACAAGTTCCGCGAGGCCTTCGATGCCGTCGAGGATCAGCTCCCCGAGCACACCGTGCTGGAGCCCGAGGGCAACAAGAGCAGCTTTACCGTCACCTTCCCCAGCTGGAAGGAGCGCGACGATGCCCACGCGGTGCTCGCCAACGGCGGCGTGCGCTTCCGCAGCGGCAAGGCGCTCGTGCCCTTTCGCATCACCGGCAACATCGACTGGGGCGTTCCGGTGTCCGAGGTCGACGGCGTGAACGACGTCACTTGCTGGTGCTGGCCCGAGAGCCTGTGGGCGCCCATCAGCTATACGCGTACCGTGCTCGCACGCGATGCCAAGGCCGCCGGCGTGACCGAGGGCGTCGCCGCCCAGGATGCCGCCCTCATGGGCGAGCCCGCCGCCGATTCCACGCAGGTCCCCGCGCCCACCTACCAGCACAGCTCGCTCGACTGGCGCGACTGGTGGTGCTCGGACGACGCGCAGATCTACCAGTTCATCGGTCAGGACAACATCTATTTCTACTGCATCGCGCAAACCGCCATGTGGGAGGCCCTGGGTTGGGACCTTACGCAGAGCACCGTCAGCGCCTGCTATCACCTGCTCTACATGGGCAAAAAGGCGAGCTCGTCCTCGCAGACCCCTCCCCCGCCGGCAGACGACCTGCTCAACCACTACACCTGCGAGCAGATGCGCGCGCACTGGCTGTCGCTCGGCCTATCCGAGAAGCCGGTGAGCTTTAGCCCCAAGGCATACGACACGCGTGTGACCGGCAAGGACAAGGACGGCAACGAGGTGCGTGCCTGCGACGACAAGCGCGTTATCGATCCGGCCCTTAAGGAGAGCGCCCTTTTGACCGGCGTCTTCAACCGCCTGGCCCGCAGCTGCTTCTACGGCGTCGCCATCAAGGAGGGCGACGAGAGCCCCTACCGCAACGGCTGCATCCCCGCCGGTGCCGCTTCTGACACCGTGGTCGAAGCCGCCGAGCAGGCAGCTCTCGCCTTTGAGCAAGCCATGTACAAGTTCGAGACGCACCGCGCGCTCGCCGTGTGCGACGACTACCTGCGTGCCGCCAACAAGCGCTGGAGCGACGCCTCTAAGGCCGCCAACAAGCTCGAGGGCGAGCCGGCAAACGCCGCAATGACGCAGGCCCTCGTCGACGCCTTTACCGAGCTGCGCGTGGCGACCGTCCTGATGCACGGCATCGTCCCTGCCGGCTGCGAGCTCATCTGCGAGTACTTCGACGTTGACCCGGTCGCCTTCTTTAGCTGGGATAACATCTTCGCCTCCACGGATGAGTTTGTGGAGAGCCTGGGCGAGAAGCCCGGCGAGCACCGCGTGAAGCCGCTACCCCCGCGCTTCGACTTCTTTAGCAAGCACGAGAGCCAGTACTAAACACTCGACATGTAATGGAATGGGAAGGAAAGACGGATGTCCAAGCCGCGTCGTCGTAAGCAGAAAAAGCAGGTCAAGGCCGAGCTCAAGCTCAGGCAGTTTGCCGCCACCGAGCTTTCCGACCAGCTTGCCGCCCAACACTCCGCCGCCGACCTGCCGCGCTTTATGGTCGACACGATCGCCGGCGCCTATGCGCCCGCCGATGCCGAGCTCATGATCGAGGGCTTCGGTGCTGCAGCCACACGCCCGGTCACGCTGCGCGCCAACACGCTCAGGGCGACCGCCGAGGACATCGCTGCGGCGCTCGATGCCGCCGGCATCGCCCACAACCCCGTCGCCTGGTACCCAGACGCCTTCATCCTGCCCGACGCCCAGGTTTCCGACCTGTGGGACCTCGACATCTACCGCGACGGCAAGATCTACCTGCAGAGCTTGTCGTCCATGATGCCTCCTTTGGTGCTGGGCGCTCAGGCAGGCGAGGACATCCTGGACATGTGCGCAGCCCCTGGCGGCAAGACGACGCAGATCGCCGCCCTCACGCAGGGGCAGGCGCACCTTACCGCCTGCGAGATGAGCATTCCCCGCGCCGAGAAGCTCGAAGCCAACCTCCACCGCCAAGGCGCAAAAAACGTGCCCGTCATGCGCACCGACGCACGCGAGCTCGACGAGTTCTTCCGCTTTGACCGCATCCTGCTCGACGCTCCCTGCACCGGCACGGGCACCGTTATCAGCGGCAACGAGAAAAGCCTGCGCGGCCTGACCGAGCAGCTGCTCGTCAAATGCGCCCGCTCGCAGCGTGCGCTTCTGGACCGCGCCATGGGAGCCCTCAAACCGGGCGGCACGCTCGTCTATTCGACTTGTTCGATCTTGCCGCAGGAAAACGAGGACGCCCTGCAAGAGGCCCTCGACAAGCATATGGACTGCGAGCTCATCCCCCTCGACGGCACGCCAAGCGAAAGTGAGGCACGCCGCGCCCAGGAAGCTGGCGAGGAGCCGCGCATCGAGTCCAACGCCCTGACCGAGGCCATTGCCGCGGGTCAGGTATCGGCCATCGCCAACGGCCTGTCCGGCACGCTCACCATTCCGCCTAGCCGCGACTTTGAGGGCTTCTACATTGCCCTGATCCGAAAACGCAGCTAGCGCACGGATCCAAAACTCAACAAGCTATCTCCGTGCGCGTTTGCTCTGCTGGTCGCGATGCTGTTTAAGCGTCGCGCGCTCCTTGCGTTCGGCCCTTTTGCCCTTAATGGCCGTGACCACAAAGTAGATGACCGCGGCGGCAACGATTGCGCCCACGCACAGGCCAATCGAGCTAAACATTGCTGTCAATTCCATACCGCGTCACCTCTCTTTTAAACGGGACATTCAAGATAGCACCTCAATACCCGCCACCACAGCTCCTTCACGTTCGCCGGCCCTTCGGTCTAACGGATGGCGCGGCGGGGAAAAATCAACTCGTCAAACGATTTAGCAAGCACAACGCTGCCGGTACCCTGCCGGCCGTCATCACATAGAATCGAGCCTCCATGGATACCCTCAACGATCTAAACGAGCGCGTCGACGCCTTCGTCGGCACCAGTTCCTTCGACACGCCTGCCGCGGCAAACGACCAAGCTCCCATCGATGTGCCCGCCGAGGTTCACGAAGACATCGTCGCCTCGGTCGATTTCTCCGAGGTCGAGCTCGCAGACGAGTTCACCGAGCCCCAGGTAGCCGTGACCCCCAACGGACTGCTTCCCATGGAGCCGCTGCCCATCGACGGACGCCTGCGCAAGGCTGCCCTTCGCATGCCCGACGAGATCGAGGAGGCCAGCGGCTTCACGCTCTTTGGCCGCCGCATCAAGTCGCTCATTTACACCACCGATGTCGCGGTTATCCGCAACTCCAACGCCGATGCCGTCTTTGCGGTCTACCCTTTCACGCCGCAGCCCGCCATTACGCAAGCGCTGCTGACCGTCGCCGAGTGCCCGGTCTTCGTAGGCGTGGGCGGTGGCACCACCACCGGCAAGCGCTCCGTTCAGATGGCAGCCGTCTCCGAGATGCAGGGCGCGGCGGGCTGCGTGGTCAACTCCCCCGCCACCGCCGAGATGGTCGAGCACATCACCAACATCGCCGACATCCCCGTCATCGCTACGGTCGTTCGCTGCGACGACGATGCCCACGCCAAGGTGCGCGCTGGAGCCAAGATTCTCAACATCGCCGCCGGCAAGAACACGCCCCAGGTCCTACGCGAGCTGCGCAAGCACTATCCCAACCTGCCGCTCATCGCGCCGGGCGGCAAGACGCCAGAGAGCATCCGTGAAACCATCGCCGCCGGCGCCAACGCCATCATCTGGACGCCGCCTTCGGCCCAGCAGCTACAGACCGACATGATGCAGCGTTATCGCAAGATGAAGGAAGACGCCACACCTGTCATCTCGCACGACGATGTGCCCATTATCGACCAGGTCTCCGCCGCCGAGGTCAGCCAGGTCGAGAACATGAATCCCGACGTGCCGATTCCCGACGAAGTCATCGAGCGCGTCGCCTCGATCCACGAGCGCGTCGAGGAGCGTCGCGCCAACCGCGGGCTCAAGCCCTCGCTGCACGGCTTTTTCTTCCGAGGAAAGAAACGCTAGCAAAACATCTTGGCCCGCCCCACAAACGTGAGGCGGGCCGTTTTCGTTTGGGCAATCATGCAGCGATGTGATGGGGCAAATTAATCCACGCGCTTGTCGCCCATAAAGAAGAGCGCCACCGTACCAGGTCCGGTGTGTGAACCGATCAGAGTACCGATGTTATTGATCTCAATCTTGCCTTTAAGCTGCGGAACCTGTTCCTCAATCAGCACCGCAACGGCCTCGGCATCCTCGCGGCACGCCGAGTGCGACATGATGCACTTACCCGAATAATCCGCACCGTCCTGCACGTGTGCCATCATGGTCTTAGCCATCTCGGAAATCGCGCGCTTCTTAGTGCGAATCTTCTCACGTGGCGACAGCTTACCTTCGCAATCGACCGTCATAAGTGGGCAAATCTTAAGCGCCGTGCCGATAATCGCGCTCGCAGCCGAAATGCGACCGCCGCGCAGGTAGCTCGACAGATCGGTCGAGAAGAACCAGTGGTGCAGGTTGAGCTTGTGCTCCTCGATCCATGAAGCCGTCTCGTCGAGCGAAGCGCCGCTATCGCGAACGTCGGCGGCACATCCCGCCAGCAGGCCAAAGCCCGAAGACGCCGCCAGCGAATCGATGACGCGCACCTTGCCGCCCTGGGGATAGCGATCCGCGAGCATCTGCGCCGCAACGCAGGCCGATCCATACGTGCCCGAAATACCCGATGACAACGTCAGGTGCAGCACGTCTTTACCCTCGGCAACAAACGGCTCCCAAAACTCCTCGTACTCACCCACGCTCACCTGAGACGTCTTGGGCATGGCGCCCGCGGCAATCTGGGCAAAAAACTTGTCCGGCGTAATCGACTGATACAGATCGTCCGTATAGACAACATCGTCGATCTCGTAATGAAAACACACGACAGGGATATTGCGCGACGCAAAGAACTCACGGGTTCGATCGGCGGCGGATTCACAGGTCAGGACAAAATCACTCATATGAGGCTCCTTACTCATTGCTGCGCAAATTATCGCACAGTGAGCCTACATACGGTACATATGTCCACTATTTACCAAATCGAACCAAAAATAGCGAACATCTTTACCACCATCGTCTCCACCGGCCCCACGCATTAATATCTGAGAAAACACCCTCCGTCGTCTCCACTCAACCGCCATATCTACCTCAACTAAATCGATTTACCAAACCGTTCAGCCGACAATTCAGCCGCTGGCGCAAAATCGAAACAAAAGCGGCGCATACTGATAAACGTTTGACGCTGTTTATCAGTTTTACCAGCTCCATCGGAAGGTGTTTCATGGTCGCATTCGATCGCAACCCGCAAGACTTTAAGTATCTGCGCCTGCTGTCGAGACAGTTCCCCACCGAGCAATCCGCGTTTACCGAGATCATCAATCTCTCAGCCATCCTCAACCTGCCCAAAGGCACCGAGCATTTTATGAGCGACGTGCATGGCGAGTACGAGGCCTTTATGCACATCCTCAACAACTGCTCGGGCGTCGTGCGCGAGCATGTCGACGAGATTTTTGGCGACACGCTCACCTTTGACGAAAAGGGCGAGCTGTGCACGCTCATCTACTACCCGCACGAGAAGATCGAGCTGGTCCGCAGCCAGCGCGAGGATTCGCCCACCTGGTACAAAACGATGCTTGACCAGCTCATCATGGTCGCTCGTTCGCTTTCAAGCCGCTACACCCGCTCCAAGGTTCGTAAGGCCATCCCACGCGATTACGCCTACATCATCGACGAGTTGCTACACACGCATCCGGATGAGAACAACTATCGTGTGCGCTATCACGAGCGCATCGTGGAGTCCATCCTGGAGACCGCAAGCGCCGACGACTTTATCGAGTCGCTCGCCTCGCTCATCAAGCGCCTGGCCGTCGACCACCTGCACCTGGTGGGCGACATCTTCGACCGCGGCGGTGGCGCGGCCAAGATTATGGACCGTCTGCTCACCTACCATTCACTCGACATCCAGTGGGGCAACCACGACCTGCTGTGGATGGGGG
>UQPJ01000066.1:0-11591 GCA_900543015.1 uncultured Collinsella sp.
CGTGCGGAACTCGCGACAAACTTAACCGCCCCGCCCGGCAGGCGAGCTGCGGGAACATGCTTCCGTCCAAGAAATATCGTGCAAAAGGAATTCTGGCTGAATTATTGTTCGCGTGGGTGATTCAGTCGATGAGGGCTATTTATGCCCTGTCGGGGACTAAGGAGTGTCCCGGGGTGCCGGCAGGAAAGGAACGTCCCTGAGTGCCGGGTGGTATGAAAAAAGGCGAGGACCCGTAGGGAGTCCTCGCCTTTGTTACAGGGGGCGATGTTATTCGCGTACTGCGGAATTAGACCAGGCGGGCGTTGATCGTCTTGGCGATCTCGGCGGCGTCGGTGGAACCCTTGACGGTGGCACGGAAGTCCTCGTCCATGAGCGCCTCGGCGACCTTGGACAGGATCTTGAGGTGCGTAGTGCCGGCCTGGGCACCAGGGATGAGCAGGGCGATAGCCACGTTGACGGGAGCACCGTCCATGGTGTCCCAACCGGTCACGCCGGATTCGTCCTTGACGACGATGACGGCAGCCTCGGTAATGGCGTCGGACTTGGCATGCGGAATGGCGAAGCCCTCCATCATGCCCGTGGTGCCCTCGGCCTCGCGGGCCAGGAAGGCGTTCATCACAGCGTCGGCGTCGCTGGCGATACCGGCCTTGACAGCCTGGTTGGAAACGAAGCTCAGAGCCTCGTCACGAGAAGCGAAGTCCTCGGCGACAAAGACATTCTCAACCTTCACGAAGTCGGCAGCCTCGGCCTTAGGGGCCTCAACGGCAGCGGCCTTGGAAGCCTCAACCGGCTTGACTACAGGAGCGGACTTATGATTCTTCTCGAAGTCGTACTTCTTGAAGGCCACGAACAGGATGCCACCGACCACAGCGCCGATGAGGATCGCGAGGACCCACAGCGGACCGTTCTCGACAACGGGCAGGACCAGGAAGCCACCGTGGGGCGCCGGATCATGGACGTTGAACATAATGGTCAGGATCGAGGCGATGGAGGAACCGAGCATCATGATGGGCATGACCGGCCAGATGTTCTTGGTCATGAACGGAATGGCGCCCTCGGTGATGTGGGTGCAACCAAGAATGAGGTTGACGATACCGGCGTCGTGATCCTCCTGGCTGAAGTACTTCTTGCCGACAACGACAGCGAAGGTAGTGATCAGCGGCGGAACGATGCAGGCGGCAGAGACGGCAGCCATGAAGTTGGTGCCGAAGTTGTAGGTATCGGTGCCAACGCCGGCAGCCAGTGCCTCGGTGAGCATAGCAGTACCGGTGACGTAAGCAGCCTTGTTGACCGGGCCACCCATGTCAAAGGCGCACATGCAGCCGATGGCAAGACCCAGGACAACGGCGCCAGAGGCGGACAGGCCCTTGAGGAAGTCCATCATGGCGGTGTTGATGGCAGCCATGGGGCCCGAAATGCCGAGCATGACCAGGCCGACGATAGCCGTCGAGAACAGCGGGTACAGGAAGATGGCCTTGAGGCCGTCTAGGTTCTTGGGCAGACCGGCAAAGACCTTCTCGAGCAGCAGGATGACATAGCCGGCGAGGAAGCCGCCGACGATGCCGCCCAGGAAGCCGAAGCCCACGCCGGCGCCACCGGCGTCGATCATGCCGGTCTCGGCGTTAACAGGCAGGCCCTGGATGGCGATCATACCGGCAACAAAACCGGGGACGAGCGCCGGGCGCTTGCCGATGGATTCGGCGATGTAGGCGGAAAGCACCGGAACCATGAGGTTCATGGCGATGCCGCCGATGATCTTCAGCATCGCAGCAAAGCTGTTGTAGTCAGACGCCGTCGAATCGAAGGACGTAATGCCCCACAGGAACGAGACGGCGGTCAGGACACCACCGGCAACGACGAAGACCAGCATATGGCTGACACCGTTCATAAGGTGCTTGTAGATGACGTGGCCGATGGACTCCTTCTCCTCGGTCTCGTCCTCGACATCGGCAGCGACTGCAACCGTGCTGTCGCCCTTGGCGGCGAGCGCGCGGTCAATCAGCTTACCGGCGGCCTCAACGGACAGGGCCTTGGAAACACCGACGGAAACCATGGGCTTGCCGGCGAAACGCTCAGCCTGGACATCCTTATCGGCTGCGACGACGACGGCCTTGGCACCGGCGATCTCGCTCTTGGTGAGCTCGTTCTCGACACCGACCTGGCCATGGGTCTCGACCTTAATGGTCAGACCTCGCTCGGCAGCTGCCTTCTCCAGCGCCTCCTTCGCCATGAAGGTGTGCGCGATGCCGGTCGGGCAACCGGTGGCGGCGATGATGTCAAACTTAGCCATGTGTCCCTCCTTTTTAAGTTTTGCGCCCGCAGGCGCTCCCCTACACGCGCGTCCTTGCGCGCTTTTCCACAACTGAAAGATACCAACCTACCGTCCGCGTGAGAAGAGACAAGGCGCAATTCTCCGGTGAAAGGTTCTTTCATAACCGTAAACGGTAGGTGAAAGTTTACCATCAACACTTGAAACGGCAAGGTGTATCTTGTTATTGAAAATCCCCCTATACTATGACATTACAAAACGATTCCGATTTTCATGCCAACCAGGAGCCATCCATGACCGATAGTAGCAAGAGCGCACTTTCCCTCATTAGTACCCATCAGGGATACAGCGAGTCCGAGCAGCGCATTGTCGACTATATATTGGAGCACCAGTCCGAGGCGCCACGCCTCACGGCGGCTCAGCTCTCGCGCGCCGCCGCCACGTCCGAGGCGACCGTTTCGCGCTTCTGCCGCAAGCTTGGCTTTGGCAGCTTCCGCAGCTTTCAGTTTTCGTTGGCGAGGGATTTGGAAAGCCAGCGCAACGAGGGCCTGACTGACGAAGTCTCGCTCGACAATATGGAGCAGAGCCTTAAGAACATCCTGGCTGCCAAGGTGAGCGAGCTTAATGCGACCATCGACGGGATCGACCACGATACGTTGGCGGCTGTTGTGCATGCCCTTAAGCATGCAGGGGTTATTGAGTTTGCGGCTGTGGGCAATACGAACGCGGTCGCGCTCGATGCGACGTTTAAGTTTTCGCAGCTGGGCCTGCGCTGCATGGCGAGCACCATCAGCGAGACCTCGATCGGGTTTGCGCTCACGCTACGCCCCGGCGACGTCATCGTGCTCATCTCAAACTCCGGCAAATCGCGCCGGCTGAATCGCATGGCAAAAGCTGCTCGCGACTGCGGTGCAACCGTAGTCGTCATCAGCAGCGACAGCAAGTCTCCACTCGCGCGCCTGGCAGACTACACTTTTAATACCGTCAACCACGAGGCGCTGCTGACGACGGGCGACTTTGCATTCTCCAAGATCAGCGCCACGATGATTATCGAAGTTATCTACAACTTCCTGCTGCCCGAGATTGAAGACGCTCGCGAACATATCAGCTACTACGAGGAGCTCATCCAGCCGGACAAGGTCGTTGAGTAAAACGCGTAGTGGGACAAAAATTTCAGTCTATTTTGTCCCACCAACACCGCTGATACAACTTAGCCTCGAGCTTCTTCGAGCATCTGCTTTGCGTGGGCCAAGCTTGCCTCGGACTGATCGCCGCTCAGCATTCGGGCGATCTCTGCGGTACGGGCGTCTCCCGTCACCTCGTCCAGATGCGTCTGGGGAACATCGCCGGGTTCCTTGCTCACCACGTAGTGCTTATCGGCCATAACGGCGACCTGCGCCAGGTGCGTAACGACTATCACCTGATGCGTCGCGGCAAGATCGGCCAGCACACCAGCAAGAGCACGAGCCGTGGAGCCGCCGACACCGGCATCGACCTCGTCAAACACCAGCGTATCGACACCGTCCGCATTACCCAAGACCACCTTGCTCGCCAGCATAACGCGGCTGAGCTCGCCGCCCGACGCAATGCGGCGCAGGGGTCGCGGCGTCAAGCCAGCACCGCTGCGATACAAAAGCTCGTAGCTCGAAGGACCCGCCGGCGTCCACTCGGCGCGCGGAAGATCACGCGACTCCCAAACGAGCTCGGCGCCGCCCATCTCCAAGCGTGCCATCTGACGACCAACCTCGTGGCAGAAGCGCGGGGCCGCCGTATTGCGAGCGCGCTTAAGCGCCTTGGCGGCAGCGAACAGCTCGCGCTCGGCGCTCCCGAGTGCCTCACGCGCCTTTTTGATCTGCTCATCGCCATCATCGACCAGGGACAGCAGCTCTTGCGAGCGATCGCGCATGGCAAAAACATCGTCCATGGTGGGACCCCACTGACGCAACAGGCCCTTGAGGTCGGAATACCGCTCACGCATGCGAGCGAGCTCGCGCGGGTCGAAGGCGACGCCATCGCGATAGGCACGAAGCTCGTTCGCGCTATCCTCAAGGGAGATGCAGGCATCCGTAAGCGCATCGGCAATGTCGCCCAGTTTGCGATCGACGGTAGCCATACGGGAAAGCTCTGCCACGGCGCTGTTCACGGCATCGAGCGCTCCACCTTCGGCGGCAAGCGATGCATGGGCATCGTTAGCTGTGGCAACCAGTACCTCGGCATGTTCGGAGCGCGGCAGCAGTTCCTCGAGTTCCTCATACTCACCCGGCTTGGGGTCGACCTCGGCGATACGCTCCAGGGCGAAGCGCGCCTCCTCGACGCGACTCCCCTGCGCGCGTGAGGCTTCCTCCACACGGCGAAGCTCCTTGGCGGCGACACGCGAAGCCTTAAAACAGGCGCGATACTTGTCGAGCGCCTCAAGCGCTGCGCGCCCAGCCCAGGCATCGACCATGGCAACGTGATGCGCCGGATCGAGGAGGCGCTGGTGCTCGTGCTGACCGCAAAGATCCATCATCACGCCGACGCGCTCCGAAAGCTCACGCACGCTGGCGATGCGGCCGTCAATTTTTACGCGGCTGCGGCCCTCGGCAGAAAGGCTACGCTGTACGGTGAACCCCTCCGTGTCGTGCGGACCGTCGAACAGGCGCGCCTCGACGCTGGCAAGTGCCTCTCCCTCGCGTACCGTCGACGAATCCGCGCGTTCGCCCAAAATAAGCTTGAGCGCCGAGAGCAGCGCGGTCTTGCCGGCACCGGTCTCGCCAGTCAAAACCGTTAGGCCCGCACTCGGCACCAGCGTCGCCTCGCGAATGAGTGCAATGTTGGAAACCTGCAGCTCATCGATCATGACGCACTCCGTAGAACACGCGGCTCACGGAGTTATAGAAGCTCTCGGGACCGTAATCGAGAAGCAGCACATCTCCGGGACCGCGACGCACCGCCACGCTCTCAACGGTGCCATCGCAGGTAATAAACTGTCCATCGATAGCGATCGCCGGAACACTCGGACGGTCATCAGACATAAAGATCTCGACGACATCACTCGGCGAGGTCAAAAAAGCGCGAGCCTGAATGGTATGCGGGGCGATGGGCACACAGACCATACCCGTGTAATCGGGGCTGACAATGGGACCGCCGGCGGAAAGCGCATAGCCGGTGGAGCCGGTCGCCGTCGAAACGACGACACCGTCGCCGCGCAGGCGATCGATATGATGGCCGGACACCGTGATGTCAAACTCAACCATATCGGACAGGGGGCCGCGCGTAAGTGCCATATCGTTGAGGGCAAACGTGCGCACGACATCCTTCGTGCCATCGTCGCGCACGGACACGATATCCGCGGCGATGGTGGCGCGGCGGCTCACGTGCAGCTCACCGGACAGAGCATCGCTCACGACCTGCAGAATGTCGCGCTCCTCGGGACTCGCAGCAGTTAAAAAGCCCAGGTGACCATAGGAAAGACCAAGGATAGGAATCTCGCGATGGTTGAGGATGCGGGCAGCGCGCAGCAACGTACCGTCGCCGCCGAGCGTAATGACCAGATCTGAGCCATCAATATCAGGCGTGCTTTGAATCTTCGATCGCTGGTCGGCAGCCCATGCGACCTCGTAGCCCTGGCGCGAAAGCCAAAGCTCGAGCATCAGGCCGCTCTCGACCGCCTCTTGCTTGTAGTAATTGGGAACCAGAAAGACCTTCATAGCGTTGCAGCTTTCTCGCTCAAAGCCGATACCTGGGATTGCAGCTCATCGTCGGTGCGTTCACCAGGGGCAAACCTTGTGCCGTACAGGAAAAACTCAACGTTGCCCTTAGCGCCATGGATGGGCGACACGCACACGTCAAGCGGGAACAGGCCCTTGGCGGCAAAAAGCTCAATCGCCGCCACGAGCGTATCGCGGCGGACGGCGGGGTCGGTCACGATACCGCGCTCGCCCACCAGCGCAGCCGGCGCCTCAAACTGGGGCTTTACGAGCGTGCAGAACGAACCCGAAGGCTTCAGGCACGCCAGCACGGCGTCGATGATATTCGCGATGCCGGTAAACGAGACATCACATACAGCCAGGTCGATGGCACCGGCATAGCCAAGCTCAGGCAGCTGCGTCACGTTTGTGCGCTCATGCAGCGTCACGCGATCATCCTGACGCAACGACCAATCGAACTGGGCGCGACCCACGTCCACCGAGACAACGGTCGCAGCTCCGCGCTTGAGCAGGCAATCGGTAAAGCCGCCGGTAGAGCAGCCCACATCCAGACAGCTAAGGCCCGTCGGATTGATGCCAAACGCATCAAGCGCGCCTTCGAGCTTAAGACCGCCGCGGCCAACATAGGGAATGCGCCCCTTCACGTGCAGTGGCAGACCCGGAATCACCTTAAGGCCCGGCGAAGTCAAGCGCTCGCCGCCACTCGAGACCAATCCGGCCATAAGAGTGCGAAGGGCATCCGCGCGATCGGCGCAGATGCCCTGTGAAATCAGTTCGTCATCAAGACGCACGCGTTTCATGAATGCCATCAACCATTCGTATCCGGAGATGCGGCCTAGCTATCCTGGGATTCGTTTGCCGCATCCTCATCGTATTCCTGCTCGAGCTTATCGGCCTCACGCGGCGTCAGCTCAAACTTGTCGACCATATCGACCGCGCGGGAGCCCAGCTCAATCGCCTCGTCAAACAGATCGAGTGAACGCTCCAAGGACGTATCCTTGGAGCGAACGGTAGCGATGATCTGGTCCAGACGGTCCGAAATCTCATCAAAGTTGCGGACGAAACCCTCTGGCATGGCTACTCCTCGACGGAGTCGACATCAGTCTCGGCGGCGTCCGCGCCCTCGGCCAGCACACCAGCCTCAGCCTGGGCAACCGCAACTTTAGCGGCAGCCTCGGCAGTCTGGGCCTCCTCGCGAGCGCGATCCTCGGCCAGCAGTTCCTGGTACAGGTCCTCGCCCGGCAACTCCTCGCTGCGCGCGATCTTGCCCAGCACGCCGTTGACGAACGACGCGGACTGGTCGGTGCCATAGGCCTTGGCAAGTTCGACGGCCTCGTTGATCACGATAGCGTCCGAGACCTCTTCGTCGGTAAGGAAGCGCATCTCGTAGACGGCGATACGCAACAGATTGCGGTCGGCGCCGGGCATGCGCATAAGATCCCAGTTCTTGGCGACGGCGCGCAGGGCACAGTCGATGCGATCGATATGCTCGTAGGCACCGCGGCACAGCTCCAGCGCATAGGGGTCGAGGGGGCCCTTCGAGATCAGGAAATCGCCCTCGAGGACGCGCTCGAGCGGGCTGTCCGTGGCCTCGGCCTGGAACAGCAGCTGCAGCGCCTGACTGCGGGCAAGCGTGCGCCCGCGATAAACCTTAAGGCTCAAAGGTTACTCCTTGGGGAAAACGAGGCCGTCGATGCAAACGTCAACGCGCTCGACCTCAACGCCCACCTGGGCATCGATGGCGGTGACCACGGCGACGCGAACGGCCTCGGCGAGTTTCTTGAACGGATAGCCAAAGAACACCACGACACGCACGGTGAGTGCGAGCTTGTCGCCGACGACCTCGGCTTCGACCGCCGGCTCGGAAGCCGGGGCCTTAGACGAGAGCATCATGGAGACAAGGTTGGTGGCAAGGTCCTTGACGCCAACGGAGGCGATGCCCTCGACATCCGACACGGCGCGCGAGACGATGGCGGTCAGAACATCGGGTGAAATGCCGATGCCGTCAATCTTGATTTCCTGGGGCATGAGTCCTCCTAGAAGAGTTGGTTGCTAGACGCGGGAGACGAACTTGCCGTCGCGGGTGTCAACCTTAATGACCTCGCCCTCGTTGAGGTACATGGGGACCTGGATGACAGCGCCGGTGTCGATCGTGGCCGGCTTGGTGGAACCCTGGACGGTGTCGCCCTTAAAGCCCGGGTCGGTCTGGACGATGGTGGTCTCGATGAACATCGGCGGAGTCACGCCCATGAGCTCATCGTCAGCGAAGAGCAGCTGGCAGATGTCGTTCTCGCGCAGCCACTTGGAGTTCTCGCCCACCATGTCCTCGGGAACGGGAACCTGCTCATAGGACTCGTTGTCCATGAAGATGTAGTCGGTGCCATCGTTGTAGAGGTACTGGAACTCACGGGTGGTGAGCATGACGCTCTCGAACTTGGTGCCGGCGTTGCAGGTGTTCTCGACGACGCGGCCGCTCTTGATGTCGCGGGTCTTGTAGCGCACAAACGCGCCGCCCTTGCCCGGCTTGACATGCTGGAACTCGACGATGGTGTAGACCTTGTCCTTAATGCGAAGACCGAGGCCGTTCTTGAAGTCGGCGGTAGAAATGGTAGGCATAGTGACCTTTCTTGTTATGGGCAGAACGCACAAGCGTCCAAATTACATACGACCGAAATTATACACTTGCAGACGGCGCCTGCAGCGAGCGCATAAAAAGAGAACGCGGGGCGTCCGAATCGATCCGGACGTCCCGCCCCAAAAATCTATCGAAATGAGCTACCAATCGATGACGTGAAGGTCATGCGGCGTCTTGGTGAAGGGCTCGTAGCCGTTCTCGGTGACCACGCCGTAGTCCTCCAGACGCACGCCGCCCACGCCGGGCAGGTAGACGCCGGGCTCCATGGTGATAACCGAGCCGACCTCGATGATATTCTTGCTGCGGTTGAAGTTGGGCAGCTCGTGGATGACAATGCCCACGCCGTGGCCCAGACCATGGTTGTAGTAATCGCCATAGCCGGCATCGCCAATGATCTTCTTGGAAAGCTTGAAAATGTCATTGCCCTCGACGCCCGGATGGATGGCGGCGACGCACTCCTCGTGCGTACGGCGCACGAGCGCGTACAGGTCGAGCTGTTCTTGCGTGGGCTCGCCCATCACGACGGTACGCGTCATATCGGAGCGATAGTCGCAGTAGCCCGCGCCATAATCCATGAGAACGAAGTCGCCCTTCTCGATCACACGGTCGCTCGGGACGGCATGCGGATTGGCGGTGTTGGGACCGCTCGCGACGATGGAGCCAAAGGCCAGGCTGTCGGCACCGTTAGCGAACATAAAGTTCTCGAGCTCGTTGCGGACCTGCTTCTCGGTCATACCGGGCTTAATATAGCCGAGCATGTGCTGGAAGGCGGCGTCGGTGATCGACTGCGCGTGGCGCATGAGCTCGATCTCCTCGGCGTCCTTGATGGCGCGCATCTTACGGATGTCGTCATGCATCAGCGGCAGCATGCAGGCAACGGAGCGGTCCTCCAGGCCACGCTGAATACCCTGGTAGAAATTGATCTGCATGTCGTCCTCGACAGCGCAGACGCGGCACTTGTTGGCCGCGATCTTGCCGGCGACCCAACCGGGGATGGCGCCCTCGTCCATGTCGTAAACCCAGGGGCTGCCGGCGGGCGTGTTCTCCTCAAAACTGTTGAGATAGCGCGAGTCGGTATGGAACAGGCACTGGTCGGCTGTAATAAACGCAGCGTGCGGGAACTCGAAGGTGTAATCGAAGACGCCCTTCACGCCCGTAAGCCAACGAAGGTTGGCCTCGTCGCGCACCACGATAGCGTCGTAGCCGCGCTCAGCCATCAGGGCACGGACACGCTCAATACGACCGGCAGGACCGGCAGCAAACTCTGACATGCAGATTCCTTTCTTGTTGTCTTCATAAAGACGGGACGGGCTCAATCAGCGTACGGAATCGCGCGCGATTCGCAACCGATTGGAAACCCGCCCCTCAACATGATACGAAAGACGATGTATGTCAATAAATCCTAGAGAAGTTCTTTGCGAGAAGCCAAGTAGGCGTGAGCATGGCGGTCGAGGACCTCGTCCTCAACGCTCGTTAGACGAATGGCGCCGAGTGCCACGGGCAGCGGCAACATACTACGGTTCGAGCGGACAAACTGCTGCCTGCGGAACTCCTCGATATATGCGGCAGGCTCCAGATCGAAGGCGAGCTCCTCGATACCAAAGTCCTCCAGGCAGTCATCGACCTCAAAGACGTAATCGATATCAAAGTCGCAGGCATCATGTGCTAGGCGCGCCTCAAAGCGCATGCCCTCAGACAGCAGCTGGTAGGCAGGAACCTGCGCCGCGGCTTTACCCAGGCAGGCGCGCAGGGTACGCTCCCCCATCTTGCCAAAATCGAGCGCATGGCGGGCGCTCGGGTTCGTGGCCATCAGTACGTCCTTGCGGGCAGTCTGAGACCACTGAACGGCATTGACGAGCGCGACCTCCTCGCCCGCGAGAATCTCGGGGACGGACTCAGTAAACTGATTCCAGCGGGACTTGCTGCTCGAAAGCATGGTGCCAACAAGTACTGCATAGCCGAGCTTAAGGTCCTCGGGGTCCGCCTCGCGAACAAGGTCGAGGTCACACACGACCAAGCCCGGCTCGGGACGGAACGCGATAGCGGGAAGCGCATGCGCCGACGAGGCGACAAGCGGCTTCATGGTCGTCGCGACCGTGAGCATGGCGTCGAACGTCGTCGGCAGCAAGGCGCACTCGGTGCGACCGCACCACTGATTGGCGCACCAGCAAACAACCGAGCAGGTCGCCGTGTCGCCGACAGCGACAACGAGATCATCGCAGGTAATGCCGTTAGCCGACAGCGCGCCAAAGACGGTATCGGCATCGACCAGCGTAGCACCGGCAGGCGAAACCTCGAGGACGAGCAGCGACACGGCAAAACCGGCGTCGACCAGCGCATGCTCGACGACCTCGCCAAAACGCTCGGATGTGGCGTCGTTCCAAACCACCATCGCGCGCTTAGGCTTGCCCACAACCGAGGCAAACATGCGCGGCAGCTCATCGAACGCGCCCAATCCGACGCGGACATCGACGCTGCGATTTTGGAAATTGATCAGTTGACGGCGAATCATAGCAGTCCACGCTCCAAAAGCATCTCGGCACAAAGGTAGGAAACGTCCTCGAAGGACTTGTTGCGAATATCAAGGGTAATATCGGCGGCCTGGCGATACAGCGGACGGCGATGCTCAAACAGGCGCGCGGCATGTTCGGGCGAGCGGAAATCGGGGCGCGTGTCGCACCGACGAATCTGGCGCAACGAGTCCTCGAAGTCGCCCTCGAGGTACACGCATATACCCATCTCGTGCATCAGTTCAATGTTCACCGGCGTCTCGACGATGCCGCCCCCGCACGATACTAGCAGGCTGCGTTCGCTTTGAAGCGAACGGAGTGCCGAGGTCTCGAGCTCGCGAAAACGATCCTCGCCCTCGGTCTCAAATATCTCGGTAACCGACTTGCCGCATCGACGCACGACTAGGCGGTCGGTATCGATAAAACGCCGCTTGAACATGGTGCCGACGTTACGCGCGAGCGTCGACTTGCCCGCGCCCAAAAAGCCG
>UQPJ01000067.1:0-10433 GCA_900543015.1 uncultured Collinsella sp.
CACGAACAGGAGGCCACTTAATGTGGCCTCCGTCGTGAGCAGGACTGTAGAGCAGCAAACTTAACCCCCTGCCCCGGTGCCCGGCGGGCAAACCCTCCCTTGTACTTTATCAAGGTAGAGTGTATGATTCTGAACGTTACATGACTCACTTTACCTAACTAAAGTGCTATCGAGGGGGAATACCATGAATACCGATATGTCTCGTCGTCAGTTTGTTGCTCTAGCCGGCTCGCTCGCCACGGTGCTTGGCCTTGGCCTTGTCGGCTGCGGCGGTGGTGCCGGCAAGGGATCCGCTGCCGGTTCTGCCACAGCCAAGGACGTGAAGGGCGCTGCGGAGTCCAAGAAGCTCGTCGTGGGCTTTGACAAGTCCTATCCTCCGTACGGCTTTGTGGGCGATGACGGCAAGTACACGGGCTTTGACCTCGACCTTGCCAAGGCCGTTGCCGATAAGCAGGGCTGGGATGTCGATTACGAGGCCATCGATTGGGATGCCAAGGATACGCTGCTCAACTCTGGCGCCATCAACTGCATCTGGAACGGCTTTACCATGGAGGGCCGCGAGGACGACTATACGTTCTCCGAGCCTTACATGCTCAACGAGCAGGTGCTCGTGGTCAAGAAGGACGCGGGCATCAAGAGCTGGGACGATCTTGCCGGCAAGACTGTGATTACCCAGACTGATTCCGCCGCACAGGATGTGCTCGAGGGCGACCAGAAGGATCTGGCCGCGACGTTTGCCACGCTCGACACCATCGGTGAGTACAACACGGCGTTTATGCAGCTCGAGAGTGGTGCAGTCGATGCCGTTGCCTGTGACCTCTCGATCGCTCAGTATCAGCTTGCCGCCAAGCCCGATGCCTATACGCAGCTCGACAAGCCGCTGTCCAGCGAGCACTACGCCGTTGGCTTTAAGAAGGGCGACACCAAGTCGGCTGACGCCGTGACCGAGTCGCTCAAGGCGCTCTACGAGGATGGCACGGTTAAGGACCTGTGCGACAAGTATGCAGAATACGGTCTTTCCTTCGACAACTGGGTTCTCAAATAACGGCTTTCCCAGGCACCCGATCTTGCCGCTCAAACCGTCGCTCGCGTACAAAAGTACGCGTCGCTCCTCTTTCGCGGCAACCTCGGGCACCTGGAAAACCCGTATGAATCTTGCGGCTCCAACCCTCCTCGCGTACCAAAGTACGCTTCGTCGGGCTTGTCGCTCGCAATCTTGGGCACTGTGCCTATTTGAGAGTAAAATCCGCTGTTCCGTTACTGTGAAAGAGGGTTTGGGTTGTCTATTCAGGTCATGATGCAGATGCTTGGCCAGGGATTCTTGGTCAGTTTGCAACTGTTTGTGCTGACGCTGCTGGGGTCGATTCCGTTGGGAATCCCCGTGGCGTTTATGCGCATGAGTAAAATTGCGCCGCTCCGCTGGATTGCGCGCATCTACATTTCGGTCATGCGCGGTACGCCGCTCATGCTGCAGATGTTTGCCATCTACTTTGCCCCGTACTACGTGTTTGGCATCTCGCTCACACCCGATTCCAAATGGACGGCGTGCGTCGTGGCGTTCATCATCAACTACGCCGGCTACTTTGCCGAGATCTATCGCTCGGGCCTGCAGTCCATTCCGCGCGGTCAATACGAGGCTGCCGAGGTGCTGGGCTATTCGCGCCTGCAGACGTTTCTGTATATCGTGATGCCGCAGGTCGCCAAGCGCATTTTGCCGGCGATGGGCAACGAGATCATCACGCTGGTCAAGGACACGTCGCTGGCGTTTGCCATTGGCGTGGGCGAGATGTTCTCGACGGCCAAGGCGCTGGTCGCCTCGCAAGTGAGCATGGTGCCGTTTGCGATCGCGGCGCTGATCTACTGGGTCTTTAACTTTGTGGTCGAGATGCTGCTGGGCGCCGCCGAAAAGAAGCTGGACTATTATCATGACTAGATCGTTCCGCCGTTCTAGCGAACGGCGGACTGCTCGACGCTGCGCGCGTGCCTGACGGCCAATCTGCTCCTCAAACCGTCGCTTGCGTACAGAAGTACGCGGCGCTCCTCTTTCGAAGCACATTGTCTCGTCAGCCACACGCTCGCTGACTTCTCAAACACATGGAGGTTCCCGTGTCCGGAACGGTAATGATGATAACGAACGCGCGCAAGGCGTTTGGCGGCAATGAGGTGCTCAAGGATATCTCACTCGAAGTCAAGCGCGGTGAGGTCGTGGCGATTATCGGACCTTCGGGCGGCGGTAAGTCTACGCTGCTGCGGTGTGCCACGCTGCTCGAGACACTCGACGGAGGCTCGCTCTCATTTGGCGACCTTGCCGTTGCGACGGATGCGGGTTCGGGCGCGGTCTATGCGAAGGGCGATGTGCCCAAGCAGGCGCGCTCGCGATTCGGCCTGGTGTTCCAAAATTACAACCTGTTCCCGCACTATACGGTAATGAAAAACATCACCGATGCTCCGATTCGCGTGCTCAAGCGCCCGCGCGAGCAGGCGGAGGCGCGTGCGCATGAGTTGATCGCGCAGATGGGGCTTATGGGCAACGAGAATAAGGTTCCGTGTGAGCTTTCGGGCGGTCAGCAGCAGCGCGTGAGTATTGCCCGCGCCCTAGCGCTCGACCCGGAGATCCTGTTCTTTGACGAGCCGACCTCGGCGCTCGATCCCGAGCTGACGGCCGAGGTCCTGCGTGTCATTAAGGACCTCGCTGCGCAGAACATGACGATGGTGATCGTGACCCACGCAATGCAGTTTGCGCGCGATGTTGCCGACCGCGTGGTCTTTATGGATGGCGGTCGTATTGTCGAGGAGGGTCCTGCCGAGCAGGTCATCGACCATCCGCGCGAGCGGCGCACGCGTGAGTTCTTGAGCCGTATCGAGGGATAGGCTCAGGTATTTACTCAACTATTAATTGAGGCGAAGCCGCCACAGGTCTTACGGTCTGTGGCGGCTTTTTGTTTACATCGACGGGGTTCAATAATTGCCTCACAAGCTTGTCTCTTCCTCTCGCCGCTTGTATTCATACGTGTGCCGAAAGGTATGCATGGACAGCCGCCCGTGAGGGTAGGGTGGTGGCATAGGACATTTGGAGGGTGAGTCGGCTCGGCTGCCGACCATGCTGCTCCCGGGACGGCACCGACCGCGAACTCTCCCCGTTGGCGTCGCGCATTGCGCGCGGCCCTGCAAGGAGGTCATCATGGGTGCTCCCAAGACCGGTAACGTAAGGAACGTGGTGCTCGTAGGCCAAGGCGGGGTGGGCAAGACTTCACTCGCCGAGGCCATGCTCCACCTTTCCGGCAAGACCGCCCGCCTGGGCGGCCACGACGGCACCAAGCCCACGCTCGACTATGACCCCGAAGAGGTCAAGCGTGCATTTTCCATCTCGACGACCATCGCGCCGATCGACTGGAAGGGCGCGCGCATCAATGTGCCCGATGCCCCGTGCTACCCCGATTTTATCGGCGACGCCTTTGCCGCGATGAGCGTCTGCGAGACGGCTCTGTTTGTGGTCGACGCCGAGGCCGGCCCGCAGCCTACGACGGTTAAGCTCTGGTATGCCGCCGAGGACCTACGCCTGGCACGCGCGGTGTTCGTAAACCGCCTGTCGCGCTCCGAGGCCAGCTTTGCGACCACGATGGACCTGCTGCAGGAGCGCTTTGGCACGCGCCTGGGCGCCGTGACCCTTCCCTGGGGCGAGGGCGAGGACTTTGACGGCATCATCGACCTGGTGCGCATGAAGGCGCGCCACTGCAACGGCGCCGAGGCCGTTGAGTCGGAGATTCCCGAGGAGTATCGTGCCCAGGCCGAGGAGGCCCATGACCATCTGTGCGAGCTGGTGGCCGAGGCTGACGACGAGCTGATGATGAAATACCTGGAAGGCGAGGAGACGCTGACGCAGGAGGAGCTTGAAGGCCTGCTGTCTAAGGCGATCGCCGAGCGCATCTTTGTGCCGGTCTTTGCGGGCGATTGCATTAAGGAGCAGGGCGTCAACTCGCTGATGGACGACATCGCCACGTACTTCCCGGCGCCGACCGACTACGGCGAGATGCCGCTCATCGACGGTGATTCGCTTAAGATTTCGAGTGACGATGACCGTCCGGTGGCGTTTGTGTTTAAGACGCTGGCCGATCCGCAGCAGGGCCGCATCAGCTTTATCAAGGTGCTGACGGGCACGCTTGAGCCGGGTCTTGAGTTGGTCAACGCGCGTACCCGCAAGAGCGATCGTTTGGCTCACTTGTATGTGATGTGCGGCCGCGATATGACCGAGGTCGGTCACGCCTATGCTGGCGACATTATCGTGGCGCCCAAGTTGGCGGCAGAGACGGGCGATACGCTCTCCATTACCGGTAAGGTCGAGGCGGCGGCGTTTAAGTTCCCCAACTCGCAGTACCGCATCGCCATCGAGGCCGAGAATCGCGGCGACGAAGAGAAGCTCTACACGTTTATTGAGAAGGCATGCAAGGCCGATCCGACCATGAGCATCGACCGCGACGAGGAGACCGGGCAGACTATCATCTCCGCCGTGGGTGAGGCGCAGGTTTCGGTGTTGCTTAACCGTTTGGAGGATCGCACCAAGGTCGTGGCCAAGAGCGTGCCGATCCGCATTCCGTATCGCGAGACCATCCGCCGCACGGCGAGCGCCCAGGGCCGCCACAAGAAGCAGACCGGTGGTGCCGGTCAGTACGGCGACTGCTGGCTGCGCGTGGAGCCGCTCATTGGGCCCGACGGCACGAGCGACGGCTATGAGTTTGTTGACGAGGTCGTGGGTGGCCGCATCCCGCGCTCGCTGATTCCCGCCGTGGACAAGGGCGTCCAGGAGACCATGAAGGACGGTATTATTGCCGGCTACCCGCTCACGGGCATTCGCGTCGCGGTGTACGACGGTTCGTATCACAGCGTCGACTCCAACGAGATGGCGTTCCGCGCGGCGGCTCGCATCGGCCTGCGCAAGGCATGCGCCGATGCCGATCCAGTGGTGCTGGAGCCTATCGAGGAAATCACGGTGACGATCCCCGAGAGCTACGCCGGCGCCGTGATGGGCGACATCTCGGCCTCGCGCGGTCGCGTGACGGGCATGGAGACCGATGAGCGCGGAGACACCGTGGTCATTGCCCAGGCGCCGCTGGCCGAGCTGACGGATTACTCGACGCGCCTGCGCTCCATCACGCGCGGCACGGGCGACTTTACCATGAAGCCCGCGGGCTATGAGCAGGTGCCCTATGACGTTCAGGCCAAGCTGGTCGAGCGCTATGAGGAGGGCCGCGCCAAGTAGCGCGTGGCGTTGCCTGCAACATGCATGCCGGTGCAAGGGCCGCTCTGGGCAATCCGGGGCGGCCCTTTTTGATCCCTGGGGGACGGAGGAAAACGGATCATTTTAGGTTTTGGGGCAGCTTGGTCGGCCCTAGTCCCCCGAGGCCTGATTGCGGCCGGTGGCGTAGTCGATCTGCACGTGCGGCTGCAGATCGTAGCAATATACGTGGAAGCACAGGGTCTTGCCGTGGTCCTCGATCGATTGTGCTTCCAGACGAATGCCACGACAGACGAGCTCCTCCTCGTTGTACATAGGCGTGACGCGATAGAGCACGTGGTTGCCCGTGTCGCGGACGTAGTCGAGGATCTGCTCTTCAAACGGCAGCATGCCCGTCTCGTTGAGATAGCGCGTGCCGGTGAGGAGATTCTTGCGGTTGGCGTTTTCGCCGCAGAGCGACCAAGCGATAAGGTGGCAGCGGTTATAGAGGCTCTGGCCTGGAATAAAGTCGTAGCGCTGCTGGTGCCATCCGGCGGGGTGGATACGCGAGATATCGCCGGGCTTGCCCTGACCGAGCGATTCGGGTCCTATGCAGGCGAGTGCTTTGCGGGTACGGCCCAGGCTGTCGAGTTTAGAGAATTTCTTAAAGCAGCCTTCTTCGGTGGCGCGCTCGTATTCATCGAGCGTGAACGACGGCGTGCCGAGCGGGTGCGTGCTGTCGGCGCGAAGGGCAACGTAGGGGTTGCCGGCGTAGTCGGGAATGCTGCTGAGATAAACACCACGGGCGCGGTTGAGGTCGGGGTTTTCCACCTCGTCGATGGGGGCGGCGGCGCTGTCTGTGGAAGCGTCGTCGCCGGTGTCGGTTGCGACGGAATCGGAGCCATTGCCGGAGTCCTCGGAGCTCGCTGTTCCCGATTCGAGCCGGGCGACCAAGTCCGCTTCGTCGTCGGTACGGCTGGGACTCTCGTTTTGCTTCTCGGCCAGAGCCGCCGCCTGCTCATCACTTTGCGGCGACAGCAACTTGGGCGCCCCATCGAGCGATCCCGTAAACAGCGCAAACCCCAGCACCACGGCGGTGCCGATGGAAAGTGCTTGCTTGTAGGCGGACTTGCGCAACATTGCGGCTCCTGGATAGACGGTTGGGAATCTACCAGTCTAGCAGGAGCCGGCAGAGGCCGTTCTGTCGAACAAATACTTAAGATTTGGGACAAACGCTACTGGTTCATTTGCTTCATATTTGACGTATGGCTAGATCGAGGTGGAGTCGAGCCAGTTGAGCTTGCACTCGAGAATGCGCTGCTCGCCGGGTTGGCTGCTGCCATCAAGCAAGGCGAGCAGCATCTCGGCCGCCTCCCTGCCTTCCTGGTCGACGGGCTCGATGATCGTGGAGACGGTCGGCGTGGTGAGGTTGGTCCAGTCTTCGCAGTTGAGTCCCAAAAGACCTATTTGCTGCGGAAGTAGATGGGCCATGGGTTGGAGGGCCTTGTAGACACGGGGAAGCGCCCATTGGTTTTGTACGAAGATGAGCGTGCGCTTGGCGGGGTTGAACTTGTATTTAAAGTATTCGGTGAGCTCGTTGATTGACGGCTTGTTGTGATCGATGGGGATGGCTTTGTAGAGCTGCCCATTCGCGGCCAATGCCTCGGCATATCCCTGAAAACGTTCCATGCGAGTGCGCATTTCGGTCATGTTGGCGGCGATGGAAAAGAAGTCTTCGTAGCCGGCGTCGAGAAGCGCCTGCGTGGCATTGTACACGCCGTCGTAGAGGTTGGTTTTGATCCAGCTGGTGCCTGGGCTGTAGATGGCCGCGTCAAAAAAGACGACGGGCTTGCCGGCGCGCTTGATGCGGTCGTGGACTGCCTTGAAATTTGCCGTGGGCTGGATGATAAAACCATCGACGCCCAGTGAGAGCATTTTGTCGACATACATGAGCTCGGTCTCGGGGTTAAAGTTGCTCGTGCAAACGACCGTCTGGTAGCCCGCGGGGAGCATGACCTGCTCCATGCCGTTGAGGACGAGGCCCGCCCATTTGTTGGTGTTATCCAAGATGATGATGGCGATGACGTGGGTCTGCTTGCCGGTGAGCGTTTGCGCTTGGGCGTTGGGAACGTATCCGAGTTCCTTGATGACGCGCGCAATCTTTGCCTGCGTCTTCTCGCTAAGCTTTTCTCGTTTGTCGTTGAGGTAATACGAGACGCTTGCCGTCGAGGTTCCCGCCTCTCGAGCGACGTCTGCGATCGTAACGCGCTGTTTTGCCACAGCGACTCCTTCCGACAGATGAGCATTTTCCAACATGATGACTTTGAGTCTTGGTGAGGGATGCGCTTTGGTGAGCGACCTTTTCCTTTCATATGAGTATGCAACAAATGCGGTATATGGGTGGGGTCGAAATTTGTGACCGGCATGCGCATCTGCCGTCTACCGAGAAAATCAAATACTTCTTGACTTTTGAAATCGAGGGTAAAATCGCAGGATTCATTTTTGGTTAAACGCATAACTAAATAGCGTAACCAACGCTCTGACCTGCGCGTTTACCGAAATAAACTGGCATTAAGAAAAACGAGCACCTATATTGGTCTTGTCGAAAAGACAGCAAGTCCAAACGGCAGGGGATGCTCCGGAGGCCTCCGCAAACGGTGTCTTGCGCACGCAACTCTATGAAAAGAGGGAAGCAATGAAGATCGTAGGCGTTGCCGCCTGTACCGTGGGTATCGCCCACACGTATATGGCCCAGAAGGCGATTCAGGATGAATGCGCCGCTCGTGGCATCGAGTGCAAAGTCGAGGCTCAGGGTGGTCTGGGTATCGAGAATGAGCTCACGCAGGAAGACGTTGATTCCGCCGACCTGGTGCTCGAGTCCGTCGACGTGGGTGTCGAGAACGAGGACCGTTTTGAGCAGAAGATGGCCGAGGGCAAGTTCCTCAAGGTCGGCACCTCGGATGTAATCGCCGATCCGGTAAAGATTATCGACCAGGCTGTCGAGATCATCAAGGCGACGGGCGGTGCCGTTGACGCGTCCAAGGCCGAGGCCAAGGCAGAGAAGAAGGCCGTCTCCGCTGCCCCGCAGGCCCCGACACCGGCGTCCAAGCAGTCCATCTTTGCCGATCCTGGCAAGACGCTGCTCAATGCATTCAATACCGGCGTTTCCTATTTTATCCCCATCGTCGTTATCGGTGGCGTGTTCCTCGCCTTCTCGTTGGCATCCGGTACTGCCGGTGCTAGCGGCATGGAGGTCACCAACCCGTTGATGGTGAGCCTTAACACTATCGGCATGGCCGGCATCTCGATGATGATTCCGGTGCTTGCGGCATACATCGCCTACTCGATGGCCGGTAAGCCCGCACTTGCCCCCGGCTTCGTCCTGGGCTACTTGGTTAACAACGCCGTCGTCACCCCGAGCGGCAACAGCGTTTCGACCGGCTTCTTGGGCGCCATGATCATGGCTGTCATCTGCGGTTACTTTGTCCGCTGGATGAAGACCTGGAAGGTCAACAACACCATCCAGACCATCATGCCCATTCTGATCATCCCGATTCTGACCTCGCTCGTCCTGGGCATGGCTTACATCTACATCTTGGCCACGCCGCTTGGCTTTGTGATGGATTGGCTCACCAGCGTGCTCGGCAGCCTGCAGGGCGGCTCCGCCGTCGTCCTGGGCTTGGTCATTGGCGTTATGACCGCTTTCGATATGGGTGGCCCCATCAACAAGACCGCTTCGACCTTTACCATGGCCATCATGGCCTCCGGCATCTACGGCCCCAACGGTATGTTCCGCGTCGCCGTCGCCATTCCCCCGATTGCTTGCGGCCTCGCTGCGCTCATCGCCAAGAACAAGTTCGATGACGCTGACCGTCAGATGGGCATCTCTGCTCTGTTCATGGGCTGCATCGGTATTACCGAGGGCGCTATTCCCTTCGCGGTCAAGGATCTTGGCCACACCCTGCCCGGCATTTGCATCGGCTCTGCCGTGGGCGCGGCGCTTGCCGCCTTCCAGGGCATCGACTGCTATGTTCCGCATGGTGGCTTTATTGTCGCCCTGGCCACCAACAACGTCGCGCTGTTCTGCCTGGACATCGTGATTGGCTCCTTGGTCGCCGCTGCAATCCTGATTGCCATGAAGCCCACGCTCGATAAGCAGGCCAAGTAAACCTTTAAGGACTCCGGTTGTGCGGAGGGATGGATTTGACTCCGCACAACCGCCCCTACACAACAAAATCCATCCGCACTGATAGGGCCCACATCTGGGTCCCAGGGAACTTTTGTCAAAAATCCTCTGGAGAAGGAGAACAAAATGTCCAACCTCACCATCCGCCAGGCCGTTCAGGGCATGCTCAAGCTGCAGGACAGCGGCGATCACGCAACCATGGTCGGCATTGGCCCCATGAGCCCCAATCTGATTCAGGCCGTGTTCGAGCTTGCCAAGGACGAGGATTTCCCGCCCATGTTTATCGCTAGCCGCAACCAGGTCGATATGGACGAGATGGGCGCCGGCTACGTCAACGGTTGGGACCAGACGCGCTTTGCCGCCGACATCAAGAAGGTTGCCGACGAGGTGGGCTACACCGGTCCGTACTACCTGTGCCGCGATCACGGCGGTCCGTGGCAGCGCGATGAGGAGCGTAACGCCCACCTGCCCGAGGACGAGGCCATGGAGCTCGCCCGCAAGTCCTTTGTCGCCGACATGGAGGCAGGCTTTGACCTGCTGATGGTCGACCCCACCAAGGACCCCTATCAGATCGGCAAGGTTATTCCGCTCGACGTGGTGCTTCGCCGCACGATCGATCTTATCGACTATCTTGAGCAGTACCGTCGCGAGCATAACCTGCCCGAGGTTGCCTATGAGGTCGGTACCGAGGAGACCAATGGCGGCCTGACCTCCACCGACAAGTACGAGGAGTTCATTTCTCAGCTGCAGCCCGAGCTCGAGAAGCGCGGCTGCCCCATGCCCACCTTTATCGTCGGCCAGACCGGTACGCTCACCCGTTGGACCGAGCAGGTCGGTCATTACAACTTCAAGAACGCCCGCGAGCTCGCCGACATGGCCAAGCGCTACGGCGTGGGCCTGAAGGAGCACAACGCCGACTACCTGGACGACGCGACGCTGCTCGAGCACATCCCGGCACACGTGACCGCTTCCAATGTCGCCCCTCAGTACGGCACCGAGGAGACCCGCGCTTACCTCAAGCTCTGCGCTACCGAG
>UQPJ01000068.1:0-10247 GCA_900543015.1 uncultured Collinsella sp.
CAGGCCTGGACGTCGACGCGCTTTCCACCGTCAGCCACGGCATGGACGCCTACCGCAAGAGCTGCGACGGCTCCATGCTCATCATCACGCACAACACGCGCATCCTGGAGCACTTGGATGTCGACCGCGTCCACGTTATGGTCAAGGGTCATATCGTGCGCGAGGACGACGCCTCGCTCATCCCCTGGATCGACAAGAACGGCTTTGAGACCTTCGAGCGCGAGGCCGCCGAGCAGCGCGCCCAGGCCGAGGCCGCCGCTGCCGAGCAGCAGGCGTAAAGGGGCGACGTAATGACCAAGAACCGCACCGAGGTCGCGGACATCGACCGCAGCCTCTACGACTTCACCTATGGCGAGGAGGGATTCGAGCGCCTCGACGCCGGCATCACGCCCGACATCGTGCGCGAGATCAGCGCCAAGAAGGACGAACCGCAGTGGATGCTCGACCTGCGCCTCAAGTCCCTCGAGATCTTCAACCGCTTCCCCGATCCGACGTGGGGCCCCTCCATCGAGGGCCTGGACATGGACAACATCGTCACCTACGTCAAGCCCAACACCGACCAAAAGCACGACTGGGAGTCGGTGCCCGACGACATCAAGAACACCTTTGAGCGCCTGGGCATCCCCGAGGCCGAGCGCAGCTACCTGGCGGGCGTCGGCGCGCAGTACGACTCCGAGCTGGTCTACCACAACATGCAGGACACCGCGTCCAAGATGGGTATCGTCTATTCCGGCATCGAGGAGGCCCTGCACGACCCGCAGTGGGAGCCGCTCATCCACGAGAAGTTTATGACGCTCATCCCGCCCACCGACCACAAGTTTGCGGCCCTGCACGGCGCCGTATGGTCGGGCGGCTCGTTTGTCTACGTGCCCAAGGGCACCAAGTTGGACTTCCCGCTGCAGAGCTACTTCCGCCTCAACGCCAAGGGTGCCGGCCAGTTTGAGCACACGCTCATCATCGTCGAGGACGATGCCGACCTGCACTTTATCGAGGGTTGCTCCGCGCCCAAGTACAACGTGGCCAACCTCCACGCCGGCGCCGTCGAGCTCTTTGTGGGCAAGCGTGCGCACCTGCGCTACTCGACTATCGAGAACTGGTCCAAGAACATGTACAACCTCAACACCAAGCGTGCGCGCGTGGACGAGGACGGCGACATCGAGTGGATCAGTGGCTCCTTCGGCAGCCACGTGGGCTACCTCTACCCCATGAGCGTGCTCAACGGCCGCCGCGCTCGCTCGAGCTTTACCGGCATCACCTTTGCCGGCGCCGGGCAGAATCTCGACACCGGCTGCAAGGTCGTGCTCAACGCCCCCGAGACCTCGGCGACCGTCGAGACCAAGGGCATCTCCAAGAGCGGCGGCATCCAGACGTTCCGCAGCTCTATTGTGGCGACACCCAAGGCCGAGGGTTCCAAGGCAACCGTGAGCTGCCAGTCGCTGATGCTCGACGACCAGAGCCGCTCCGATACCATCCCCGCTATGGACATCCGCGCCAAGAACGTCGACATCGGCCACGAGGCCACCATCGGCCGCATCGGCGACGACAAGGTGTTCTACCTGATGAGCCGCGGTATCTCGGAGGAAGAGGCCCGCACCATGATCGTCAACGGCTTTGCCAACCCGGTCTCCAAGGAGCTGCCGCTTGAGTACGCCGTCGAGATGAACAACCTGATCAAGCTCGAGATGGAAGGAGCGATCGGATAATGAAACAGGAAACCAACACCGCTGCTACCACCCTTGAGCAGGTCAACGCGATGCCGGCTGCCACTTGGGGCTGGCTGAAGATGAATCAGACCAAGCTCGAGCTCTCTGACGAGCTTGCCGCCGCTCCCGCGGAGGCCGTTGAGGTCGAAGGCTTGGGCGAGCAGTTTTCCGGCGCTGCCGACGCGTTTGGCACCGCCATGAACGCCATGGCCGAGCGCTTCCCCGAGCGCCGCGCCTCCGCCCCCGGTGATGCCGCCGACCGCGCCCGCATCACGCCCGAGACCGAGCTCGACGTGCCCGCCACCTCCGTCTACCAGGCCGGCGCCATCAAGCTCGAGGAGGAGCTCTCCCCTGCTGAAGCCTTCGAAACCGGCATGGGCGAGGCTGCCTACGCCTACTTGGCCGAGCACGCTACCAAGCGCATCGTCATCGATGTGCCCGCATACCAGCACGCCACGGTTACCGTGCGTGTGAGCGGTGTCGATGCCGCCGCGGCCATCGCCGCCATCGACATCGTCGCTCGCCCGCAGGCAACGCTCGACCTGCATATTGCCCTAGACTCTCCTGTTACCGGCGAGGGTGTCGTGGGCTCCGTGCTACGCGTGTGCGCCCACGAGTACGCCACCGTCAACGTGACCTGCACGCAGACACTCGACGACAGCTGGATCGCACTCGACGACACCGGCCTGTTCCTGGACGAGGGCGCGCGCGTCAACGTGCAGCACACCGTCCTGGGTGCCGGCGCCAGCGCCACCGGCCTTGCCGGCGACCTGCTGGGCGACACCGCCAAGGTGACCATCGATACCGATTACCTGGGCGCCCGCGAGCAGGTGCGCGACTTTAACTACGAGCTGCGCCACCGCGGTCGCAAGACCGAGTGCGAGATCGACGCCAACGGCGTGCTGACCGGCACGTCCAAGAAGGTCTACCGTGGCACCATCGACCTCGTGCACGGCTGCAAGGGTGCAACCGGCACCGAACGCGAGACGGTGCTTTTGGCCAACAAGGGCGTCGACAACAAGACCGTTCCCGTCATTCTCTGTGACGAGGACGACGTCGCCGGCAACCACGGCGCCACCATCGGTCACGTCCGCGACGAGCAGCTGTTCTACCTCGCCTGCCGTGGCCTTGACCAAAACGCTGCCGAGGACCTGTTCATCCGCGCCAAACTGGAGGACGCCGCGCTTTCCGCCACCGACGAGCGCACCCGCGCCGCCGTCGTCCGCCTAGGCAACAACCTGATCGACAACTTTGAAGAGGAGCTCGCATGATCGACACCGAGCACGTTAAATGCGACACCTGTACTGCCCCCGAGCCCATGGAGCTCGACGCCAGCGACGAGGCTTCGCGCGGCTGGCCCACCGTGGACATCGAGACCAACCCCTACAAGGGCCAGTTCCCGCTGTTCCAGCAGCACCCCGAGATCGCTTTCCTCGATAGCGCCGCCACCGCGCAGCGCCCTGCCTGTGTGCTCGACGCCGAACGCGACTTCTACCAGTGCATGAACGCCAACCCCCTGCGCGGCCTGTACTCGCTGTCCGTCGAGGCCACCGACGCCATCGCGAAGGTCCGCCAGCAGATCGCTGACCTCATCGGCGCCTCACAGGCCAACGAGGTCGTCTTCACCCGCAACACGAGCGAGTCGCTCAACCTGGTCGCTAAGAGCTTTGCGCCCACAGTGCTCGAACCGGGCGACGAGGTCGTCATCACCATCATGGAGCACCACTCCAACCTGATTCCGTGGCAGCAGGTCTGCCGCGAGACCGGCGCCAAACTCGTCTACCTCTACCCCACCAAGACCGGCCAGCTCACCACCGAGGAGGTTCTTGCCAAGGTGGGTCCCAAGACCAAGATCCTAGCCGTGGGACAGGTCTCCAACGTGCTGGGCGTCGAGAACCCGGTCAAGAACCTCGGCAAACTCGTGCACAAGTACGGCGGCTACCTGGTCGTCGACGGCGCGCAGTCGCTGCCGCACATGCCGGTCGATGTGGCCGACCTGGGCGCCGACTTCTTTGCCTTTAGTGCGCACAAGGCCATGGGCCCCATGGGCATCGGCGTGCTGTGGGGCAAGATGGACCTGCTCAACGCCATGCCGCCCATGCTTACCGGCGGCGAGATGATCGATTCGGTCACCGAGCAGGACGCTGTCTGGGCTCCCGTCCCCGAGAAGTTCGAGGCCGGCACGCAGGACGCCGCCGGCATCTTCGCCACGGGCGCCGCACTCGATTACCTGGTCAACACGGTGGGTTACGAGAACATCCAGGCCCGCGAGCAGGCACTCGTCCACTATCTGATGGGCGAACTCATGCAGCTCGACTTTGTCCAGATCATCGGCTCCATCTATTGGGACAACCACCACGGCGTCGTGAGCTTTAACGTCAAGGGCATCCACCCGCACGACGTCGCGAGCATCATGGACATGGACGGCGTCTGCATTCGCGCCGGCCACCACTGTGCGCAGCCGCTGCTCACCTGGCTGGGCGTCGAGAACCTTGCCTGCTGCCGCGCCAGCGTGGCCTTCTACAACGACAAGGCCGACATCGACAAGTTCATCGCCGGCCTGCATCACGTTTGGAGCACGTTCAATGGGTAATCTGTACACCTCCACCACGTTTATGGAGCACAACTCGCACCCCGACTACAAGTACGAGATGGACGCCCCCACGCACGAGCACGACGGCATCAACCCCAGCTGCGGAGACGAGCTCACCTTGCAGCTACGTGTCGAGAACAACGTGATCGAGGAGGCCTCCTTTACCGGCCACGGCTGCGCCATCAGCCAGGCCAGTGCCGACATCATGGCCGACCTCATCACCGGCGAGACCGTCGAGGAAGCTCGCCGCTTGGCAGAGCTCTTCCTCGCCATGATCCGCGGCGAGCAGCTCTCCGAGGAGGACCTGGAAGACCTGGACGAAGCCGCTCAGCTCCAGGACATCTCGCACATGCCCGCCCGCGTCAAATGCGCCGAGCTCGCCTGGCGCACCCTCGACGGCATGCTCACGGGACAAAATAATCAGTAGTATTTGTCCCAAATCTTAAGAATTTTGTTGGCCGAATCGCTTGACAAGAGTGGTTCGGCCATTTTCTATTCCGAGCCCTCAGCCTGAGCATTCACCCGCGCATAAGCGCGCACGATACGAGAGACGGTACTCTTGCTGATTCCCGTATACCGTTCGATCTCGCGCACCGTGTAGCCGACATTGTGCAGGGCGAAAATGATTCCATCTCGCTGCGAGGGCGCTACGGTCTTGAGTTCGTTGAGCGGCACGCCCAGGCGCTTCGCCATCTTGTCGGCAAACGCACGCCGCTCCCACTCTGTCTCATCCATATCGTGAATCACTGGATCGGAACCATCGGGCATCGACAGAGAATAATCCAGAAACCCCTTGGCAGACTCAAAGAGCTCAAGCACACAAGAAGGGTCCGAAAATCCCCTCGTCGTATCGTTGTCATACGCTCTCAGATACTCGGCAAAGCTGCTCCAGGGATAACGCTCGATCAGGGCGATACCCGCCTCCTGCGGATTAGCGTGAACATAGCGAATGGCAGCCATCAGATAACGGTCGGTATCGAGCGAGCGCCGGTCAAAACGGTTCTGGAACAGATGGCCCGTGCGCCCCGTGCGTTTATTGAACCGCCGCGCGTACGTCAAAAGCAGCCGGTGCATCGCCGCGCTCATCGCGTCCTCGTAATCTGCAAGCACCAGATGCACGTGATTGCCCATAAGGCACCAGGCGATAACCGTCACGCCCGCCTCGCGGCAGCACTCGCGCATCAGCTCCAAAAACTCCCACCGGTCTTCATCGCCCTCAAAGATGAGCTGCTTGCCCACACCGCGGGCACAGACATGGTAAAAGCCGGTAACCGTTCTCCAAACGCGCTGCATGGCGCTCCCTTCGCCGGGATCTGATTGCCATCCAATACAGCACGATTGAAGCGTGCCATCAAAACATTCACGCAAAACAATACACTCGCGCGGCCAAAGGCAGTAAACGGGCGGCGAACGGCACCGTTGCAACAGGTCAGACCCCGCAACGCATACAAGAGCTGACCAAAAGCTTGCCCAAGACGAACCCCCTCTACGGAAGTTCGCGACCACCGAACATATAGTTAAATCGTTTCAATTAAAACTTCCGGACTTCTCGCTACGAAAACTGAGCCGTTCGCCGAATATTCCGTGCATTTCGCGGTATTATAGGGGCTGCATGTCATGTCCCTTTCGAAGGGTCGCCCGGCAATCGCCAGCCACGACCCCCAGACGGGACGCCAACACGATAGAGAGGAGAGGCATGCAGTACTCACAGGAAGTGGAGAACATGTGCCCCGTTGCCAAGGGTGCATACCACGGCCCCGCACCCATCCCCGAGGAGGGCAAGTGGGTCCAGGCTAAGGAGATTACCGACATCTCCGGTCTTACGCACGGTGTGGGTTGGTGCGCACCCCAGCAGGGCGCCTGCAAGCTCACGCTGAACGTCAAGGACGGCATCATCGAGGAGGCCCTCGTTGAGACCATCGGCTGCTCGGGCATGACCCACTCTGCCGCCATGGCTTCCGAGATTCTTCCCGGTAAGACCATCCTCGAGGCCCTCAACACCGACCTCGTCTGCGACGCCATCAACGTTGCTATGCGCGAGATCTTCCTGCAGATCGTTTACGGCCGCAGCCAGACCGCGTTCTCCGAGGGCGGCCTGCCCGTGGGCGCCTCCCTCGACGACCTCGGCAAGGGCCTTCGCTCTCAGGTCGGCACCATGTTCGGCACCAAGGCCAAGGGCGCTCGTTACCTCGAGCTCGCTCAGGGCTACGTCACCCGCATGGCTCTCAACGACAAGAACGAGATCATCGCATTCGAGTTCCTGAACCTCGGCAAGTTCACCGACGCCGTCAAGGCCGGCAAGACCCCCGAGGAGGCCATCGCTGGCGCTATGGGCCACTATGGTCAGTGGGAGAACGCTGCCAAGTACATCGACCCGCGCACCGACGAGGAGACTCACTCCGTCGCCAGCGTGTTCCCGGTTCACGAGTAGAAAGGGAGGGAAATAACTATGACTGTTACGTTCGAAGGTTACGAGCGCCGCGCTGACAAGATCAACAAGTGCCTCGCCGACAACGGCATCGCCTCCCTCGAGGAAGCTCTGCAGATCTGCACCGACAAGGGCTTCAACCCGCGTGAGATCGTCAACAACACCCAGTCCATCGCCTTCCAGAACGCCGAGTGGGCCTACACCCTCGGTTGCGCTCTCGCTGTCAAGCGTGGCGCCAAGTCCGCTTCTGAGGCTGCCGCCATCATCGGCGAGGGCATCCAGGCCTTCACCGTTCCCGGCTCCGTCGCTGAGGACCGCAAGGTCGGTCTGGGCCACGGCAACCTGGGCGCTATGCTGCTCTCCGACGACACCGAGTGCTTCGCCTTCCTGGCCGGCCACGAGTCCTTCGCTGCCGCTGAGGGCGCTATCGGCCTGGCTCTGAACGCCAACAAGGCTCGTAAGAAGCCGCTGCGCGTCATCCTCAACGGTCTGGGCAAGGACGCCGCCCAGATCATCGCCCGCATCAACGGCTTCACCTACGTGAAGACCCAGTTCGACTACTACACGGGCGAGCTCAAAGTCGTCGAGACCATCCCCTACTCCGATGGTCCCCGCGCTGCCGTTAACTGCTACGGCTCCGACGACGTCCGCGAGGGCGTTGCCATCATGTGGCACGAGAACGTCGACATCTCGATCACCGGTAACTCCACCAACCCCACGCGCTTCCAGCACCCCGTCGCTGGCACCTACAAGAAGGAGCGCATCGAGGCTGGCAAGAAGTACTTCTCCGTCGCTTCTGGTGGCGGCACCGGCCGTACCCTGCACCCGGACAACATGGGCGCCGGCCCTGCCTCTTACGGCATGACCGACACCATGGGCCGTATGCACTCCGACGCCCAGTTCGCCGGTTCTTCCTCCGTGCCTGCGCACGTCGACATGATGGGTCTCATCGGCATGGGCAACAACCCCATGGTCGGTGCCACCGTCGCCTGCGCTGTCGCCGTCGAGGAGGCCCTCAAGGCCTAATCGCGCCCGCGCGATGCTCATATAGTTGAGCTTTGGAGCCGCTACCTTTCGAGGTAGCGGCTCTTTTTGTTTACGCTGTCGCAGGGTAGCTAATGCCGATATACCAGTTGGGGCGAAATACGAGATGTGATGAGACGGAGCGTCAGAACGTCCATGACGCCCACCTGCCATATTTGCCCTTTACCGATTTGCCGAGTCTTTGCGGCCCCATTGCCGATCACCCATGCGACAATGCGCCGGACGAGAAAGGAATCCGATGGAATCGACTGATGTACTGGTAATTGGATCTGGCATTGCGGGCCTTTGCGCCGCCATCGAAGCGGCACGCACGGGCGCAACCGTCGCTGTGGCAAGCGCCGGCAAGACTATGAGTGGATCGAGCTTCTTCCCCGGAACCTGGGGCCTGGGGCTTATCGGACCCGTTAACGAAGACGACGAACAAGACCTCATCGATACCATCCAGACCGTTGGTGGCGGCGTCGCCGACCCCGAGCTTGTCCAGACGTTTGTCCACGGCATTCCCCAGGCAATTGAATGGCTCGAGCAAGACCTGGGCGTTGAGCTCCAGCGTCCGCAAAGCGCCGAGAGCGCCCAGCAAAAGCAGTTTATCCCCTGCTTTGACCACAAGACGCGCATGTGGCGCGGCCTCACCCGCAAACCCCTTGAGGACGCTCTGACAGCCCGGATCGAGTCGCTCGGCATTCGCCTGCTCCCCCGCCATGAGCTTATCGACCTTGTTGAGGACACGAACGGCAGAATAACCGGAACCGTGCTCTACGACCTCACCGAAAATCGAATCGTGCCCTTTGCCGCCAAGGCCACGATCATCGCAGCCGGTGGCACAAGCGGCCTGTTCGAGCGCAGCCTTACGTCGGCTGATGTGCTCAGCTCCTCGCAGGCCATCGCGCTGGCGCACGGCGCAACACTTACTAATATAGAGTTCATGCAGATGATGCCCGGCTTCATCGAGCCCAAGCGCAACCTGGTCTTCAACGAGAAAACCTGGCGCTACGTACATGTAGACCAGCCGGTAGATATTGCCGACGACAAGCTGGACGACCTGCTCGAGCAGCGCTCTGGATATGGTCCCTTCACGTCACGCTTGGCCTCCCGCGCTATCGATCTCGTCATCGATCAGACAAGTGTCGAAGGCCTGGCACTCCACTACGACTTCCCTCGCGAGGATGTCCCAGAGTTTGTGCAGACCTTTGCCACCTGGCTGCAAGACGAGCACGGCATCGCCCCGACTGACGAGATGCGCGTTGCGATGTATGCCCACGCCGCTAACGGCGGTATCAAGATCGACATGACCGCGTACACGGGCATTGAGGGCCTCTTCGCCTGCGGTGAGGCAACAGGCGGCATGCACGGCGCCGACCGCATCGGCGGCTTGTCAAGCGCCAACGGCATCGTGTTTGGGCGCATCGCGGGCGCATCGGCAGCCCAAGCAGCGCTGGACGCTCCCGAGGCGGCCACTCCGATGGATATCGCCCTCCCTCAGTATGGCATTGCCACAACAGATGCCGAACGCCTGACACACAGCCTTAAGCACACGATGAGTACCTATTGCATGATCAACAGGACCGAAGCAGGTCTATCCAAGGCCCTGCAACAGCTTGAAAGCCTGAAAGACGAGGCAACGGCGCTGAGCAAGCCGCATGCCAAAGACAGCGAGATCGCAGCCCTCGCCCGCCTGCAATCGCAGAATCAGCTGGCAACGGAGATGGCCAAAGCCATGCGCAAGCGGACCGAAAGCCTGGGTTCGCACTATCGATCGAATTAAACTGGACACCTATCTAGAGCAGAGCACAACTAATCGATATCTATGGGCCCCGTGACCTCGAAGTGGCACGGGGCCCATTCGTGTCCGCACGGCAGCGTATCCTTATTCTGAGTACAGAGCGGGCAAAGCGCGCATAGACAATAGATCAGCGAGGAGGAGATATGGACAGTAGTGATATCGAGAAGTGGCGTGTCGAACTTGATAGCTACGCCAATGTGGAAGACGGCGTTGAGTATTGGCTCGCACGCGATTTAATGGAACCCATGGGATACACTCGATGGGAGAACTTCGCCGAAGTTGTTAAGAGGGCAAAAGTCTCGTGCGAAACAAACAAAACTCCAGTTGATTCCCATTTTCGTGACACCACGAAAATGATAACTGCCGGTGTCGCCGCTCGCGCGGTTAAAGACTACAAGCTTACGCGCTATGCATGCTATTAATCGCCCAAAACGGAGATTCAAACAAGCCAGAGATCGCGCTCGCCCAGGCATACTTTGCCGTGCAGACGCGCCGCCAAGAGCTCATAGAGCAGCGCTTCGCAGAGATTCAGCGCTTACAGGCGCGCCACTCGCTATCCGATTCAGAGAAACAGCTCTCGGGTATTGCGTTCAAACGCGGCGTGGACTCCAAAGGATTCGCGATCATCAAGTCGAAGGGCGACGAAGCGTTATTCGGCGGCAGAAGCACGGCGGAAATGAAGCAGCAGCTCGGCAT
>UQPJ01000069.1:0-10241 GCA_900543015.1 uncultured Collinsella sp.
AACGCGCGCGAGGCCGAGGCCGTAGCTCCCCACGGCATCAAGCCCGGCACCACCGCCGTGGAGGTCATCATCCGCGAAGGCCGCAAGAACCAGGTCAAGCGCATGCTGAGCAAGATCCACCACCCGGTGATTCGCCTGCATCGCTGCAACTTTGCCGGCCTGGAACTCAAGGACGTGACCAAGGGGTCGTGGCGCGAGCTCACCGACCGCGAGGTGCAGATCCTCAAGTCCGGCGGCATCCCGCCTAAGCAGGCCGTCGGCAAGCGCGGCACTGCGCCGGCGACCAACGCCGCGAGCCGCACGCGTCACCACGGCAGCCACGGCTCCGCACCCAAGCGCAACACCTACCGCGAGCGCTACACAGACTAGGCAACCCGCCGCGCCCCAGCGCCCGCGAACCATACCAGCACGTCAACCATCGAAAGGAAGCATTGCATGATCGTCGCCATCGACGGCCCCGCCGGTTCTGGCAAGTCCACCATCGCCAAGGAGATCGCCCGCCAGCTGGGCTTTAACAAGCTCGACACGGGCGCCATGTATCGCGCCGTCACCTTCGCCGCGCTCGACCGCGGCATCGATCTGGACGACGAGGCGGCCATCGACGCCCTCGCCGAGCAGATCGAGATTCGCTTTACCAACGGCACCGGCGAGGACACGCGCCTGACCATTGACGGCAAGGACGCTTCGGCCGCCATCCGCACCCCGCAGGTCGACGCCAACGTGTCCAAGGTCTCGGCCTACCCGGGCGTGCGCGCCGACATGCTCATCCATCAGCGCCGCGCCGCCGAGGACCGCGATATCGTGGCCGAGGGTCGCGACATCGGCACCGTCGTGTTCCCCAACGCCCAGGTCAAGATCTTCCTGACTGCCGACCCGCGTGAGCGTGCCCGCCGCCGCGTGCTGCAGCGCCACCAAAACGACGCCCAGCCACTCACCAAAGAGCAGCTCGAGGCCGAGGTCGACAAGACCCTCGACGCCCTCAAGCAGCGCGACAAGCTTGATAGCAGCCGCGAGGTCGCCCCGCTCGTGCCCGCCGAGGACGCCGTGCACGTCGACTCCACCGCCCATACCATCGACGAGGTCGTCCGCATTATCGAGGGCCTCATCAACCAAAGGAGGTAGCCCATGCGCCTGTTTAAGCAGACGCCCGAGGACTATTACAACGCCCCCTACGCAGAGTTCCCAGCGCTCATCCGCGGCACCGTCGTCGTAGTCATGGCCATCCTTTGGGCCTTCTCCAAGCTCATGTGGCGTTGGAAGGTCGAGGACGCTGACCTGCTGTTTGAGCGCCAGGAAGGCCGCGGCAGCGTGGTCGTCTGCAACCACACCTCGATGGCTGAGCTCTTGGCCGTGGAGACGGCTCTGTTCTTTGGCGGCCGCCGCATTCGCCCCATCTTTAAGTCCGAGTTCGCCAAGAGCAAGATTGTGCGCTGGGCTTTTAGCCGCGTTGGCGGCATCCCCGTGGAGCGCGGCACTGCCGATATGAAGTGCCTGCGCGCCGCCCAGCATGCGCTGCTGCGCGGCGAGGACGTCCTGATCTTCCCCGAGGGCACGCGCATCCGCTCGCGCGAGATCAAGCCCGAGGTCCACGGCGGCTTTGCGCTCATCGCTCAGATGGGCAAGGCGCCCGTCAACCCGCTCGCCATCTGCGGCTGGTCCGACATCACGCCCGCGGGCAAAAGGCTCATGCGTCCCAAGAAGTGCTGGATTCGTGCCGGCAAGGCCGTCTCGCTTTCCGATGCACCGGCCGAGCTCAAGCGCAAGGAGCGCTTGGCTTGGTTTGAGTCCGAGGCCATGAGCCGCGTATACGCCATGCGCGACGAACTGTGCGCCGAGCATCCGGGCAGGTTCTAGCCATGAGCGAGAACGTGACGAACACCGCCGCGACTGCGTCCGACCAGGACGGCGCGCCCACCATCGAGATTGCAGCTCACGCCGGCACCTGCTACGGCGTACAGCGCGCGCTCGACATGGCGCTTGCCGCCGCGCCCCAGGCAGGGGAGAGCACTCAGGTCCACACCCTGGGTCCGCTCATCCATAACCCCATCGTGGTACGCGAGCTCGCTGAAGCGGGCGTTGGCTTGGCCGACACCTTGGACGACGCCGCATCAGGCACCGTTATCATCCGCGCACACGGCGTAGTGCCGCAGGTGATCGATGCTGCCCGCAAGCGCGACCTTAACGTCGTCGACGCCACCTGCCCCTACGTGAAGAAGGTTCATGTGGCCGCCGAGCGCCTGGTGCGCGAGGGCTACCGCGTGGTGGTCGTAGGCGAGCCGGGTCACCCCGAGGTCGAGGGTATTCTGGGCCACGCCGGCAATGACGCGCAGGTCGTGAGCTGTGCCGCCGACGCCGATGCCCTGCCGCTCAAGGGCAAGGTGGGCCTGGTTGTGCAGACAACCCAGACCGCGCAGAACCTCGCCGAGGTCGTGGCCGCTATCGCCCCGCGCGTGCAGGAGCTGCGTGTGATCAACACCATCTGCGCCGCCACGAGTGAACGTCAACAGGCAGCTGCAACACTTGCCAACCGCTGCGACTGTATGGTCGTGGTGGGCGGCAAGAACTCGGGCAACACCCGCCGCCTGGCTCAGATTTGCGCAGACGCCTGCGAGCGCACGCATCACATCGAGGAAGCTTCCGAGCTTGAGGCCGCATGGTTTACCGACGCTCACCACATCGGCATCACCGCCGGAGCCTCCACCCCGCAAGAACACATCGAGCGCGCCGTCACGCGCATCAAGGAGCTTTGTCGCTAATCATGGACCAGACCGTACCCGCATACGCCGCCGAGGTGGCCGATTACGGGCGCAGCCGCGACCCCGAGCCGGGTGAGGGCGCGCTCGTAAAGTACGTGCGTCCCGAATCGCCCGCGTGGGATGTGGGTATCGAGCCGGGCATGCGCGTGCTCACGGTCAACGGTGAGGCGCTCACCGACATGATCGTGTGGCTCTGGGAGGCCGACGACGACACCGTCGAGCTTGAGGTATTCGATCCGCGCGACGGCACCGTCACCCCCGTCGAACTCGACCGCTTCCCGGGCGAGGACTGGGGTCTGGAGTTCGATGGCCCCATCTTTGATGGCATGCGCACCTGCGTAAACGCCTGCGTGTTCTGCTTTATGACCATGCTGCCCAAGGGCGGCCGCTCCACGCTCTACATTCGCGACGACGACTATCGCCTAAGCTTTTTGCAAGGCAACTTTGTCACGCTTACGAACCTCACCGACGAGGACGTGCAAAACGTCATCCAACGCAACATGAGCCCCATGAACGTGTCGGTCCACGCCGTGAGCCCCGATGTCCGCCGCCGCATGATGGGCCGCAACGCCCAGCGCGGCATGGACGTACTCGAGGCCATCATGGCCGCTGGCATCGAGATTCACGCGCAGATTGTCTTGTGCCCCGGCATGAACGACGGCGAGGAGCTGGAAAAGACCCTGCGCTACTGCGAGGAACATGAGCAGATCACCAGCCTGGGCATCGTGCCGCTCGGCTTTACCAAGCACCAAAACCGCTTTAGCTGGTCATACAGCGACAAGCCCGAGCTGGCGCGCGAGACCATTGCCATGATCCGGCCGTTCCAGGACCGCGCCTATGAGCGCTTTGGCCGCCACACCTTCCAGATGAGCGACGAGTTCTACTTGGATGCCGGCATCGAGCCGCCCGAGGCGGACTTTTACGACGGCTACCCGCAGTACTACGACGGCATCGGCATGATCCGCTCCTATCTGGACGAGACGGACGACGTGCTCGCCGCCGATGCCGGGCGGCTCGCCCGTGTTCGCGAGGCTCTCGCCGCCCGGAGCCAGCGTCTCCTGTGCCTCTCGGGCGCCAGCGCGCGCGATACGGTGGCGCGTTTTGTGGAGTCGCCGCAGGGCCTTGCCGGCTATGTCACGGCCATCAAGAACCGCTACTTTGGCGGCAACGTGGACGTGACCGGGCTTATTGTCGCCTGCGACATCTTGGAGCAGCTGCCACAGGACCTCTCGGGGGTTATGCTCTTTGTGCCTAAGCTCATGTTCAACGCTGACGGCATGACGCTTGACGAGTATCATCGTGACGATTTACTCGCAAGCCTTACCAGTCGCGGCGCCGAGGTTCATGTGGTGTCGACCATGCCGCATGAGCTGCTCGATACCCTGGAGCACATCCTTGGCATTGTGCCTGCCGACTCTACTAATTCCGCTGACCCTACCCATTAAAGGAGAGCAGATGAAACCTATCGTCGCCGTCGTCGGACGCCCCAACGTGGGCAAGTCCACGCTCGTTAACCGCCTGGCCCAGACCTCGGACGCCATCGTCCACGAGTCCCGCGGCGTCACGCGCGATCGCTCATACCACACGGCCGATTGGAACGGCCGCGAGTTCACCATTGTCGACACGGGCGGCATCGAGCCGCTCAAGAGCGATGACGTCTTTGCCACGTCCATCCGCGACCAGGCCCTCGCCGCCGCCGAGGAAGCCGCCGTCATCCTGTTTGTGGTCGACGGCCGCACCGGCGTCACCGAGGAGGACGAGTCGGTCGCCCGCATGCTCAAGCGCTGCGACAAGCCGGTCTTTCTGCTGGTGAACAAGCTCGACAACCCCGATCGCGAGAACGACAGCATCTGGGAGTTCTATTCGCTCGGCATCGGCGAGCCCACGCCGCTCTCGGCCCTGCATGGCCATGGCACGGGCGACCTGCTCGACGATATCGTGGCTCTGCTTCCGGAAGAAGAGGACGAGGTCGCCGACGAGTTCCCCGACGCGCTGAACGTCGCCATCATCGGCCGCCCCAATGCCGGTAAGTCGTCGCTGTTCAACCGCATCCTGGGCGCCGACCGCTCCATCGTCTCGAACATCGCCGGCACCACGCGCGACGCCATCGACACGGTCGTCGAGCGCAACGGCAAGCACTACCGCATGGTTGACACCGCTGGTATTCGCAAGAAGAGCACCGTGTACGAGAATATCGAGTACTACTCCATGGTCCGCGGCCTGCGCGCCATCGATCGCGCCGACGTGGCGCTGCTCGTCGTCGACGCCTCCGTGGGCGTTACCGAGCAGGACCAGAAGGTCATGGGCTTGGCCATCGAGCGCGGCTGCGCCATCGTCGTGCTGCTCAACAAGTGGGACCTGCTCGACGACGACCGCAAGCGCGAGGCCTGCATGGAGACCGTCGACCGCCGTCTGGGCGTTATGGCTCCCTGGGCCCAGTACCTGCGCATCTCTGCCCTCACTGGCCGCAGCGTCGAGAAGATCTGGGCGATGGTCGACGCCGCCGAAAAGACGCGCTCGCAGAAGATCAGCACCTCGCGCCTCAACACGTTCCTCACCGACCTGCGCGAGTTCGGTCATACCGTGGTGGACGGCAAGCGCCGCCTGCGCATGCACTACGTGACCCAGACGGGCGTCAACCCGCCGACGTTCACGTTCTTCGTCAACCACAGCGACCTGGTCAACGACACCTACCAGCGCTACGTGGAGAACCGCATGCGCTCGACTTTCGATTTTGCCGGCACGCCCATTCGACTCTTCTTTAGGAAGAAGGAACAAAAGGATGCATAATCCGATTCTGCTGACCGCCATCTGCGCCGTGGTCTCGTTCTTTATCGGAGCGATTCCGTTTGGCCTGATCCTGGGCCGCATGTTCAACCACACGGACATTCGCAAGGCGGGCTCCGGCAACATCGGCACAACCAATGCGCTGCGCGTGGCCGGCCCTAAGGTGGCCGCGCTCACGTTGTTGCTCGACTGCCTTAAGGGCGCCATCTGCGTCCTTATCGCGCGTCCGCTCATTGCCGACTTGGGCTATGGCTTCCCCGTAAGCATCATGGCGCCCGGAGCCCCCGGCGATTGGATGCTCGGCGTCATTTGCCTAGCAGCGGTGTGGGGCCATATCTTCTCGCCCTACCTTAACTTCCACGGCGGCAAGGGTATCGCGGTTGGCCTGGGCGTCATCCTCGCCTGGTACTGGCCTATTGGCCTGTCGCTGCTCGGCATGTTTATCGTGGCCGTCGCCATCACCAAGTATGTGTCGGTGGGCTCGCTTGCCGCTGCCATCGGTCTTCCCATCGCTGTTTGCGCGGTCTTTCCGTACAGCAGCCTGGGACTTAAGTTTTGCATGGCGATGATCGGCATCACCGTGGTGTGGGCCCATCGCGCGAATATCCAAAAGCTCATGACTGGTAAGGAGTCCAAGCTCTCGTTTACCAAGCGCGTCACCGAGCCCGACGATAAGTAGGAGAGAGTCATGAATGTTGCGCTGATTGGCTCCGGCTCCTGGGGAACCGCCGTCGCCGGCCTTGCCGCCGCGCGAGCCGAGCGCGTGACCATGTGGGCCCACAGCGAGCAGACGGCCGCCGGCATTAACGGCGAGCACCGCAACCCGCGCTATCTGGTGGGATACGAGCTGCCGGACAACGTGGTGGCAACGACCGAGCTCGCCCAGGCGCTCGACGGTGCCGATGCGATCATCTTTGCCGTGCCCTCCACGCACTTGCGCGACGTGTGCCATCAGGCGGCGCCGTTCATCGCGGACGATGCCCCAGTGCTCTGCCTCACTAAGGGCATCGAGCCCGAGTCTGGCCTGCTCATGAGCGAGGTCATCGCCAGCGAGATCGGCAACGAGCGGCGTGTGGCGGCCCTCTCGGGCCCCAACCATGCCGAGGAGATTTGCCGCGGCGGGCTCTCTGCCGCCGTCATCGCCAGCGAAGATGCGCAGGTAGGGGAGACCTTTAAGGAGCTGCTGCTGTCCACGGCCTTCCGCATCTACCTGTCGCAGGATATGACCGGTGTCGAGGTTTGCGGCGCCATGAAAAACGTCATCGCCATCGTGTGCGGCATTTCCGCCGGTTCTGGTGCGGGCGACAACACGCTCGCCCTCATCATGACGCGCGGCCTGGCCGAGATCAGCCGTCTGGTGCACGCCCGCGGCGGCCAGGCCATGACCTGCATGGGACTTGCCGGCATGGGCGACCTCATTGCCACCTGTACCTCGGAGCATTCGCGCAACCGCACCTTTGGCTACGAGTTTGCCCACGGCGTGTCGCTCGACGAGTACCAGACGCGTACGCATATGGTGGTCGAGGGCGCCGTCGCAGCCCGCAGCGTCAGCGAACTTGCCCGTTCACTGGGCGTAGACATTCCGCTCACCTTTGCCGTGGAGCAAACGCTCTACAACGGTGTTACTTTGGATAGGGCGCTCGAGATCCTTACCGACCGCGTACCCTCCCAAGAGTTCTACGGACTCACCGACTAGCGCAGAAAGGCTACTACCATGGGTTCCATTAAAATCGCTCCGTCCGTCCTCTCGGCCGACATGGCCAACCTCAAGGGCGAACTCGACAAGATCGCCGGCGCCGACTACGTGCACTTCGACGTCATGGACGGCCACTTTACCGGCAACCTCACCTTTGGCGTTGACATCCTCAAGGCCGTCAAGCGCTCCACCAATGTACCGGTCGACGCGCACCTCATGGTGTCGAACCCCGACGAGACGGTCGATTGGTACGCAGACGCCGGCGCCGATATGATCACCGTACACTACGAGGCCTCCACGCACCTGCACCGCACGCTCACCCATCTGCAGCAGCGCGGCGTTAAGGCCGGCGTGGTGCTCAACCCCGCCACCCCCGTGTGCGTGCTCGAGAGCATCATCGACGTCGTCGATATGGTGCTGCTCATGAGCGTGAACCCGGGCTTTGGCGGTCAGAGCTTTATCCCGGGCACCATCGCTAAGCTCCACGAGCTCAGGGCCATGTGCGAGCGTCACGGCGTTTCGCCCCTCATCGAGGTCGACGGTGGCATTTCTTCCAAGAACATTGTCGAGGTCGTCAAGGCCGGCGCCAACGTGCTCGTGGCCGGTTCTGCCGTATTTAAGTCCGAAGATCCCGCTGCCGAGGTTGCGCTGCTGCAGAAGCTGGGCAACGAGGCCGCACAGGAGGCATAAACCCTTATGACCGCAGGTCAAAACCGCATACCCGTGAATCTTGACTATGCCGCCTCGACGCCCATGCGCGCCGAGGCGCTCCTTGCGCAGCGCGAGTACGACGACAGCGAGCTTGCCGGCGTCAACCCCAACTCGCTGCATTCGCTCGGCCGCAAGGCTGCCACGCGTCTGGAGGTTGCACGTCGCGAGATCGCCCGCAGCTTTGGCGCGCGCGTCCGCCCGTCCGAGATTGTACTGACCAACGGCGGCACCGAAGCCAACCAGCTGGCGCTGCTCGGTCTTGCCGAGGGCGCTCGTCAGCGCGATCGCAAGCGCGATCGTGTAATCGTTTCGGCCATCGAGCACGATTCGATTCTGGACAACCTGCCGTTGCTGCGTGCCGCCGGCTTTACCGTCGACCTGGTGCAGCCCTGCCACATGGGCTACATTGAGCCTGCCACGCTTGTCGAGCTGCTAGGCGACGACGTGGCGCTCGTGAGCATCATGGTTGCCAACAACGAGACCGGCGTGGTGCAGCCCATCCGCGAGCTTGCCGCGGCCACGCATACCGTTGGCGCCCTGTTCCACACCGATGCCATCCAGGGGTATCTGCATATTCCGCTCGATGTCACCGAGCTGGGCGTCGACGCCATGTCCGTCGCAGCCCACAAGATTGGCGGTCCCGTGGCATCTGGCGCACTCTACCTTAAGAGCCGCACGCCGCTGCGCCCGCGCATCTTTGGCGGCGGACAGGAGGCCGGTCGTCGTGCCGGCACGCAAGACCTGCGAACGCAGCTCGCCTTTGCCGCTGCCGCCTCGTCTCTGACGCCCCATGTGGCTCAGGAGCGCGCGAAGCTGCAAGCCCTTTCCGACAAGCTCTACGCCACGCTTACGGCCCACCAGCGCATTCACGCCACCATGGGTGACTACGCGCAAGCCGACCGTCTGCCCGGCATGGTATCGATCTACATTGACGGCATGGACTCCGAGGAACTCATCATCAAGCTCGACGCCGCCGGCTTTGAGGTGTCGGCAGGCTCGGCATGCTCGAGTGGCAGCATGGATCCGAGCCATGTTTTAAGCGCGATGGGCATCGGTCGCGAGCAGGCTCTCGGCGCCCTTCGCATCTCGTTCGATGACCGCGTGAACCCGGCTGACCTGGAGGACTTTTCCCAGGCGCTTCTGTCGATCGTGGGTGCCGCATGATTGTTGCCGATCTCGAGCGTGCCTTGGTGGCACGCTTTCCCAAGATGGACGCCGAACCCTGGGACCACGTAGGCTTATCCGTGGGCGACCCTGCCGCCGAGATTACCGGCGTGGCCTGCGCGCTCGACGCGACCGAAGCCAACGTGCACCGCGCCCAGGAGGCCGGTGCCAACGTGTTGTTGACGCATCATCCCATATACATCAAGGCACCCGAGGCCTTTTGTCCGGCGGATGCCACACGACCCCAGTGCAGTGCGGCCCTCTACGAGGCTGCCCGCTGCGGGGTGAGCATTATCTCGCTCCACACCAACCTGGACCGCTCGCACGAGGCACGTATCTGCCTAAGTAGGCTTTTGGACGCCGCGCCCGCAAGCTCGTTGGAGCACGTGGACGACCCCGAGGCCTGCGGACTGGGCGTACTCGCGACCCTCCACGACCCCTGCAGCCTGCGCAACCTTGCCGCACGCGCCGCAGCGGCGTTTGGCAGCGACCCGCGCGTGTGGGGCGAGGCAGATCACCCGTGCCGCACCATCGCCATTTTGGGCGGCTCCTTAGGCGACTTTGGAGAGCTCGCCATCGCCGCGGGCGCAGATGTTATCGTGACGGGCGAGGCAGGCTACCACGTGGCACAGGACCTTGCCTTGCGCGGGCTGCCGGTGATCTTGCTCGGCCACGACCGCTCCGAGGAGCCGTTCGTTGATATATTGATGAACTCTGCAGTTGACGCCGGGGTCGACCCCCGTCATGCGATTAAAATACTGAACCCTTGCCAATGGTGGACTGTGACAAAAGGAGAGAACTTATGAGCGCCGGCGCTACGCTACTCAAGCTGCAACAGATCGATTTGGAGCTCGCCCGCAACAAGAGCGAACTTGCCAATATGCCGGAGCTCAAGGAGCTCGCTTCCAAGCGTAAGACCTATGTAAAGCTCAAGTCCGAGATGACCAAGCTCTACGCCCAACGCAAGGACCTGGACATTGAGCTCGACGATCTCAACACCACCGAGATTCAGACCAACAACGCCATCGAGGCCGCCAAGAAGCGCCACGTCGACGGCTCTGACTATCGCGAGGTTCAGGACCTGGAGAACGAGCTCGCCACCCTGGCCAAGCGTCTGGACAAGATTG
>UQPJ01000070.1:0-8803 GCA_900543015.1 uncultured Collinsella sp.
CCAGCTCCACCCCTCGGGAATCTCGAACGGGATTGCGCCCTCGATGCACTTCGCCTCGCCCTTGCCGTCGGCGGGCTTCTCATAGCGCAGGCCATCGGAACCGGTGAAGATCACGGTGTCGTTTTTGACGTCCTTCGGCTTGAGCTCGCCGCGACCCACCATGGCGAGCTTCTCCTCGCGGATGCGCGAGAGAAGCTCGCTTGCGGGCTCGTCTCCGGGGTCGTGCTCGACGAGCTCCCCACGGACGGCCAGGTCGAGCACCTTGGACTTGAGTTGCGCGAGCAGGCCGTCGAGGTCCGCCCGGTCTCGCTCGATCCCGTCGACGAGTGCCAGGTATTTGTCGAGCGCGTCGACGATGCGGCGCTGCTCGGCGAGGGGCGGGACGGGGATTAGGAAGGACTTCAGTTTTCTAGCATTTATATTCGATTGGTTGACACCATCGGTCTTCACGCTCGCACACCAGTTGCGCTCGTATTGCGTGCACATAGCGTAATTGATGTACTTAGGATTGATTAGGATAGCCCTAAAGCGAATGAGATAGCCTGCATAGATTGCGGGAATTGAGCCATCGTAATAGGCGACTTTGCCAACCCACTCTCGGCTGTTTGTGCGGTTGAAAATCAAATCTCCTGGATGTAAGTCATATTTTGCGATGTCGTTTGCATCTGATGTATAGACAAGGTCCGAATAATCAATTGTGCCAACACGTGTTATGTTGCCCATTCGCAGAACAGGCACCGTTCCTTCTATATCTGATTTTTTAGATGTGCCGTATGAAGGCTCATCAGAAATGCTCGCAACCCTTGCCCAACTCCATCCTTCAGGGAGCTCGAATGGGATCTCGCTCTCAATGCACTTTGCCTTACCCTCACTATCAGCCCGCTTCTCATAGGGCAGCCCATCGGAACTGGACGGGCGTCCAATTGCGTGTAATCGCGTCCCAACGCCTTGCTCAAATTCATATAAAATGCGTCCGGAACAAGCGTTGTAAAATCTAGTGATATGAGCATCCCGATTGCTTCCGTGCTTCGATGCTCTCGTCTTTAGCACCCTCCGTTCAGTGGAGGACTGACGGTAGGTGACGTAAAATAAGAAAAGGGGGATTGCGCAAATGAAAGCAACCGAGGCGAATCTGCTTGACCTTATGGGCGTGGCGAAGATGCAGTTCGTTATTCCCGTGTACCAGCGAGTTTACTCGTGGAGCGTAAAAGAGTGCGAGGTGCTTTGGGATGACGTTATGCGAGCGGGTCGTGATGGCATATCGCACTTCGTGGGGTCGATGCTCTATATCCCCGAGTCCGAGAGCTCTGCCACGAGCATTTCGCGCGTGCTTCTGATTGACGGACAGCAGCGCATGACGACGTTTTCGTTGATGATCGCTGCCTTGGCTGAATATCTGGAGGATAATCCCGACAAGGCCGGCTTCCTTGGCGATCTCAAGATCTCAGCGCTGCGGAAGAACTATCTCTTTAACGATGATGACTACAACGGCCTGGCGCGCTACAAATTAGTGCTCTCGCAGGACGATAAAGAGACTCTGTTTTCCATCGTGTCTGGGTTTCCCATGCCAGATGAAAAATCGGATCGCATTGTCGAGAACCATGCGTTCTTCCGCGAAAAGATGCGCGGGAAATCATTCGATCCGGCAAGGCTTTGGGCGGGGCTAAACCGCGTGCAGGTCATCGACACTAAGCTCACCGCTGGCGTCGATAATGCCCAGCTCATATTTGAGTCCATGAACTCCAAGGGCAAGCCCCTCATGCCCATCGATCTCATACGCAACTATGTTCTTATGTCGCTTCCTAACGACGAACAGACCAAGCTCTACGAGGGCTACTGGCATCCCATTGAGCGTCTGTTTGGAAAAGGGGGCGAGGGCGAGTTTAACGCCTTCATTTGGTACTGGCTGTGGCTCAAGGTTCCCAATAGGCAGCCAAAGGAGAATGAGGCTTATTACGAGTTCAAACGGTATTTTACCGATGACTACGACGGAGACACCGAGAGTCTGCTCAAGGAGTTGCGCGAGTATGCGCAAAGGTATGCCAGTCTGTTCCGAGACAAAGAAAAGGACGCTGGCCTACGTCGGGTGTTCAGCAGAATCGTAAGCCTTGATGTGAGACAGATCAGGCCTCTTTTGATGCTGCTCTACTCGGTTTACGAGAGAAATAGGCTAGACCGCAACGCGTTCCTTCGCATCTGCGAGACCATCGAGTCGTTTCTGTTTAGACGCGCGGTTTGCGGCAGGCTTACCACGGGCTTAAACAACTTTTTTGCAGGCATGTATCGCAACCTGGAGCTTCAAGCCGATATAGAGGAGTACGTTACGGCGATGCTCCTTATCCACAGCAGCGGTATGACTGCGTACTTCCCGACAGACGAGCATTTTGTCGAGGAGTTTAAGACGCGCGACTGTTACAACCGCTTCTCCAAAAAGCGCTATTACCTGGAGCGCATGGAGAACTGGCACCGCCCGAAGGAGCCCATCTCGGCTGACGATTACCAGATCGAGCACGTCATGCCCCAGACGATCGATGATGAGCACGGCTGGAAGGAATCGCTTGGCGAGAACTGGGAAGACATCCACGACAGGCTGTGCAACAACTTGGGAAATCTAACGTTGACGGGCTACAACCAGGAGTACTCAAACCGGTCATTCTCAGACAAGCTCAATCTTTCGAACGTGGGATTTATGTGCAGCCCACTCTACCTAAACAAGTCGATCGCCTCGCATGAAAAATGGGGCGAGGAGGAGATTAGGCAGCGCGCGGACGAGCTGGCGAAAGAGGCGTGTGAGATATGGAAATATCCCAGCCTTCCGGCAGATGTCGTCGACAAGTATCGTCCTTCTCGCGGGGAGTCTGACGAGGCGCCTATTTGGACCCTGCAAGAGAACCATCCAACCTTTGCCGAGGGCGGGCTTAATCAAAAATTGTTCGAGGAGATACGCGAGTCTATCCTCAACGCCAATCCTTCGTGGGAATCCTATATGGCCAAGTACTATGTAGGATTCAGGTCGGGTAAACGGAAGTTGCATGCCGTGCTGGAAGGCAGGACTAGCAACGGCGGCTGGATTGCCGTTGGCTTGGCAAAGAGTGTGGATGATCTAATGGATCCAGAGGACATGTGCCAGGACAAACGCACACAGGGTGGATTTGGCCCGGGCCTACCGACCTATGTTGCCCTTCGGAATGCCGATGACATTTCCGCGGTGCTCGATCTCATAAAGCAGTGCTAGGTTGAAGGCCGGGAATCTAATTCTCGGCCTTCGCCAGCTCGGAATTGCCGATGGCTTATCTGCCCACCTACACCCCCGCAATCCCGCGCGCGGCACTCAGCAGCTCATACTCCCTCTGGCTCCATTGGCGCAGCTCGGCCGCGCGCACGACATCGCGACACAGGTCCAGGAACACCTCGGCGCCCTCGCAGAAACACTCGCGGGCAAAGTCGCCCGAGCCGTCCGCAACGCACACGCCGTCGGCGAAGAGCTTCCAGCTGGACGGCTCGCGCGAGTCGTCTCCGAGCAGCTTGATCTGCAACACATGTGGATTGCCGGCAGCGCAGAGCTCTTCCTCGAGCTTCTGTACCGTAAAGCGCATCTGATAGGAGAGGCTGCTCTTGACCATGGCCGAGGCATAGCCGCTCGGCTCGTCTAGAAGATGCATTCGCTTTGGCTTGGTTGCTAGGTTGTGGAAATTGCGCTCACTGCGCACAGAGAAATTGTCCATACGGACTCCTTTCATCGATGTTGGCAGGGCCACCGTGCCTCTTGGCCGGTTGGCGTCGGGATCGTGGAGCCAACTCTCTACCCCGACTCTGGATAAAACGCGCCCGCTCCTTGCGGGCACGATGGAGTCTATCAGCGCACGCGGACAGAAATCAAGCGCCGCCTGCGAAATGACGCGCGGGCGGCGTTTGTTTTCGCCAGCTGCTGCTAGGCTTAAATCAGGAAAAGTGTCGAAATTGCCCATGTAAAAGTACGGAAAAGTGTCGTAATATACACTTTAAAACATCGGAAAAATGTCGAAATGAGCATCTAATAACTACGGAAAAGTGTATCCTAGTGCTAAAACAGCACGTAAAAAGGGGTACGCTTATGCTGCAGAGAAAAGCGAAAGCACAGTTTGAATCTTGGCTTGCCTCGTCGCCTAACAAGGCTCTTTTGGTCAAGGGCGCCCGACAGGTAGGAAAGTCATATTTGGTCAACGTCTTTGCAAACGAATCGTTCGAAAATGTCGTAACGTTCGACCTTATCGCCGACGCGTCCGTACGCGATTCGTTTTTGGCGGCGAAAAGTGCGGACGACCTGCTTATGCGCATGTCTATCGCTGCGACGCAGCCGATGGTTGCGAACAAGACCGTCGTGGTTATCGACGAGGTACAGCGATGCCCCAACGTGGTGACGTTTATCAAATACCTGGTCCAGCGTGGCGACTTTCGATACATCCTTACCGGATCGCTCCTTGGCGTTGAGCTCGAGGGCATCGATTCCCTGCCGGTGGGGTATGTCGAGCAGGTCCAGATGTACCCGCTCGACTTTGAGGAGTTTTGCTGGGCAAATGGCGTTGGTGCCAGCGTGTTTGACATGCTCAGGGGCTGTCTAAAGGATGAGGGGGAGCTTCCCGGCTACCTGTATGACCGCTTGCTCGATCTGTTCCATCAGTATGTGGTGGTGGGAGGCATGCCTGACGCGGTCAATTCCTTCTTGGCGACGCGCAATGTCAACGAGGTTCGAAACATCCATCGTGATCTTCATGCCCTGTATCGCGATGACATCGCAAAGTACGCTCCGCCCGAGCTACGCTTGGTTATTCGCGATATCTATGATTTGATTCCCAGCGAGGCCGGCTCCAAAAACAAGCGATTCAAACTGTCATCGATTAACGGTGTCAAACGTTTTTCGCAGGTGACAGATCATTTTCTCTGGTTATCGGAGGCGGGTGTCGCGCTTCCCGTATATAACGTAACGGCGCCCGTGGCACCCCTTTTATTGGGGGAGCAGCGAAATCTGTTCAAGCTGTTTTACTTGGATACCGGAATGCTCATGTCGTCGTATTCCAAAAGGGTCGCCCAAGGCGTTTTTGATGGGGAGGCGGAGGGCCCCTTTGGCATGAATATGGGGGCGGCGTTTGAGGGCTTCGTTGCCCAAGAGCTCAAAGCTCATGGATTTAGATTGCGCTACTTTACGTCCAAAAAGGTTGGTGAGCTCGATTTTGTGGAAGAGACGTTCGATGGGGAAGTGCTCGCCATCGAGGTCAAATCGGGCAAGAGCTTTAAGTCCCACGCGGCGCTCGATAACGCACTGGCAACGAAGGGCTACGTAATCGAGCGCGCCTTGGTACTTGCGGAATGTAATCTTCACCGCGATGGTGACGTGCTGTATCTGCCCATCTTTATGGCAGGGCTTTTGGAGCCGTAACATGCCGCCGGCTCTTCCGGCCCTCCCTTAACCCTCGCTACTCGTCGTCTCCGTCGTTGGGGTCGCCCTTGAGGGTGTTGATGTCCAGATACTCGTTATCGTCCTCTTTTTGCTGGGTCTCCGACTCCGCTTGGGTGGGGCCGGAGAACAGCCGGAATCCCTCAAACGCAATGACACCGAGCAGGGCAATGACAATGGCGATAAAGGCAACCTTGACTGCCTGCGGAAATTCCGAGAAACGCAGCGCCTTTTCCTCGGCGTAGTAATCGGCGAAGCGCTCTTCGCCCGTGCTTTTGGTATACGCCGGCGCGGACGCGGCCTCCGGGTCATATTCCGGTGCAGGCGTGGCAGCGTACGGATCGTTGAGATAATCGCTCGATGCGGTGCCATAATCCTCGGTCTCGATGCGATCGGTGCCAGCATAGCCATCGGAATAATCGGAATATGCCGCACCGCCCTCATAGTCCGCGGCGCTCGTGTTGGCGGCAAAAAGCGGGTTAACTGGAACGTCGAGCGCCGGCATGCCGGTAGAGGTCTCATCCAGATCGGCTGCAGCCCAGGAATCGTAGGCAACCTGATGGGCAACGGGCTCATCGAGCCTTGTGACCGGAGACTTGCGTGCCGCAGGAACGGGCAACTGCTGGGCGCTGTACATAACGGTGCTGTCGGCCGATTTGCTCCGCGTCGCCGCAGCGAGAAATGCCGCCGTCTCGGACGGGTCGCTTGCGGGGCGGGGAGCGGGTGTGGGCGCCGAAATGGGTGCGGGCGTAGACGCGGGCGTCGAAACAGGCGGCTGCGCAGGAGTCGGCGCAGATGCGGGCTTAGGCGCAAGTGCGGGATTGGGGCTTGACGGGCGAGCCCCACCGCCCATGAGTTCGTCGGCGGTCCACGGGCGATCATCCATCACGTCGTCAAGGCTCAGCGAAAACAGGTCGTCTTCACCCTCATCGAACATGCGGTGCACATGTCCACCAATTGCCGGAATCAATCCGCGACCGGTGCATGATGCCTTGCTCAACGCCATTCTGTTCCACCCTTTCGAAATACTAATGACATCGATTATATGGAACTTCCCAAGCGGCTCGGTCTTGGATTCGAGCTTTCCAGAACTCGCGCCCAAAAGGGGAGGGGCAATCTAGGCGAGTGCCTACTTGTCGTCGGCCGCCGCCTTGGCCTCATTGAGGTAGCTATAGAAGCTGTACTTGGAGATGCCAAAGAACTCGCAGGCGCGCTCGCTCGACTTGGAAATGAGGAAGGCGCCGCGACGGTCGAGGTAGCCGATGGCGCGAATGCGCTCATCTTTGGTCATAAGTGCCGCGGGCTTGCCCACAAACTGCTCGCACTCGTGCAGCAGGTCCTCGAGCAGGTCACCGATGTTCTTGGTAATGGGCTCGGGCTCGGTATAGCCCGTGCCGCCGGTGCCGGTAAAGGCGTCGAGCGAACGCTCAAAAGCCTTCATAAGCGTAATGTCAAAGTTGATGCCCAAAATGCCGACGGGCTTGCCCTCGTCGTTGCGGATAAAGATGGTCGAGGACTTGAGCAGCTTGCCGTCGGTGGTTTTGGTGAGGTACGGCTCGCGGTCGTGCACGTCGGTGGTGCCCTCGTGCATGGACTCAAACACAATATGGCTGGGGCCGTCACCCAGTTTGCGCCCGCTGACGTGGCCGTTTTCGATCACCACGATGGAGTGGTCCACGTCCTCGGTCTCCAGATCGTGGACGACGACTTCGCAGTTGGGGCCAAATTGGAGCGCCAGGCCGTGTGCAAGGCGCTTATAAAACTCAATCTGTGCGGGGGTCATGGGTGCCTTCCTAAAAATTAGTTTGGGCACACTTTGCCATAAACCACACTTGTTCGCAAATAACGAAAGCGTCGCTGCGTTATGTGACCGTTCGGCGGCGAAAAGGTACCGATTACGGCAACAAACAATTTGTTAGGTTTACCAATCAAAAAGTGTGATAAAACAGTGCTAACAAACTTTTTGTTTGGCATCCACATAAAAGTTCAGTCGCATGAATGGGAATGGGCTGAAACGCGTATGCGGGGGCCGGCAAGAGAGGACTTAAGGAGTTCACCGTATGGCCGATAAGATCCAGTGGGCGGGCAACACGATGCCCAAGAGCGATGACAAGCACTTGGGAATCATGAGCCTCGACCACGTGAAGAAGGCCCGCGCCTTCCACCAGTCGTTCCCTCAATATACCGTCACTCCGCTTGCCCGCCTGGACGGCCAGGCTGCGCGCCTGGGCCTGTCCAACCTGTGCGTTAAGGACGAGAGCTATCGCTTTGGCCTCAACGCCTTTAAGGTCCTGGGCGGATCGTTTGCCATGGCCAACTACATTGCCGACGAGACCGGCAAGGACGTTGCCGAGTGCACCTTCGATTACCTGACCTCCGATCAGCTTGCCAAGGACTTTGGCCAGGCCACCTTCTTTACCGCCACCGACGGCAACCATGGCCGCGGCGTGGCATGGGCTGCCAACAAGCTGGGCCAGAAGGCCGTCGTGCACATGCCCAAGGGTTCCACCAAGCCCCGCTTTGATAACATCGCCGCCGAGGGCGCCACGGTGACCATCGAAGAGGTCAACTACGACGAGTGCGTGCGCATGGCCGCCGCCGAGGCCGATGCCTGCGAGCGCGGCGTCATCGTTCAGGACACCGCCTGGGAGGGCTACGAGAAGATCCCGTCCTGGATCATGGAGGGCTACGGCACCATGGCTTCCGAGGCTGCCGAGCAGCTGCGCGAGATGGCCATCAACCGCCCGACGCACGTCTTTGTCCAGGCTGGCGTAGGCTCGCTCGCCGGCGCCGTGGTGGGCTACTTCACCAACCTGTATCCCGATAACCCGCCCACCTTCGTCGTGGTCGAGTGCGCGCCTGCCGCCTGCCTGTACAAGGGCGCTGCCGCCGGCGACGGCGACCCGCGTATCGTGGACGGCGACATGCCCTCCATCATGGCCGGCCTGTGCTGCGGCGAGCCCAACATCCTTGGCTGGGATATCCTGCGCAACCACACCACCGCCTTCGTGTCCTGCCCCGACTGGGTCACCGCTCGCGGCATGCGCACCCTGGGCGCTCCCGAGAAGGGCGACCCGCGCGTCATCTCCGGCGAGTCCGGCGCCGTGACCACCGGCCTGGTCGAGACTCTCATGCTCGATCCCGAGTACGCCGAGCTCAAGGAGCTCATCGGCCTGGACAAGACGAGCTCCGTGCTCTGCTTCTCCACCGAGGGCGACACCGATCCGGATCAGTACCGTCGCATCGTCTGGGAGGGCGAGTATCCGACCTGCTAGCAGACTGACCTGTCCGGAGGCAGCCGGAGGACTTTACTCCCTGCTCGGACAGTCCTGCTCGCACGGAGAGCACATTAAGTGCTCTCCGGCTCGT
>UQPJ01000071.1:0-8576 GCA_900543015.1 uncultured Collinsella sp.
TTGGTGCTGATGGCTTCATTGGTGGGCTGTTCAACAAAGGAAGAGATATCGCGCGGAGGTTCCGGAGAAGTGACTGCGACAGACTCAGGTTCATTAGAAATAGCTGGCGGGCATGCCGATGTGATGTTACAAGGAAAAGGCGTGCTTAGGTCGATTGATGCTGAAGACGCTGTCTGCTCAATAGAGGATTTGAAGACAGGTGAAACTGCATCGTACCGAGTTTCAGATAATGCTGCGAATATGATTGAGTCGATACCGACTGGAGCGCAGGTTTCTTTTAGATACTTTGCTCCGCAACTTGAGGATGAGCTTGCTTCTCTGGTGTCTATATGCGCCGATGACAACTAAAAGGCCTGAATTCAAACGGCCTCGGATGGTCAATTGGCTATCCGAGGCCGTTTTTTACTCGGCCGGGGCTTCGACCTTGTCGATGGCCCAGGTGGCTCCGAGGCCGCCGGTGGTGTTGCGGCGAATGCGTACGGCAACCTCGCGACGCTCGCCGGCCTGCGTGTAGCGCAGGGGGAAGCTTGCGCGGTTTCGCGCGGCCTCGATGGTGCCGCGTTCGCGGGCGATCCAGTAGTACTCGCCGACGATGCCGAGCGTGTCGGCGCCGTAGGGGAGATAGGTCGACAGCTGGTGCAGCAACGGGCCGGGGCAGAAGACCTCGGTTGCGAAATCGACGGGGAAGTCCTCGGGGATGGCGGGCGCTGCGGGTGCGGGGGCCGGGGCCGCTGCGGGTACCGGAGCCGGTGCAGGTGCGGGAATTTGGTCGCAAGCAGAGGTGGGCGCGGACTCGATGACGGGTGCGGGCTCCGGCGTCGCTTCCGGCTTGATCGTGGAATCTACGGGCTCCACGGTGACGGGCGCGTCTGCAGCTGCAGTTTCAACCTCAACCTGCGTCGCGTTCTCGTTCTCGACGCTCGGCTTTGCTTCGATGGGCGTGGACGCCATGGTGGTGATGCCGGCGTTTGCGTTCTCGGGGTCATAGACGACCGTAAGCGAGATGGCGGGCTGCGGTGTCTCGGGCTCCGGCGCCGACTCGGTAGCGTCTTGATCGGCGGGTTCGTCGGACTGATCGTCCTCGGCCTCGTCGCCAAAGACATCGCTGTTTTGGAACGCAGGCGTCTCGGATTGGTCAGCGGCTTCTTCGGTTGTCGACTTGGGAGCCTCGTTGAGCTCCGCAGCGGCTTCCTGTTCTGACATGACTTCGGGATCGGTCATGGCGGCGATTTCGGTTTCGGTTTCTACTGCTACCTCAATAGCGACTTCGATCTCTGCCTCGGGCCCGGGCTTCGGCACAGCTTCAACCACGGGCTCGGGCTCGGGACGCTTAACGTGCTTGGGGCGTACAGCCTTGAGGTCTTTCTCGCCGCGCTTTTTCTTTTTGTAGGACTGCTTGGCACCCTTGGCAGCCCTGGGCTTGTCCTCGCCTTTGGCAAGGGCGGTATCCCAGGCCTCGTTGGCGATGACGGTGGCATACAGGCGACCGCCCTTAAAGACGGTCAGCTTAATGCAGTCGTCAAGCTCTTCGAGCAGCTCGCGCGTGGATTCGAAGCCCAGGTCATAAGCGGTCATGTCGCCAGCGGTGAGCGCCTCCTCGACCTGTGTCATAAACGTTTGCTTGCCACACCCAATCGCATCGCGCAGCAGGCGATACAGATAGATGTGGTTGCCCAGCGAAAGCGTGGGCCTAACTATTGTCTTGCTCATGGCAAATCTCCTCTTTACACACCAAAGCATCTTACCATCGCATGGGGCTTGCCACCTCGGCGCCCAAAGCAAACGGGCGCGACCGTTGCCGGTTCGCGCCCGTTATGCAGGTCGGTTATCTATGAGAGGCAAACGTGCTTAGTTGCCCGATGTCGTGCCTTGGCTCGAGCTGTCAGATGCCGTGCCGGACGCGGTTCCGCTCGAGCTGTTGGTGTTGCTGTTGTCGGTAGATCCCGTACTCGGTGTATTGCCATTCGCCTGGTCGCCCGTGCTCGGTTGAGAGCCGTCAGTCGTTTGGCTTGAGTCAGTCGTGCCGGATTGCGTGCCGCTGTTGTTCGCAGAGGAATCGACGCCCTGCGATTGGTTTTGGGTGTTCGAGGACGAATTGGCAGAGGTAGAACTGTCTTGCGTATCGTCCGTCTGTGCCTGCTGATCCTGCGACTGGGTGTTGCCATTTGCATCGCTCTCGGTCGTGCGCGACGACAGGATTGGCTCGGGACGCTCGCCCAGACCCTCACCGGCAGTGGTGATAAGGATGGCGCCGGCGCAGGCGATGACCGCGACGATGGCGATAGCGATCGAGAAGACGATGACCTTCTTTTGCGTCTGGCTGCGCTCAGCCGCCGCCTTGGCGCGCAGGCTGTTGGGAGCGACGCGCGCCGTGGTCGCGCGTCCCGCAACCTGGCGCATCTCCTGCGTGGTTGCGGCGCCGCCCAGGTGCTCCTCGGCATTCAACTCAACGGGCTCGTAGGCGCCGGTAGGGTAGTCGACGGCGGCGTGCGTGCCTTTGAGGGCTTCGGCGCTGGCAGAGATAAAGTGGCGGTAGATCTGCGAGGAGACAACGGTGATGACCGAGCTCACGGCGGCGCCGATCACCGATCCGGCGATACCGATCTTGGAGGCAAGCGCAACGCTCGTGGCGGCAGCTGCGGCGCCGGCGACGATCTGGGGAATGGAAATGTCGTCGAACAGGCCCTTTTTGGGCGCGATGGCCATGGTCTGTCCGATGGAATGGTTCTCGTGCACGCCGTTGTTGAGCGATGCCGGTGTCATGACGCGCGTGCGCGGCGCGTCAGTGTACTTGGTTGTCATACGGGGTCCTCCCGGTTCGTTTAGTGCTGCGACAGGTTGTTCAGCCCTCAGGGTACCCAGTCGGTGTGAACCGGAGATGGATTCGCCCGCAACACCATCAACTCACCAAAGCGCGAAACTTCTCCTCAGGCTGATCGAATGAAGACGGGGCGAATCGTTCGGATGTCGAAAGGAGGGTTGACCGGATTTGAAATCCCGTGGAATAATCGGGCTCGCGGCGCTATTGCTTGCGCCGGGTAGGGAGCGTCATGAAAATCCTTAAGCGGATCAACAACAATACGGTTATCTGCGTAAACGCCAAGGGCCGTGAACTCGTGGCAATTGGCCGCGGTATCGGGTTTCCCAATGGCCCCGATGAGGCCACACTCGATAAGATCGAGCGAACCTTCTACGGTGTCGACTCGCGCTACCTAGCGCTGCTCGACGAGATCGATCCTCAGGTGATGGAGTTCTCCGCCCAGATTGCCGATATCGCTCGCTCCAACATCTCGCGCGAGCTCTCGGCAAACCTTCCCTTTACCATGGCTGACCATATCGCCTTTGCCATCAAACGCTGCCGCGAGCATATGTTTGTGCAGATGCCGCTCTCCTATGATGTGCAGCAGATGTACCCCATTGAGTACAAGATCGCCAAGTTCGCGATCGAGGGCATCAATCGCGGCTTCAACGTCAAGATGCCGCGGGGGGAGGCGAGCGGTATCGCGCTCTGTATCGTCAACAGCGTGGTCGCCTCGTCTTCAAAGGCCAAATCCAATACGGTGCGTAAGGACGAGGTGATGCTCGAGAGCTTCACCAAGATTATCGAATCCGAGCTGGGGGTTTGCGTGGACCGCGACGGCTTTGACTTTTGCCGTTATGCCACGCACGTGCGCTACCTGTTAGAACGCGTGCAGACAGGAGAGCCCCTCAACACGGAGAACGGCGCGCTTTACGGACCGCTCTGCGAGCAGCATCCCGACGTGGCCGTGTGCGTCGACCGCATGGCCGCGCTTATCGAAGAGCGCTTTGACGCCGGGCTCGCCGATGAAGAGAAGGTCTACCTGATGCTCCACGTCAATCGCGTCTGCGCGGGATCTAGGTCCTAATCGACCGCTCGCCGCTGAAATTTGACCGTTGGCCGGTTTCGACTTTCGTAAAAGCAACTGTTGGATGTAGTTTCATAGTCACATAAGGTGTTATTCGAGAAGAGCCTCGAAGCATGACGTAGACAGTTCCCTGTCCGCTTTGTGCTTTGGGGCTCTTCTGTTTTTGTCTTCTTCTTGCTTTTCTCGATTTGCCTCGTGTCAGGCCTGCCGTAATCGGTTCTTCGCGTGTGCGCAAACGGGAAGACAGAAAAGCAAGGGAGTTCAGCTATGACTGACAATAAGAAAATCGCAGCGGACGTGCTCGAGGCCGTCGGTGGCAAGGAGAACGTGACGTTTGTTGCGCACTGTATGACGCGCCTGCGTTTTAACCTCAAAGATATCGATGCCCCCGATATCAAAGAAGTGAAGAAGATTGGCGGTGTGTTGGGTGCTCAAATCTCCGGAGGGCAGTTCCAGGTAATCGTGGGCCAAAACGTGCCCAAGGTTTATGACGAGCTCTGCAAGATCGGCGGCTTTGCCAAGCAGGACGCCATCGACGAGAACCTTGATGCTCCTAAGCAGAAGCTCACACCTAAGGTTATTGGCAATAACATCCTCAACTACCTGTCAAGCTCCATGGTGCCTATGATCCCCGTCCTAATGTGTGCTGGCCTGTTCAAGACCGTAGCGGTGGTGCTGGGACCTACGATGGCGGGCGCGCTGTCCGACACAAGCGACCTTTATGTTCTGATGAACATGGTTTATGACGCAGCGTTCTATTTTATCCCCATCTACCTTGGCTATAATGCGGCTAAGAACATTGGCGTAACGCCTGTCCTCGGTGCCTTTATGGGCGGCATTCTTATCGACCCGACCATGATTCAGCTTGCGACCGATGGAGCTCAGTTCTCCGTTTATGGCATTCCCTGCGTCGCCGCAAACTACACAAAGACGGTCCTTCCCATTCTTCTGTCCGTGTGGGCGATGAGTTATATCGAGCGCTTCTTCCGCAAATATGTGCCAGACACCCTTTCAACGGTTTTCGCGCCTTTCCTTACCATGGTCGTCGCTGTTCCTGTGTCTCTCTGCGCTCTCGCCCCTGTTGGTTCATGGGCCGGTAATGCCCTCGCCGCCGGTTTTGAGTTCCTTGGTACTTCCGGTGGTATCGCCGCCATCCTCGGAGGAGGTATTCTGGCGGGTCTTTGGTGCCCAATGATTATTACCGGCATGCATGTGGCGGTTGCGATGATTGCCATCGCTAACTATATGACTGTGGGAACCGACAGCTTTGTTTTGGTTGCGACGGGCGTTAGCCTTTGGGCGACCTTCGGCTGCGAGGTGGCGACCTGGCTCAAGCTGCGCGATAAAGACGAGAAGAGCATGGCATTCGGCTATTTGGTCGCAAACATTGTCGGAGGCGTCGGCGAGCCTTTCATCTACGGCATGATGCTGCGCTATCGCCGCGTGTTTGTCTGGAAGATTATCGGATCCTTTGTTGCCGGTGCGCTTGCAATCGCTCTCGGAGCCACGGTTTATACTGCCGGCGCGGCATCTAACTTCTTGGAGCTCCTCGCGTTTGCGGGCGGCGGGACCCAGAATCTCATAAACTTTGGAATCGCTGCTGGTGCAGGCTTCCTTGTGAGCGCCTTGGGCACGTATTTCCTGGGCTTTACGGCGGATGAGCTCGAGAATGGCCCCGTTTCCGAGCGTTAAGTTATCTACGGCCTGCGTGTGGCAGGACGCATTGGAAGGGCGTCCATGACGCCCTTCTCTTTTTGTATTTCTATTTCCGATGTTTGGGCGGCGTGTGCCACGAAGAGTTGGAGTTGGAATGAACATAGAGTTTGGAATCTCGAAGATTGACGTAACACCCCAGTCTCCTTGTCGCATGGGCGGCTACAACAGAAAAGGTGCCTGGACGGATGTTCTTGATCCTATTGAGGTCAACGCTAGCGCTGTCTGTGTTGATCTTGTCCCGTTTATTCTTATCGAGCTCGATTCAATAATGGTGTCGAAAGATTTTTCCCTTTCGGTCAAGAACGCCGTATCGTCAAAAACGGGCATCGATTCGAGCAATATCGTCGTCGCATGCATTCATACCCATTCTGCACCATGCTATTTTAAGCTTGCCTACGAGGACACGTTACCTGAAACAGAATTGACGAGTGATTTGATTGGCTTGGCTACCGAGGCGGCGGTATCTGCATGGGCGTCCAGGTCGAAGGCGACCGTATCGATGGAGATGTTAGGCATCGAGGGACTGTACGGGAATCGAAATGTTCAGGGCGGTCCGGCCGATAAACAGGTAAGTATTTTCTCGTTTGAGGACGCTCAAGGCGGTCGCCCAATTGGAAAAATGCTGTTCATGTCCGCTCATCCTACCATCCTTAATGGGAAAAGCGCCGTCCTCTCTGCTGATTTGATTGGGCATGTCAGGCAGCGTTTGGAGAGGAAATATGGCTGTCCTGTACTTTGCGTCAACGGAACGTGCGGGGATGTGTCGACGCGTTTCTATCGGCAAGGGGAGGGAGTTGCCGAACTCGAGCGCACGGCTAACGAACTTTGCGCTCAAATTGAATCCAAGCGTGAGCGCGCGGCACTCAGAGTTGATACTCCGCGTTGGGGCTCTATCAGCATGAAGAGTGTCTACGATGCAAAAACAGATCCGGATTGGATCGAGATGACCAATCGGATAGAGGCTATGGATGCGAGCCCGATGCGAGACTTTCTCCTTAAGCGGCAACAACTTAAGCTCTCGATGGGGAAAATCGAGCTTGAGCTTCCGAGCCAGTTTGCGGTAATTGGTAACTGCATTTTTATCACGATGCCATGCGATACGTGTAGCACATTAGGCTTGGATTTTAAGAGGGCGTTTAGCCAATACAACGTCTTTGTTATCGGCTATGCGAACACGTACTGCAACTACCTTGTGCCTCAGGAAGACTACGGCAAGTATTTTGAAACCTACAACTCGCGAACGCCGCGCGGGGTTGCCGATGCGTTCGTTGCGCGAATCATTCAGGCGGTCGGTGCCGCGCTATAGCAGGCGCTATAGACCATCGTGGTAGATGAACCGGTCAGGATTATACGGAGCATGTATTGTGTCAATCATTGAACCTCTCATCCAACAAGTCCTTATCATGTTTTTGCTCATGGGAATGGGCTACGCTCTAAACCGCTTGGGCATATTGGGCGAGCAGGCTGCAATAGAATTCGGAAAGTTGCTCATCAACCTTGTGATTCCCGCAATCATTCTCAAATCATTTTGGATCGAGTATTCGTTTCAGAGGATGTATGAGTTGGGAATGACCTTAATGCTGTCGGCGGCGATGTTGTTGCTCGCTTGCGTTGTTGCCCGCCTGTTGTTCAGGGGCCGTCCCATCGACATTTTTGCTGCGGCATTCTCGAATGCTGGATTTGTGGGAATACCCCTTGTTGAAGCGGCGCTTGGAAAAGATGCCGTGTTTTTCATCACGTGCATGATCGCTCTTCTCAATGCCATGCAATGGACATACGGGCAGTATCTGCTGTCGGGGTCTAAAAAATGTATGAGTCCTAAAGCGATTCTGACAAGTCCAATGGTCATGGCTTTATTGGGCGGTTTCTTGATTTTTATCCTTCGTGTCCCAACGGTCCCTCTGGCACAGTCAGTGCTTTCGTATATCTCGGGGCTCAACACTCCGCTAGCAATGATGACTCTCGGTATCTATCTTGCTCAGTCTGATTTGATGGCGCTCCTGAGGGCGAAAAGCTTGTTTGCCGTCTCATCGGTCAGGCTGCTTGTCATTCCGATTCTTTCGCTCCTGTTCCTATGTCTCTTTCCATGTGATAGGTCAATTAAGATGGCGCTGCTGATTGCGGCTGCGACCCCCACCGGCGCGAATGTAGCTATCTTTGCCCAGCAGCATAATAAGGACTATCGATATGCATGTGGAACAGTCTGTGTTACCACCCTTCTGTCTATGTTCACTATGCCAGCGATAGTGTCCTTGTCTCAGCTAGTGTTCTAGGCGCTATGCCACGCACCTGCGGATGAACGCTTCGTGGCGGTCGATTATGGCCGGGGCCCAACAATCCGGACCGCCGTCGATCGTGCTGGCAACAGATGCCATCAACTCATCAAGGGGGCTTGCTATCATTGGTGCACTAGCTTGATGCTAAACTGAATTAATGATTGCGAGGTGGTTTACGTGATGTACCCGTATATGACGTTCGAAGACGGTACCGAGGTCATTCATTCTGACCTGATTGCGGATGGCGATATCGAAAAGGTTATCGTGCATTTTGAACGACCGACGGCAGAGGGCTTCGACTCCGCTCGTTGTGAGTTACCTTCTTACAATTGGACTATGTGGGAGGGGCGTTTCACCGACGAGGAGAAGCGAGGATTTGAGACTTTTCTGAGCAATAACGCCCATCTACTGTATCGCTACGCCGCAAACGGAGGAGCTAAAGTTGCCTAGCCTTTTTCTTATTGGCGGCTATAGGGTCTTCTTTTGGTCCAACGAAGCGGGCGAGCCAATCCATGTCCATGTTTGCAAGGGAGCGCCTTCAGATAACTCGGCCAAAATCTGGCTGACTCGCAGGGGAGGTTGCATTGTCGCTAATAACAAAGCGAAGATTCCCCGGAGCACGCTTGACGACCTCTGTGAAATTATCGCCGCTCAGCATGAATTGATTTGCTCTAAATGGAAGGCATTTTTCCTTGTG
>UQPJ01000072.1:0-7944 GCA_900543015.1 uncultured Collinsella sp.
CACGCCATTCGTATCGTTTGCCAAAACGTCGCCCTTCCCTATTCACATCAACAGCCCGCCGTCCGCACTACAGCACAGCGCACAGCACCGCAAACAGCGCCACGGCGACCGCATAAACCGCATCGCGCCAGCTCAGTCCGCTCCGTGCGGGCGCCGGATACGCACCGGCAAAGCCGCGGCAAAGCATAGCCTCGTCCATCGCGTGGCTGCATTCCATCGCCTTGATAAAGGTCATGCCCATGATACCCGCGATCGAATCGGTACGCGAAAATCCCTCAGGCGTACGGCCAACGCTGCGCAGCATGACCGATTCGCACAGATCGTGCGCTGTGCGTCCCAGCACCTCGATATGCTTGAGTGCCATATCAAAGGTAAAGATGACCTCGTCGGGCAGATGCAGCATCTTGAGCGCTGCCGACATGCGGCTCCACGTGAGGGTCCACGAAACGCCCAACACCAGCGACACATTAATGAACGTCTTGAGCGCAATCTTGAGCATGGCGCCCGTAGCGGAAGCGCCCAGCAGCAGGGCAGGCAGCGCCAGAACCACTGCGAGTCCCGCGGCGCCGAGCGCCGGCACAAAAGTCGCGCGCAACCCGCGTGCTGGGCGCACCGCGACCAGCACCAACGCGATCGCCGCCATCAACATCAGGTACAGCGAGCTTTGCGTCAGGCACACGCACAGAACGCAAACGAACATCCCCACCAGGCGCACCGGAGCCGAAACGCAAGAAAGGGCGCGGTCGACCATCGACCCGCCCTCGTGCGCGCCTCCACCCAGGCGAACCCGCTCAAGCAGGCTCGCCAGGTGCAGGACATTCTTTTGCATCACACGATGCCGAGCCCCCACGGGCTCATATCGCTCCTCGGCCGCAAGCCAGCTAGGCAGCTCGGCTATTGCCATGAGCACCGCTTTCCTTGACCGTCAGCGAGACCAGGCGGAATGCGATGGTAAGCACCGCCACGCCAATCACGCCCGAAAGAATATACATCGCGGCCTGGCCGGCAAAGCCAAGGCCCTGCTCCTCGGAATAAACCTGCAGGTAGTCGCCCGTGGGCAGCGCATCGGCAAAGGTCGGAGCATCGAGGCCGACCGAAGCCTGCAGACTGTCGTCACCAGCCTCCTGAACGGCGGTCGCGGCGCCCTCAGCGTCCCACTCGCCCCAGGCGTCACCCGTGGCCAAAAGGCCCAGCGGCGTGGCCAAGACAAGCACGGCGACCAGAATGAGCGTAGGGATTAGGGAAGTCTTCTTGGCGGTACCATCGGCGGCAAGCTGGCCATCGACGGCCTCGGGCCCGACGATAATGCTCGGCGCCGTCTTCTTAATGAAACCATAGATGGCGGCCGTCGCCACGCCCTCGATCACGCCGGCAACCAGCATATGCGGGACCAACATGGCCGGAATAGCCACGGACAGCGGGAAGGGGCAGTACAGCGGAGCGCCCGAAGCGTTGGTAAAGAGCATCGGCTGAATACCAAACTCGATTGCCGCGCACAGGGCCGCTAGGCACAACCCGACCCAACCGCTCACGATGGCAGAAGCCGAGGTGCCCCACCTTTTGTCGTGCAGACGGCTGTTGAGCGCACGGAACACGATAGCAGCGGTAAACGGCAACACAAAGGCCATGTTAAAGCAGTTGGCTCCAAAGGACAGGATACCGCCGTCGCCAAACAGCAGCGCCTGCAGCGCCAGCGCGACCGAAACCGCGATGGCCGCGGCCTCCGGGCCAAGCAGCAGCGCGATGAGCGCGCCGCCAACGGCGTGTCCCGTGGTACCGCCGGGCAGCGGCACGTTGAACATCATGAGCAAGAAGGAGAATGCGGCGCAGATGCCCAGGAACGCCATATGCTCGCGATCGAGCGTAGCACGCACCTTCTTGATGCAATGGACCCATACGGGCACCATCGCCACCGCCATGACGGCATCGGTCTGCGGGGACAAATAATTATCTGGAATGTGCATAGCGCCTCCCGGTTGTCGGCGCACGGAATTGCAGCGCCGCTTGAATAACCTTGCCAGTGTTACGTATTGTTAGATTCGTAACACGCCGCCGGGTATCAGAGCAAAACGGCACACTGCCAACAAAGCAGTGCGCCGTTTTGTAATACATTCGTCACAGACGCAAGCGGTCCTAGCCGCGGACCTCGCCGTTTACGCCCTTGCACACCTTGGTGACGATCTTCTGGTGCGCCTTCTCGACCTCTTCGCTGGTGAGTGTGTGGTCGTCAGCGCGATACGTGAGCGCAAAGGCCATGGACTTTTTGCCCTTGCCGATGCGAACCGGATCGCGGTAGACATCGAACAGGCGCACGCCCTCGAGCAGCTTGCCGCCGGCGCTCGTAATGCGGCGCTCAAGATCCTCGCAGGTCACGGAGTTGTCGACCACGATAGCAAGGTCGTGCTCAACAGCAGGGTACTGCGAGAACTCGCGGTAGTTCTCCTGATTGCGGGCGCCCTTGATCAGCTTGTCCAGATCGAGCTCAAAGGCAACGAAAACCTCGTCAATGCCCATAGCCTCGCGCGCCTCGGGGTGAATCTCGCCGACCCAGCCCAGCACGGTGCCACCGGACAGAACCTCAGCCGCACGGCCCGGCTGCAAAAAGGCATAGCCCTCGCCCTCGACGGGACGGAAGCGAACCTTCTCGATGCGCAGCTGGGCGAGCAGCTCCTCGACAATGCCCTTGCCAAAGAAGAAGCGCAGCTTGCGGTACTTCATGTTCCAGGACTGCTCGCTCCACTGGCCCGAGAGCACGCCCGCCACGGACTTGGTCTCCTTGGGCAGGCTGGCGTTCTCGCGGCCGTGGAACAGGCTGCCGACCTCATACAGGTGCACGTTGGGCGTGCCGTGCGCCTCGTTATAGGCCACGGATTGCAGCAAGCCCGGCAGCAGCGAGCGACGCATCTCAGTCTGCTCGGCCACCAGCGGATTCATAAGCACCACGGGGCAGCCGCGGCCCTCGGTGGACATGCCGATCTTCTCCAGGTCGCCCGGAGCGGCAAAGCCAAAGGTCGTGGTCTCGTTGAGGCCGCAGGCGCGCAGGATCTCGCCAACCTTGCGAGTGAGCTTCTGCTCGCGGGTCAAGCCGCCGATGTGGTTCTTGGCAGCTGGGATGGTCGCCGTCACACGGCCCATGCCCCACAGGCGCAGGACCTCCTCGATCAGGTCAATCTCGCGCGGCAGGTCGGGGCGGAAACTCGGCGGGGTGACCATAAAGTCCTCGCCGTCGCGCTCGACGGTGCAGCCCAGGCGGGTGAGCGAGCGCTCGATAAAGTCGGGCTCGATGTCGGCGCCGCAGATGGCGTGCACGCGGGCCAGGCGCAGCCTAATGCTGTCGATGGTCTTGGGCGCGGGGAACACATCCACGTAGCCGGGAGCGACCTCGCCGCCGGCGATCTCCTCGATGAGCGCGCACGTAACGTTGGCGACATCCACGCAGCCGGTCTCGTCGACCTGGCGCTCAAAGCGAATGGAGGCGTCGGAGATCAGCGACAGGTCGCGGCTGGTGTGCGAGGTGCGGCCGGCGTTGAAGCAGGCGCTCTCGACCATCACGTCGACAGTGTCGTCCTCGATCTCGGAATCCATGCCGCCCATAACGCCGGCCAGCGCCACGGGACGCTCGCCGTCGGTGATAAGGCCCATGCCGGCGTCGAGCGTGCGCTCCTCGCCGTCGAGGGTCGTGAACTTCTCGTCCTGTTGGGTGGCGCGAACCACCACGCGGCGATGGCCATCGCGCTCGGCAAAGGTGTCCAGGTCAAAGGCGTGCAGCGGCTGACCGGTAAGCATCATCACGTAGTTGGTGATGTCGACGATGTTGTTGTGCGGGCGCACGCCCAGGGCGTTAAGGCGCTTGACCATCCAGTCGGGCGACGGGCCGACCTTCACGTTGCGCACGATGCGGGCGACATAGCGGTCGCACAGGCCCTCGTCGGCAATCTCGACCGAAAGCTCGTCGTCGGTCGCGCGGCCGGCCTCGGCCTTGATGGCGGGCAGCTCAACGTGGAAATCGCGGTCGAAGATGGCGCCGGTCTCGCGGGCCATGCCGATCATGGACAGGCAGTCGGGGCGGTTGGGCGTGATCTCGCAGTCGAGCACAGTATCACTCGAGCCCATGTACTCGGCAAACGGCATGCCGCAGGGCGTATCTTCGGGCAGAATCATGATGCCGGAGTGGTCGCCGCCCAGGCCGAGCTCGCGTGCAGAGCAGTTCATGCCCATGGACACGACGCCACGAAGCTTGCTCTTCTTGATCTTGACGTCGCCGGGAAGCACAGCGCCGATCATGGCCGTGACGATGTGGTCGCCGGCCTCAAAGTTCTGCGCGCCGCAGACAATCTGCAGCGGAGCGGGGTTGCCGTCGGCGTCGAGGTTCTTGTCGCCCACGTCGACCGAGCACACATACATGTGGTCGCTATCGGGGTGCGGGGTCTTGGTGAGCACCTTGGCAGTCACCACGTGGTCGAAGGACTCGCCCACGGTGTCAATCGCCTCGACCTCGGTGCCGGTGCGGATATATTCGTCCGAAAGGGTCTTAGGATCCTCCGGAATATCGATCATGGTCTTGAGCCAGTCGTAAGAAACGCGCATCTAACTGGTCTCCTTTCATAAATGCGGCTTTGAGCCGGAAACTGCAACTAAGAAGAAAGCGTTCTAGAACTGGTTCAAGAACCTCATGTCACCAGTCATCAACGTGCGCAGATCGGGCAGGTCGTAGCGCAGGGCCGCGACGCGCTCGGCGCCAATGCCAAAGGCGAAGCCGGTGTACTTCTCGGGGTCGATGCCGCAGTTAATCAGGACGTTGGGGTCGACCATGCCGCAGCCCAGGATTTCGATCCAGCCGCTGTGCTTGCAGAAGTTGCAACCCTTGCCGCCGCACACGTGGCAGCTCACGTCCACCTCGCAGCTGGGCTCGGTGAAGGGGAAGAAGTGCGGGCGATAGCGCGTCTTGCGGTCCTCGCCAAACATGCACTTAACAAAGTAGTCGAGCGTGCCCTTAAGATCGCCAAAGGTGATGCCCTCGTCGACGACCAGGCCCTCGATCTGGTTGAACTGCGGCAGGTGGCAGGCGTCGGCCGTGTCGGGACGGTAGACGGTGCCCGGGCAGATCATGTAGATGGGCGGCTTCTGCGACTCCATGGTGTGGATCTGCACGCCCGAGGTCTGGGTGCGCAGCAGCACGTCGGACTCGCCGTGGGCGTGAGCCTCGGGGTGCGTGACGCTGCCGGGGTTGTTGTCGACCACGTAGAACGTGTCGCGGGCCGAGCGGCTCGGGTGATCCATGGGCGCATTGAGCGCGGTGAAGTTGTAGTAGGAGGTGTCGACCATGGGGCCGGACTCGACGGTGTAGCCGATGCCGCAGAAGATGTCCTCGGCCTCCTCGATGATCTGCTTGATCAGGTGCTGATGGCCGATCTGCGGACGGATGCCCGGCAACGTGATGTCGACGGCATCGTGCTCGAGCGCATGCTTGAGGGCGGCGGCCTTCATCTCGGTGGAGCGCTCGTCGAGCATGCCCTCGATCAGCTGGCGCATCTCGTTGGCGCGCTTGCCCATGACGGGACGATCCTCGGGGGCGAGCTTGCCCATCATGCGCATCAGGCCGGTGATGCGGCCCTTGCGGCCGAGCAGCGCGACGCGCGCGGCCTCGAGCTTCTCGGCGTCGTCGGCGCCTGCGACGAGCTCCTTGGCCTCTTCCTCGAGTTTGACCAGATCATCAATCAGACTCATGTCTTCCCTTTCGTCTCTCGCGCATCCACTTGCCGCGGCGGCTGGAGCCACCCGGAGCTGCGGATGTGCGGCCCGGTTCGGTAACAAAAAAACCGCCCTCGGGCATGTGCATTGCCCAAGGACGGTTGAATTCCGCGGTACCACCTTGTTTGACCCGGCGGATGTCTGGCCCGCCGCGCCCACTCTGTGCCCCTTGTCGCGAGGCTCACGGCTTCCCTACTGGGGCTTCGCCGCCGCTGGCCGCGTGCCCGTTGAGGTCGCTGCTCGGGAGTGAACGCTTGGCCCTTGTCACCGCAGGAAGGCTCGCAGCCCATGACCTTCCCTCTCTTGCCGGCGACGCGGCGGGCAAAACCCTCTCCGTCAACGCATTGGGCTATAGGATAACACATTCTGCGTGTGCATCGCCGCGTTCCGTTTTGTTCGCACTGGGTACAAGGCAGGTAGCTGTGCAAACTGGCCGCGCGCCCACCCGAAGCGCTCGGCTCACGAGATCAAGGATATGGTATGGGAAAGAAACTCGATAAGAAGGCCGAGCCTGCAGCGGGCAAGACATCCAAAGGCATGAAGGTCGATAAGGCCGTCAAAAAATTCCGCAAGCTCGAAGGCAAGCTGTGGACTCGTGAGTACCTGCTCAAGATTGCCGAGTTTGACGGCGCGACCATTGCCCCCGCCAACGGCGCAGCAGCGCGTGCCGACGCCATGGGCACGCTTGCCGGCGAGCATCACAAGCTGCTGACCAGCGAGAAGTCCGTTGAGCTCGTACGCTCGTTAGCGCGCGAGACCGTCGCCGGCGGCAAAATCGACGACCCTCAGCTGCTCGACGAGATCCGTGTGCTCGGCCGCGATCAACGTGAGGCCAGTGCCATCCCCACCGAAGAAGCCGAGGCCTGGACCAGGCTCACCTGCGAGGCGGACGCCGTGTGGCGCAAGGCCAAGGCAGCCAACGACTGGGCGAGCTTTGAGACCTATGTGGATAGAATCGTCGCCCAACTTAAGCATCAGGCCGAGCTCATGGACCCCAAGCGCGATCCATACGACGTTTGGCTCGACCAGTACGAGCGCGGCCTTTCCGCCAAGAGCTTCGACGCGTTTTGCGACGAGGTCAAGGCCACGGTCGTGCCGCTCGTGCACGCCATCGGCGAGCGCGGCCAGCAGCCGGCTGCCGACTTTTTGCACGCCCACGTGCCCGAGGCTGCCCAGCGCGCCATGAGCTTCGACCTTATGAAGCTTGTCGGTCTGGACCTGGACGACACCACGCTTGCCTTTACCGAGCATCCGTTTAGCGAGGGCTTTGCCGTGGGTGATGCGCGCATCGCGACGCACATCTACGAGGACGACTGCATCTCCAACGTCTACAGCATCATCCACGAGGCGGGGCACACCATGTACGAGCTGGGCGTCAATCCCGCCTACGCGCGCACCTGCCTGGAGGGCGGCACCTCCATGGGCATCCACGAGAGCCAGAGCCGCTTTTTCGAGAACACCGTGGGTCGCAGCCGCGCCTTTATGGGCCCGCTGCTCGAGGTGCTGCGTCGTCACGCGCCCGAGGTCTACGGCGACGTCGACGAAGACACGCTCTACCGCGCCGTGAACATCGCGCAGCCGTCGTTGATCCGCACCGAGGCCGACGAGCTCACCTATCCGCTGCATATTATGGTGCGCTACCAGATTGAGCGTATGCTGTTTGCCGGCGAGGCTGCGGCCAAGGACATCCCCGCGCTTTGGAACCGCTTTATGGACGAGTACCTGGGCATTCCCGTTCCCGACGACACGCACGGCTGCCTGCAGGATACGCATTGGAGCGGCGGTTCGTTTGGCTACTTCCCCACGTATGCGCTGGGTAGCGCCTACGATGCCATGTTTGTGCCGGCCATGTGCCGCGACGGCGTCGACCTTACCGGTGCCTGCGCGAGCGGCGATCTGGCGCCCGTCCGCGCCTGGCTGGGCGAGCACATTTGGCAGTGGGGCCGCGCCAAAGACGCGCCGGAACTCATCAAGGGCGCCTGCGGCATGGCCTTTGACGCCCGCTACTACTGCAGCTACCTGCAGGACAAGTTCACCACACTGTACGAGCTGTAAGGATTGACCAGCACGCCATCGCCAACGCCAACTATGTTGACGCCAATGTCTTGGCAACGTCAGCGAAAACGACCCTAAGCGAGCAAGGTGACGTGAAATCAAAACCACCCCTAAAAGGGGTGGTTTGCTCTTAGGGTA
>UQPJ01000073.1:0-7832 GCA_900543015.1 uncultured Collinsella sp.
GGCACATCCCGCAGCCGCAACGCGGCGAGGACGTGCCCGTGGAAACCCCGCAGGCGGGCGGGCCCGGACAGGTACGTTACTCTTTCTCCACCGCGCGCATGATCGCCTTGTAGATCTCCATCAGCGGGATGATCAGGAAGGCCAGGCCCAGGGCAGCGACAACGCCCTTGAGCTCAAGCGTCACGGGGCCAAAGAACATCTCGGCAAGCGTCGGCTGCACGGTCACGATCACCGTCAGCACCAGTGCCAGCGCGGCGGAAGCCCACAGCCACTTGTTCTGCTTCTTCATGGTGAACAGCGACGCACGACGGCTGCGCATATTGAAGCAGTGGAAAATCTCGACCATGTTGAGCGTGATGAACGCCATCATCACGCCTTCCTCGTCGGCATTGCCGGCGATCATATCGGCGATGTGGATGTAGCCCATGTCAAAGTACACGCCCACAAAGAAGCTCGCCAGCACCAGCGCGGTGATGATTAGGCCCTGGACCACGCAGTCCAGACCCATATGTCCGGCAAAGACACCGTCCTTGGCGTTGCGCGGCTTACGCTTCATAATGTCGCCCTCGGCGTCCTCCATGCCCAGCGCAAGCGCGGGGAAGCAGTCGGTAACCAGGTTCACCCACAGCAGCTGCACCGGCTGGAAAATGGTAAAGCCGATGAGCGTAGCGATGAACACCGAGAACACCTCGGCAAGGTTGGCCGAGAGCAGGAACTGGATGACCTTGCGGATGTTGTCGTAGATGCGACGACCCTCTTCGCAGGCACCGATGATGGTGGCAAAGTTGTCGTCGGCGAGCACCATGTCGGCGACGTTCTTGGTGACGTCGGTGCCGGTAATGCCCATGCCCACGCCGATGTCGGCGCGCTTGATGGACGGGGCGTCGTTGACGCCGTCGCCCGTCATGGCCACGATCTGGTCGCGCGACTTCCAAGCCTCGACGATGCGGGTCTTGTGCTCGGGCTGGACGCGGGCGTACACGCCGTAGTCCTCGATGTGCGCGTCGAGCTCCTCGTCGCTCATGCGGTCGAGGTCGGCACCGGTAATGGCCTGGCTGCGATCGGCGACGATGCCCAGCTGCTTGGCGATAGCCACGGCGGTGTCAATGTGGTCGCCTGTGATCATGACAGTGCGGATGCCGGCGTCATGCGCCTCGCGGATAGCGTCGGCCACCTCGGGACGGACCGGGTCGATCATGCCGGACAAGCCGCAGAAGACCAGGTCATGCTCGAGCGCAGCGGGGCTGCAGTCGGCGGGAGCCTCAGTGTAGGTGCGGCTCGCCAGCGCCAGCACGCGCAGAGCCTCGTCGGCCATGGCCTTGTTGGCTGCCACGAGCTCGGCGCGGCGCTCCTCAGTCAGCGGAACGACCTTCTCGCCGTCATAGATGTGGGTGCACAGGCCAATCACCACGTCGGGCGCGCCCTTGGTGTACTGCTCGTACTCGCCGTCCAGAGTCTCGACGACCACGGACATCATCTTACGGCCCGAGTCGAACGGGGCCTCGCCCACGCGCGGGTGCTCGGCAGTCAGGCCAGTAAGACCAGCCTTGCCGGCATCATTGACGAGTGCACACTCGGTCGGCTCGCCCACGGCCTCGCCCAGCTCCTCATCCCACTGGGCATCGGAGCACAGCGCCATGCCGGCCAGGAACTTCTCCTTGGGCGCAGCGAGCTCGTGCTTGACGACGGTCATCTTGTTCTGGGTAAGCGTGCCGGTCTTGTCCGAGCAGATGGTCTGCGTGCAGCCGAGTGTCTCGACAGCAGAAAGTTTGCGGATGATCGCCTGGCGCTTGGCCATCTTGGTCACGCCGAGCGACAGCACGATGGTCACGACGGCGACCAGGCCCTCGGGGATGGCGGCGACGGCGAGCGAGACGGCGACCATAAAGGTGTCGAGCAGGGCCGTCGGGTCGGTGAGAACGTTGCCCACGCCGTGGCGGACAATGTCGACGCCAAAAATCACGACGCAGATGACGATAACCATGATGGTAAGGATGCGGCTGAGCTCGGCGAGCTTCACCTGCAGCGGCGTGAGCTCTTCCTTGGCCTCGGCCAAGGCGCCGGCAATCTTGCCCATCTCGGTGTTCATGCCAGTGCCGACCACGACGGCGCGACCACGGCCGTACACAACGGTGGAGCCCATGTAGCACATGTTCTTGCGGTCGCCAAGCGGCACGTCGTCGGTGCCTGCGGCGAGCTCGATCACGTTAGCGTGCTTCTCTACGGGTACGGACTCGCCGGTGAGTGCGGCCTCTTCGATCTTCATCGTGGCGCTCTCGAGCACGCGGCAGTCGGCCGGGACGGAGTCGCCCGCCTCGAGCATGATCACGTCACCGGGCACGAGCTCGGCGCTCGGCAGGTGCACGAGCTTGCCGTCGCGCAACACCTTGGACTGCGCCGCGCTCATCTCCTGCAGGGCCTCGAGAGCCTCCTCGCTTTTAGCCTCCTGGACCACGCCCAGCACCGAGTTGACGATAACGACGAACATGATGATGGCGACATCGGCAAAGTCCGCCTCGCCCTTGACCATGCCCGTGAGCGCACTGATGACGGCGGCAACGATCAGCATGATGACCATGGGGTCGGCCATCTGCTCAAAGAAACGCTTCCACAGCGGCGTCTTCTCGGCTTCCTCGAGCTTGTTAGGGCCTGTCTTGGCAAGGCGCGAAGACGCCTCGTCGTTGCTCAGGCCGAGGTTCTCATCGACACCTTGGTCGCTGAGCACCTCCGCCGCGGCGGACAGGTATTCCTTTTGCATATAGAGTCCCCTCCTGGGATTCGGGCCACTCAGCAGATTGATGCCCGATCATAATTCCCAGGAGAAGGGCAAGGGCTCATCAAGGCTGCCGTGCTGAGCGGCAGTTGATAGTGGAGCTATGGTACCCCAAAGCGACGCGTCTAGCCAAAACAATCGGTTTGGAAATATGGTCCGCACGCAACGGTGCAGACCGTGTGATGCTCAACATTGGTAAAACGTTTTTTCTTCGGCACATCGCCAAACTGACATATCGCCCAGATAGCAGCGGTTGGAGTGGTTGGTAAAGATTTTCCATATACCGTTTTTCCCGCAAAAAATGAACTTCCATTTCGGCATACGGTCGATTTTTTGGGGTATTCGGTCGGCATTTCGTTATAATCATCTCGGTTTTATTTCTTATGGTTTATCTATCAGCGCAAGACGATGTCAGATGGAGGTCTGAATGTACAAGCGCACTAAGATTGTATGCACCATGGGTCCCGCCTGCGATAGCGACGAGACCATCCGCGAGATGATCAAGGCGGGCATGAACGTCGCCCGTTTTAACTTCTCGCACGGCTCCTACGACGAGCACCACGGTCGCATCGAGCGCGTCCGCCGTATTTCCAAGGAGCTCGGTCTGCCTGTCGGCATCCTGCTCGACACCAAGGGCCCCGAGGTCCGCACCGGCCTTCTGGTCGACGGCAAGAAGGTTGCCGTCAAGACCGGCGATAAGATCGTCGTCACCGCTCAGCCCACGTCCGAGGATTTCCACGGCACCGCTGAGCACATCTCCCTCGACTACCTGGCTCTGCCCTCCGAGGTCGAGAAGGGCTCCCTCATCCTGATCGATGACGGCCTGGTTGCCCTCGAGGTCGAGTCCGTCAGTGGCCAGGACATGACCTGCGTCGTTAAGAACGACGGCCTGATCGGCGAGCGCAAGGGCGTCAACATGCCCAACGTCAACATCTCGCTGCCCGCCATCACCGAGCGCGATCGTCAGGACATCCTCTTTGGCCTGACCGAGAACATCGACTACATCGCCGCTTCCTTCATCCGTGACGGCGAGTCCGTCCGCGGCATCCGCGAGCTTTGCCGCGAGAACGGCGGCGAGCACGTGACGATCTTCCCGAAGATCGAGTGCGCCTTGGGCGTCGAGAACTTCGACGAGATTCTCGAGGCTTCTGACGGCATCATGGTCGCCCGTGGCGACCTGGGCATCGAGATCAAGCCCGAGCTCGTTCCGCACATCCAGAAGGAGATCATCGCCAAGTGCAACGCGGCCTACAAGCCCGTCATCACCGCTACGCAGATGCTCGACTCCATGCAGCAGAACCCGCGCCCGACGCGCGCCGAGGTTGCCGACGTTGCTAACGCCATTTATGACGGCACCGACGCCGTCATGCTGTCCGGCGAGTCCGCTGCCGGTAAGTACCCGGTCGAGGCCGTCAAGATGCAGGCCAGCATTGCTCTCGAGACCGAGAAGTACCTCCCGGCCCACGCTCCGCTCGAGGTTCCGGCCGATGCTCACGGCACCCGCGTCGTCAACAACGTTGTGGGTATGTCCGCTGTGAACATGGCCACCACCGTTGGCGCCAAGTGCATCACCGTGCCGACGACCACCGGTCGTACCGCTCGCCTGATCTCGCACTTCCGTCCCAACATGCCGATCTGCGCGTTCTCCCGCCACGAGTGGGCCGTCCAGCAGATGATCATGTACTGGGGCGTTATCCCGCACCAGGCCGAGATTACCCAGGGCACCGTCAACGGCACGATCGTCAAGGCGATCGAGACCGCTAAGGAGCTCGGCTACGTCGAGGCCGGCGATCTGACCGTCGCTACCGCCGGCGATCCCCGCATGAGTGTTCAGCTCGAGGACAAGGTCTCCTCGACCAACGTCGCTTACGTCGCTCAGGTGCGCTAAATCGCACTTGCAAGCATGCTTGCATTGCAAAGGGCCCGGAAGGCTTCGCCTTCCGGGCCCTTTTTCTGTGCCAATGTCGGCGCACGGCAAAACACGCACTCATTTCTTTACCAAAAGCGCGAAATCCACCCTTCGAGGCCCAAAAAATAAAGTCCCAAGCGCTAAAAGTGTTCGCCCGGTGGCAAACCCACACCTTAACCGACGCTGATAAATCGTTTTAGCAAGAGCCAGATCGACCTAGTTTTTCGGAAGTATGCGGCAAATTCTGAGACCTTCGAACACACCCCGTTTTTTACAACAAAATGCCTGATAAACTAGCCTCAAAAGCCAGGTCTGCTCACAGGGTTCAGATTTTGCCGCATACTTCCGAATTGACGCTGGCATCGCACGGTCCAAAAGCACATTTCGATCTGGAGGACGTCATGGACCTGACGCTCTGCGGTCAATCCGCTTTTTACTATTACCGTATCCCGCCGCAGGTATTAGGCCTTTACCCCGCCATTAGCCTTGGCAATATAGATCGCAGATGTTGCGGCCTCGGAAGTCATGCAGTTGTAAAAGACCTGCTTCACGCACCGCTTCACAGGCTTGTATTCACTCGGGCACAATCGGGGTCGCGAAGCCTCTTTAAATCGCACCTCCTGACCCAAGAGCCGCCTCCTGGGTCGTTTAGGCAGACTGAACATGGATTTGATGTCACTTCACCGGAATTCACGCTGCTCAGCCTTGCTACGCAGGTCTCCCGCAACCAGCTACTCATGGCTTGCTACGAGATGTGCAGCTCATTTGCAGTGTTTACGCCCTGCGAACGTACGCAACAGCAACTTGATGAGGCAATATCTCTTAAGTTCATTCCGCCCGACTGTGGTTGGAAGCGTATTGTCGACACCAAGGGCAATGACACCAACTTGTGGAAACGCGCGCCGCTCCTCAGCGCGGCGGATATCGCCGCGTTCGCCAAGCAGGCCGCAGGCCTGCGCGGTGTTAAGCAGCTCCGCTGGGCCGCCGAACGCATGGCAGGGCAGACCGCCTCGCCCTTCGAGGTCCAGACGTCCATGCTCGTCTCACTCCCCCGCGACGAAGGCGGTCTGGGTATAGGCATCACCAATAACGCACGCATCCCGCTCAGCGAAGCCGCACGTTCGCTGTATGACAAAACCTGCTGTTATGCCGATATCCTCATCGAAAGTGTCACCGACAGCATGGGCGTCATTCTGGAATGCCAAGGCCGCTCCGCTCATGACAGCGAAGCTGCGAGTCTCTCCGATGCCGAGCGCACTACCGCACTCACAAGCATGGGCTACGACGTCATCCAAATTACCTATGGCCAGATCAAGGACAAAAGGAGCTTTGGCAACCTTGCCGAACTCATCCATAAAAAGGCCGGGCTTCCCTACACCCCAAAGATCAAACAGGAGTGCGACGCCGAAGATGCTCTGCGGCAAGAACTGCTTGTCGATTGGGATGACCTATTCGCTGCCAGGCAGGCCAGCTAGCAGCTAGCGATCAGAGGCAGCGCGGGCGCGCTGGGCAATGCGACGCGGGCGGCAAAACCTGCCTCGGTTAACTCGACGACCTCGGTAAACGTTGCGTCAAAGAACGCTTCGGTCAGCAGGCGGTACGGCGGGTGATCCGGCTCGCCGGGGTTTTCGCGCACAATCTCGTGCATGACGCCAATGGTTTTGAGCACATACTCTTGCGGGATCGAATACTGGCCAAACTGGGCCGCCGCGGTATAGAGACGATCGGTCGCACGCGGGATGGAAACGATGCCGAGGGTTTTGCCAAACCAGTCAAAGTCGCCCTGCTTCTTGATGCGGAACTCCTCACACGGCTTGCCGCCATGCGCCTCGAGGTACTGGTTTACGCGGGTGTTCCACACGGTGTCGGCCACCAGATGCGACCAAACACCCAACGTCAAATCGAGTAACGACTGTGCCACGTTCTCGGGCGCGAGCGAAAGCTCGTCAGCAGCGGGACCAGCGATCGGCTCCGCATCCCTATATCGCTGCGGATAATGCACCCGATTGAGTCGCTCGCGTTCCTCGACAATCGACGTCGCCGCAGCCGGCGCACCTATCGGCATGCCCTTGAGCAGCGGCGCCACATAAGTGTCCCAAAACTCCTGCTCACGCGGCTTGGGGATAGGCTCGGGCTTGGCAAAATGCGTAATACGATACGGGATGGGATCGGCAATGCCGGGAACCATATAGCCCACAAAAATGTCCGGAACCACGCTGCCAAACAAAAAGGCATTGCGGTCGCGCACTTTATCGGCAAGCGTGCCAGCACGCGCCAGCAGTCGTTCCGTCTGAGCGATATGAATATTCCAACTTGGCATAGCCACCCCCGTAAAAACCCGGATAACTATACCATTCACAGCGGGCCACGCACGCAGCCGCACCCCTACTATCCGGCAACTATTCCGCGGCGGCGCTCTCGGTTCCATACGATGGCACGGACGCCTCGACCACGTGATGATATCGGTCGATATAGATGGCGCGGGCACCCAGGCGTCGTACCAAATCCTGATGGTGTGTGCTCATTAAGACCGTCTTGCCGGCAGCAACATAAGCCAGCAAAAAGCTGACCACGATGTCGCACGAATCCTCATCGAGTCCGTTGGTAGGCTCGTCGAGCACCAGGATATCGGGGTTCATCGACACGACGGACGCCAGCGCCACACGCTTTTTTTGCCCGCCCGAAAGCTGATAGGGCGAGGCATCGACCAGATCGGAAACCTGGAACAGCTCCATGGCATCGCGAACGCGGCACTTGAGCTCGTCTGTCGACAGCCCCATTTGAGCCGGACCAAACGCGACCTCCTCGCCTACCGTGGCGCAAAACAGCTGGGCATCGGCATTTTGAAACACGAAGCCTACGCGCTGGTGAAAGCGCTGGGAAGCCACGGAATCCTTTAGAAATGTTGCATCGATCACGTGCCCGTCAAACAGGTATGCCCCTGCGTCCGCGAGTTCAAGACCGTTAATAAGGCGCATGATCGTCGTCTTGCCGCAGCCATTCGGGCCAAGCAGGGCAACGAGCTCGCCACGATCGACCTGCAGCGACACACCATCGACAACCGTATGCCCCGCATAGGAAAACACCACGTCGCGTAGCTCGATGAGCGGCGCGACCTCGGCGCCCGCACCGTTCGTGCCCGCCGCATTA
>UQPJ01000074.1:0-7679 GCA_900543015.1 uncultured Collinsella sp.
TTTTTGCGTCACTTGGGGACGCTCCTTTTGTGCCGGCAGATAAGGAGCGTCCCCAAAAGCCGGCAGATTGACTTTGCCAAAACATCGGCGTTGCTGGGGTAGTCGTTGGGGACGTTCTTAAACGACTAGTCAAACAAGAACGTCCCTAATGACTACTTTCCTCTGGTGTAAAAGGCGGGTCATGCTTGGTGGCGGGTTTGTTATCCGTTTGTAAAGGCTGGGCAGAGCTTGCGGTAAGGGTCTATCAAATGCCCGTAAGAAACCGCAGTTGGCGCGGACGCCGCCCGATCGAGGCCGTATCTTTCCAAACAGCAAAGCGGGCAGGGTGCCCGCGAGTCGCATGTATGAAAGGAAGATCATGCTCGATCAGGCTTATTCTCGTCGTCAGTTCCTCGGCCTCGCTGGTGGTCTCGCCAGCATCGTGGGCCTCGGCCTCGTTGGTTGCGGCGGCGCAGGCGCTTCCGACGCCGCCGACAAGGGTAGCGCCGCTGCCGCCGAGTCCGTCTCCGGCGAGGTGACCTACGACGGTGCCTCCTCGTTCCAGGCTCTCGTCGAGGCCGCTGCCGAGAAGTTCATGGATGCCAATCCGGACGTCTCCGTCTCCGGTTCGGGTAACGGTTCGGGTAAGGGCCTGACCGCTGTCGCCGCCGGCACCGTCACCATCGGTAACTCTGACGTCTTCGCCGAGACCAAGCTCGAGGCCGATCAGGTCAAGAGCCTCGTCGATCACGAGGTCGCCGTCGTGGGCATGGGCCCCGTCGTCTCCAAGAACGTTACGGTCGACGACCTGTCCCTCGAGCAGCTCAAGGGCATCTTCTCCGGCCAGATCACCAACTGGAAGGAGGTCGGTGGCGACGACGCCATCATCGTCGTCCTCAACCGCAAGGCCGGCTCCGGTACCCGCGCCACCTTTGAGGCTGCCGTCTTTGGCGACGAGGCCAACGACTTTAAGGGCGACGCCGAGCTCGACAAGTCCGGCGACGTCCAGACCCAGATGGCCAGCACCGACAACGCCATCTCCTACCTCGACTTCTCGCACTTCGACGACTCCAAGTTCAACGCCATCAAGGTCGAGGGCGTCGAGCCCAAGAGCGCAAACGTTACCGACGACTCCTTTAAGATCTGGGCGACCGAGCACATGTACTGCTCCAAGGACGCCGACGAGGCCACCACGGCCTTCCTGGAGTTCATGCTTTCCGACGACGTCCAGGGCAAGCTCGTCGAGGAGCAGGGCTTTATCCCCGTCTCTGCCATGAAGGTCGTCAAGGACGCCAGCGGCAAGGTATCCGCTAAATAAGTAATCGCCCCGGAAAGGTTTGCAATGGCAAAACAGCTGCCAAAGCGCGACCTTGAGAACGTGGGCCTGGGCGTCACGGGCGCGTGCGTAGCGCTCGTGACGCTTGTCGTTGCCGCGCTCATCTTTATGGTCGCCCAAAAGGGCCTCTCGGCTTTTCTCAAGGACGGCGTCTCGGTCGTAGAGTTCTTCGCCGGCACCAAGTGGGATCTGGCCAACACAGCCGAAAACGGCCTGCCCTACACCGGCGCCCTGCCCCTGATCGTCACCTCGTTTGCGGTCATGGTGCTCTCCACGCTCATCGCACTGCCCATCGCCATCGGCTCTGCCATCTTTGCGGTCGAGATTCAGCCTAAGTTTGGCTCCAAGGTTTTTCAGCCGCTCATTGAGCTTTTGACCGGTATTCCCTCGGTCGTCTTTGGCCTGATCGGTTTTCACGTGGTCGTCGGCCTTATGAAGAGCGTTTTCCACGTGAGCACGGGTCTGGGTATCTTGCCCGGCGCTATCGTGCTGGCAGTCATGATTCTGCCGACGATGACCACGCTTTCGGTCGATGGCCTGCACGCTGTGCCCGACAGCTACCGTCAGGGCTCGCTCGCGCTGGGCTACACCCGCTGGCAGACCATCTGGCACGTGGTGCTCAAGTCCGCCATGCCGTCGCTCATGACCGCGGTCATCCTTGGCATGACCCGCGCCTTTGGCGAAACGCTCGCCGTGCGCATGGTTATCGGCGGCATCGAGGCCATGCCGACGTCGCTGCTGTCGCCTGCCTCGACCATTACCACCACGCTCACCACGTCCATGGCGGTCTATGCCGAGGGCTCGGCCCAGGACGACGTTCTGTGGGCGCTCGGTCTGCTGCTGATGGGCATGAGCCTCATCTTTATCCTGATCATCCACCTTATCGGCCGCAAGGGGGCGAAGGCTCGTGGCTAGCACGCGCATCCACATCGATGAGGCGAGACTCGGGCGTGTCCAAAAGCAGGACCGCATCGCCACGGGCGTGCTGACGGCGATTGTCGCCATCGTCATGCTTATCGTCGTCTCCATGGTGGCCTACATCCTGTTCGAGGGTATCTCGACGCTGTTCCAGCCAGGCTTTCTCACGCAGCCCGCACGCGCCAACGGAACGCAGGGCGGCGTGCTCTACCAGCTGTTCGACTCGTTCTATCTGCTGCTGATCACCCTGATCATCTCGGTGCCCATCAGCTTGGGCGGCGCGGTCTTTTTGGTTGAGTACGCGCCCGATGGGCCTATTCGCGACATCGCCTCGACCGCCATCGAAACGCTGTCCTCGCTGCCTTCCATCGTCGTGGGCATGTTCGGCTTTCTGGTGTTCTCGGTGCAGCTGGGCTGGAAGTACTCCATCATCTCCGGCGCCGTCGCGCTCACCATGTTCAACATCCCCATCCTGGTGCGCGTGATTCAGCAGGCGCTCGAGGACGTGCCGCAGGCCCAGCGCGATGCGTGCCTGGCCATGGGCCTCACTCGCTGGGAGGCCACACTGCACATCCTGATTCCCGAGGCCATGCCCGCCATCGTGACCGGCATCGTGCTTTCGGCCGGCCGCGTGTTTGGCGAGGCCGCGGCGCTGCTCTTTACCTCGGGCATGAGCTCGCCGGTTCGCCTGAACTTCTTGAGCTTTAACCTGTCGAGTCCCACCTGCGCCTGGAACGTGTTCCGCCCCGGTGAGTCGCTCGCCGTGCACATCTACAAGATTTACGGTGAGGGCAGCCCCGAGGCCCAGCAGATCGTTTGGGGCACCGCGGCGCTGCTGATGATTTGCGTGCTGCTGTTTAACGTAGTCGCCCGTATCGTGGGCAAGCAACTGGCAAGGAGGATGACGGCCGAATGAGCGAGATAAATGCGACGCCCGCAACCGATGCGGCCACGTCCGAGACCCAGGACTTTCTGTCGAGTGTGGGGGAGAGCGAGAAGCACGTGCGCGTGAGCGGCAAGGCCGTGAGCGACGAGGTCGTGCTCTCCACCAAGGACGTCAACGTGTACTATGGCGACCACCATGCGCTGCACGACACGTCGCTCGACTTCCACAAGGGTGAGATCACGGCGCTCATCGGGCCTTCGGGCTGCGGCAAGTCGACCTTCTTGCGCAGCCTCAACCTGATGAATCGCGAGATTCGCGGCTGCCGCGTGGAGGGCGAGATCAGCTACCGCGGACGCAACGTGAACACCAAGACCGAGAATACCTACGAGCTGCGTCGGTCCATTGGCATGGTGTTTCAGCAGCCCAACCCCTTCCGCAAGTCCATTCGAGACAACATCACGTTTGCGCCCAAGCGCCACGGCATCACCGACCGCGACGAGCTCGATCGCATGGTCGAGGAAAGCCTGCGCGGTGCGGCCCTGTGGGACGAGGTCAAGGACAAGCTCGACAAGAGCGCCTGCGCGCTTTCGGGCGGTCAGCAGCAGCGTTTGTGCATCGCGCGCACGCTGGCACTCAACCCCGACGTAATCCTGTTTGACGAGCCCTGCTCGGCGCTCGACCCCATCTCGACGCTGGCGATCGAGGACCTCATGTCGTCGATCGTGGCCGACCGCGCCATCGTCATCGTGACGCACAACATGGAGCAGGCGTCGCGCGTTTCCAACCGCACGGCGTTTTTCTACATGGGCGATATGGTCGAGTACGACGAGACCGACGAGATTTTCCAACGGCCCAAGGATAAGCGGCTGAATGATTACCTCACCGGCATGTTCTCCTAGTCCGGGACATGCTTGAGGCCCGCGGCGGCCACGGTTGTCGCGGGACTGATTGGAGAGGCGGGTCATCTCTTGCGGGAGATGGCCCGCCTTTTTGTGTCGTGTGCTGGTGCGCTTGCCCAAAACCACCACAAAGGTGCCTGTCCCCTTTGTGGTGGTTTTCGCTATCATGGACAACGTTGAATTTCTACGAAGGAGCAGGGCATATGGCGATTCTTTTGGGATGCGATTCCATCAGCCTAGAGTTTCCCACCAAGCATATTTTCGATAGCGTGACGCTCGGCGTGGGCGAGGGCGACCGCATTGGTATTGTCGGTAAAAACGGCGACGGCAAGTCGACGCTGCTGAGCGTGCTCGCCGGCACGCTGGAGCCCGATGACGGACGCGTGACGCACCGCCGCGGCATCACGATCGGCCTGCTCGGCCAAAAGGACCAGCTTGTCGACACCGATACCGTGCATCATGCCGTTGTGGGCGACACGCCCGAGTATGAGTGGGCGTCGAGTCCGCGTACGCGCCAGATTCTGGCCGGTCTTATTAGCGATGTGCCCTGGGAGGGCACGGTGGGCGAGCTTTCGGGCGGTCAGCGCCGTCGCGTGGACCTCGCGCGCCTGCTGATCGGCGACTACGACGTGCTCATGCTCGACGAGCCCACCAACCACCTGGACATGCGCACCATCAACTGGCTTGCGCGTCACTTAAAGGCCCGCTGGCAGCGCGGCCAGGGCGCCATGCTCGTGGTCACGCACGACCGCTGGTTCTTGGATGAGGTCTGCACCAGCATGTGGGAGGTCCACGACGGCCAGGTAGATCCCTTCGAGGGCGGCTACTCGGCATATATCCTGCAGCGCGTGGAGCGCGACCGCATGGCCGCCGTTACCGAGGAGCGCCGTCGCAACATGGCGCGCAAGGAGCTCGCGTGGCTGAGCCGCGGCGCCCAGGCGCGTTCCACCAAGCCCAAGTTTCGCGTTGAGGCTGCTCGCGAGCTGATCGCCGACGTACCGCCTGTGCGTGACGAGCTGGAGCTCAAGCGCCTTGCCGTGAGCCGCCTGGGCAAGCAGGTCATCGATGTCATCGACGTGGATGCCGGCTATGCGGATACCGATGGTGCGCCCAAGCAGGTGCTCACCGATGTGACCTGGCTCATTGGTGCGGGCGACCGCTATGGTCTTTTGGGCGAGAACGGCGCCGGCAAGTCGACTTTGCTCGACGTGATCCAGGGCAAGATTGAACCCACGCGCGGCCGCGTGAAGATTGGCCAGACGGTGCGCTTTGGCGTGCTGTCGCAGCAGCTCGAGGAGCTCGAACCCTACATGGGTGACACGATCCGCGAGGTGCTCGGCAACTATAAGAAGTACTACGTCATCGACGGCAAGGAGACTTCGCCCGAGAAGCTTTGCGAGCGCCTGGGCTTTACGACGCAGCAGCTCTGGAGCCGCATCGGTGACCTTTCGGGCGGCCAGCGCCGTCGCCTGTCGCTGCTGCTGACGATCCTGGACGAGCCCAACGTGCTTATCTTGGACGAGCCCGGCAACGATTTGGATACCGACATGCTCGCGATTGTCGAGGACCTGCTCGACGGCTGGCCCGGCACGTTGATTCTGGTGACGCACGACCGCTTCTTGATGGAGCGCGTGACCGACCAGCAGTGGGCGCTGCTTGACGGCCACCTGACGCATATGCCCGGCGGCGTGGACCAGTACCTGCGCCTGTGCAACGCTACCGCCGAGGGCGAGCCCGTGGGCGCACCGAGCGCCAAGACCGGCACGTTTGACACCGGTGCCGCGGCGGCTGCGGCCGAAAAGCCCAAGTCGAGCGGCCAGCCCAATGGCCTTTCCAACGCCGAACGCCAGAAGCTTCGCCGCGAGGTGAGCTCGCTCGAGCGCAAAATGGAGACGCAGCGCGCCCGCGTGGAGGAGGCCGAGGTCGCGATGGCTCAGGTCGACCCCACCAACTACACGGCGCTGGGCGAGCAGCAGGCAAAGATCGACGAGGCCCACGCCGCCATGGACGAGTTGGAGATGGCGTGGCTCGAGGCGAGCGAGAAGCTCGAGGGCGAGGAGTAGGCGAGGATGATCAAGGCCGCGTTTTTCGATATCGACGGCACGTTGCTGAGCTTTAAGACCCATCGGATTCCGGCGTCGGCGCAGCAGGTGCTCGACAGCTTTCATGAGCAGGGGATTGCGTGCGTGATCGCCACGGGTCGCCCGACCTATCAGATGCCCGATTGGCTGTTCGATCTTGGTTGGGATGCGTACATCACGCTTTCGGGTCAGCACTGTTTTGATGCCAAGGGCGTTTACCGCAGCTGCGCGATCGATTCGGACGACGTCGCGGCGATTGTGGACCAGGTGGCGCAGGGGCGCTATGACTCGCTGTGTATGCAGGGCGAGAACTCGTTTGTGAACCGCCTGTCCGAGCGCGTGGTGACGGCCGGGAGCAACGCGGGGATTGTCTACCACGAGAAGCCGTTTGAGCACGCCTTTGACGCGCCAGTCTACCAGTTCTGCGCCTTTGTGGACCCGGCCGACGAGCATATCGTGACTGATGCGGTGTCGCATTCGCTCACTACACGCTGGTGCGACCTGTTCTGCGACATTATTCCCGCTAACGGCGGCAAGGACCTGGGCGTGGCGGCGACGCTCGAGCGGCTTGGTATCGACGCGAGCGAGGCGATTGCCTTTGGCGACGGCGAGAACGACCTGTCGATGTTTGCCGCCGTGGGCACGAGCGTGGCCATGGGCAACGCGCAGGATACCGTGAAGGCCGCGGCGACCTACGTGACGACCGCCGTAGACGACGACGGCATTTACAACGCCGCCAAGCACTTTGGGCTACTGTAGCTGCGGCCGGCACTTAGGGACGTTCCTTTTCTGCCGGCAGCTGGGGACACTCCTTGCGGGGCGTCCCCATTTTGTTTTCGTCCCGCATGTTTTGTGAAACACGGCTAACTTTTAGGCAAAGTAGTAAGACATGGGCAACTTTTGCGGTAAAGTAAATCAAGCAAAAGTATCTAAAGGCTAACTAGAAGCCATCGCGAAAGGCGGCCCATGGCCCTACGTGAATCCGGAGAAGACTATCTCGAATCGATCTACGTTCTGTCGGAACGTCAGGGCATCGTGCGCTCGATCGACGTTGCGGAGTACCTCGGCGTAACCAAGGCGAGCGTTTCCAAGGCCATGGCGACGCTGGAAAGCAACGGCTATGTCGAAATGGGCAAACGCGACGTGCATCTGACGGAACGCGGTCTTGAGGTTGCCCGTCAAATGTGGGAGCGCCACTGCTTTTTTGTAGGTCTGCTAGAGGACGCAGGCGTTTCGGCAGAGGTCGCGTCGCAAGAGGGCTGCCACATGGAGCACTGCCTGAGCGAGGAGAGCTTCGAGAAGCTAAGATCGATGCTGAGACGGGGCAGCGACCGGGATCAGTAACCCCACCAACCAAGTCCAACTCAGACAAGGAACCCCGCCAGCAAGCGATGCCCAAGAACCGCCAGCAACGTCACCGCAGGCCGGGGCCGGGCTTGGTTTTGAAAACATTCCGCAGACCAGAATCGCCCCCGTTCGTAGCTCCGAAGGAGCAGAACGGGGGCGATTCATTGGTCGAGGACGTTTTCAAAACCAAGCCCGGCCCCGGCCGGTGGGACCACAGGCGCTACAGGTTCTTG
>UQPJ01000075.1:0-7378 GCA_900543015.1 uncultured Collinsella sp.
TGATGACCACGGTATTGCCCGCGGCAAGGGCGCCGGCGAGTGGCTCGAGCGTCAGCAAAAACGGGTAGTTCCACGGAGCCATGATGAGTGTGACGCCATAGGGCACGGCCTGCGTCTTGCACACACTCACGGCGTTGGCGAGGTCACACGGACGCAGACGCGGGCGACTCCATCGAGCCACATGCGCAATCTGATGACGAATCTCGGAAAGCGATGTGCCGATCTCGCACATATAGGCCTCGTCGTGCGACTTGCCCAAATCGGTCTTGAGCGCATGGGCGATATCGGCCTCGTGCGCCCGTACTGCATTGCGCAAACTCACGAGCGCGCGACGGCGAGCGTCGACATCAAACGTGGCGTGCGTCTTAAAGTAGGCGCGCTGATCGCCGACGATGCGCGCAATTTCCTCGGTGTTCATGGCACCCTCCTAGTTCTCGTCCTCAAACATACCACCCGCAACGACCTCGTACATATGCTCGAGCTCCAAACGGTCCATTAAAAGCGGAACGGGGTACAGGGGATTGGCCTCGGCATCGGCATGCGTCGCCATCTCAGGAATGTCGGAGCGGCGAATGCCTGAAACATATCTGGGGATTCCCAGGGTCTCGTTCATGCGGTCGACCCAATCGATAAAGGCCTCGGCCGCCAGGCTGTCCTGCGCGTTAGCCGGCGCGATACCGGCCATGCGGGCGAGATCGGCAAGCTTGGGAGCGGCAGCGTCACCATAAGCGCGAAGCATGTGCGGCAGGATGATCGCGTTGGCCAAACCGTGTGGAATTCCGTATCGGCCGCCCAGACTGTGCGCGATGGCATGCACATATCCAACATAGGAGCGCGTAAAGGCAACACCCGCCTTATACGCCGCCGAAATCATATTGCGGCGCGCACGCATGTTACCGCCATGCTCATAGGCCTCCAGCAAATTGTCGTGGATGAGCTGAACCGCCTGACGCGCCATCTTGCGCGTGTAGGACGTGGTGCTACGGCCGATAAAGGCCTCGACAGCATGCGTCAGGGCATCCATACCCGTCTGCCCCGTAATGGACGCCGGCAACCCACGCGTAAACTCGGGGTCGTGCACCGCAAAACGTGGGATGAGTACAAAGTCGTTAATGGGGTACTTGTAATGCGTCTCGTCATCGGTAATTACCGCCGCAAGCGTGACCTCGCTTCCCGTGCCTGCCGTGGTGGGAACGGCGATGAGCAGCGGCAGACGACGATGAATGCGCAACAGGCCGCGCATCTTGTTGATGGGCTTCTTTGGCTGCGCGATGCGTGCCCCCACGCCCTTGGCGCAGTCCATGGCCGAACCGCCGCCAAAACCAATAATGGCCTGGCAGGCGTTCTCTCGATACAGGGACGCTGCTTCCTCCACATTCGAGACCGTGGGGTTCGCTGACGTTTTGGCATAGACCGCAACGCCAATTCCCTTGGACGCGAGCGCGCACTCGAGCGGCGCCGTGAGCCCCAGACGGGCAATGCCGGGATCCGTCACGATAAGAACCCGCTGTATCGAACGCTTTTGAAGCACTGTGGGCACATCCTCAGCGTATTCCAGAATGCGTGGCTCGGTATAGGGCAGCACCGGCAATGCGATGCGAAAAACAGTTTGATACGTTCGGCACCAGGCGCGGCGGGCTAGATGCATAAAGGAAGCTCCTTCATTTGTTGATTGGTCAACATTTGCTCGACCGATTGTACTCAGCGGCGGTCAAAGACGGCCTGCCAATCGTTAATCAATCAACATCTTCATATCTCAAAATTGTTTTATTAAAAATCATTCCTAATAGGCTTCACATTTGGTTGCATTTATGGATAATAGAACCCGTCAAGACGCACGTCCGGAGAGGGCCCTTACGGGACCGGACGAGCGCACCATCGCCATCGATCGAAAGGATCGAATCATGAAGTTTGTTTGCCCCGTTTGCGGTTATGTGGAAGAGTTCGACGGCGACCAGCTGCCTGAGGACTTCAAGTGCCCCCAGTGCGGCGTTCCCGGTTCTCGTTTCCTGAAGCAGGAAGAGGGTCAGCTCGAGTGGGCTGCCGAGCACGTCGTGGGGGTCGCCAAGATGGAGGGCGTCTCCGAGGACATCGTTGCCGACCTGCGCGCCAACTTTGAGGGCGAGTGCTCCGAGGTCGGTATGTACCTGGCCATGGCTCGCGTCGCCCATCGCGAGGGCTATCCCGAGATCGGCCTGTACTGGGAGAAGGCTGCCCACGAGGAGGCAGAGCATGCCGCCAAGTTCGCTGAGCTCCTGGGCGAGGTCGTGACCGACTCCACCAAGAAGAACCTCGAGATGCGCGTTGAGGCCGAGAACGGCGCCACCGCCGGCAAGACCGATCTTGCCAAGCGCGCCAAGGCCGCTGGCCTCGATGCCATCCACGACACCGTGCACGAGATGGCTCGCGACGAGGCTCGCCACGGCAAGGCTTTCGCCGGCCTGCTCAAGCGCTACTTTGGCTAAGCCAACCGCCTGAGAGACATTCTCTAGCTTTATAAGGCCCGGACCGCATGGTTCGGGCCTTTTTCGTGCCTCACGAACTTGTTAACTCCCTGAAATAGGACTGCCTTCGGCATCGGTTTCTCGTCAAAACTAAGTGAGTAGACTTTTTGGAACTTGCCGAGCAGGCCATCCAAATTGCTTTGTAAAGTCGCAGGTAAATGACTTATTGCAAAAACGACCTGGTCGCCATCAAGCCAAAAGTCTACTCACTTAGTTCCGCAGCCGTCCACGATCGAGCTGTTTTGTGTCTAACGGGCATCTTTCCGTCGATTACTCCCAATTTTGTCCAGTCAACGAATAGTTCAGACCGGAGTAATGTCTCAGCCCTTTGCTCATCCGAGCTTTTATCACGATATTCAGCATCGAGCATCCTGCATACGGCCTTAACGATCGCGCGGAATCTATCCTCATCGGATATCTGTCTGTGTGTCAGGAGAAGCACATCGAAGCCCATGGCCTGAAGGGCCGTCATGCGGTCAGCGTCACGCAGGCCATCCCCTGCGCGTCCGTGCGAGGCCTTTCCTTGGCATTCAATGGCCACCTGTCGCCTGCCGTCCGGCGAAGACAGAAGTAGGTCGATATATACACGGGACTTTCCCACAATCGCTCGAGCACTTGTGCTTAGCGTCACTTCGACATTGAGCTCTATGCCGCAAAACCCTTCGCCTCCCAGGGCTCGCGGCAGTCCAAGCAACAAATACGCCTCGACCTCAAAAGGCGACGCGGCGCCCAATGGAACGAGATGCGATACCGCCATAAATCTATTGCCGTAACGCATCCCGCAAACATCTGAACAAAAACGGTCAAGGTCTCCGCCCAAAACCAAAGCGTCTCGACGCCATAAATTTGAGGCGGTGCCATCCTCGGACGGGCAGCGCACCCAACCGAACGTTGTCGAAATCGCGCCCGAATCAATTGCACGCGCAAGCTCCGCCTCAAGTGCCGCCGGCAGAGCGCACACCGCAAACAAACCGCACATCTCCGCCAACACAAAAAGAAGCTGAAGGTCCGTCAGATGGCGCGACATGATGAATGCCGTCAGTAGAGGAGACGTAACCAAAAATCCATGCTCCGTTTCCAGCACAGATTCCCTGGGGAGCTCGCCAAGGAATAGCCGCTGCCTCATGCTGGCAGGGCAAGTCCGTTTGTTTCTCGTCCGAACCAATGTATACAACGGAAAACCGAGCACAAGCGCAGCCGTCGGGTTGCGGGCGAGGCCATATCGCTGCCGGTCTTCTTCCGGTCGCGGAAGCGGCGGACACAAAGCACGCACTTGAGGGGGCAAACGCCAGTACCTAAAAGCCGATATGTCACAAAGCAGATCCTTCATAGGCACAGGAAAACACGAATTTCAACCCAGCCGGTCTCGCATTGGCGCGAACGCACCGAAAATGGCACCAAACGGACCGCTAAGTTTTCAACAGCCCTCCCCAACTGGCCAAAAGCTTGCCGAGAGCTGGACGAAGCCCTGTTGAAAACCCCATTTTTTTCTCATGAGGAAACTTTGCGCGGCAAGTGAGTAGACTTTTTGGAACATCCCGATCAGACCGGTCATCCTGCTTCTCAAAACCATAGGTAGATAGCTTGTTTCAAAACGGCCTGGTCGCCAAAGTGCCAAAAGTCTACTCACTTAGATTGCAGAGCACCCCCATTAGCTGCAATTCCAAGGTATTAAGCACTTCCGGACTCAGGTCGTCATACTGGACAAGAATTTGAGTTGAGTTTTCAGGGACAGACGAGCTATCGGCGCACCAATAACAGTCACTGATATCGATAAACGGAATACCCGAGCGCGTGAGGGCCCGCATAAAAGAGCTTCCGCCCGTGTCACGCTCCACAGCCACGACGCAGTAAAGGCCCGCGTCTGCATGTTCAATCGAGACCTCCCCCGCCGGAAACGCTTTCCGCACAAGCGCGGCCAGGCTATCCCGCGCCTCACGAGCACGAACGCGCACGCGGTTCACATGCCGCTCGTAATCACCCGATTCCAGCAAACGCGCCAAGGCAACCTGATCAACAGAACTTACCGACGAGGCGTAGAAACCAAGGTTGCGTTTAAACCTCTCCATTAGTTCATCGGGCAGCACCATGTACGCCAAACGTAACGCCGATGAAAGGCTCTTCGAAAACGTGTTGGTGTAGATAACCGACTGGGCGGCATCGATCGACGCGAGCGCGGGAATCGGCTTGCCGGCAAGGCGAAACTCGCAATCAAAGTCATCTTCGATGAGATACCGATCCGGCTGCTCAGCGGCCCAGCTCAGCAGGGCATAGCGACGCGCAATGCTCGTCACAAGGCCGGTCGGATACTGATGGGACGGCATCAGGTGAAGGACATCGGTCCCGGCTTTCTGCAGAGCGCTCAAGTCCACGCCGTCATCATCCAACGGGATATGTCGAACTTTGCAACCCATTGCCTGATAGATACGCGTCAGGCGCAAATAGCCCGGGTCCTCAACGGCATACACCTTGTCCGCGCCAAGCAACTGAACCAACATGGTATCGAGCAGCTGGGCGCCCGCGCCGATAACAATGTTATTGGGATCGACATTCATGCCCCTCGTCCCACGCAGATGGTGAGCGATAGCGCGTCGTAGCCGAGCGGTGCCCTGTACCGGTGCGGGCGAAAAGATCTCGCGTTCATCTTCGGATGTCAGCGTTGCTCGTAGCGCGCCTTGCCAAAGCCTAGCCGCCTCCAATGCGGATGGAGAAAGTGATCCGAATTGCTCGACCTGGCCATCGGCGTCAGGCGCGGCGAGGTCCACAGAGACAGTATCTCGGTCGATATCCCCCGTAGCCAAAGGCAAAACCGGTGCATCCGGAAGCTCGCAAGCGTAGTAGCCCCGACGCGGCATTGAGCAAATATAGCCCTCGGCAAGCAACTGGCTATATGCATTCTCGATGGTAATGACACTGATTCCCAGATGACTGGCAAAGGCGCGCTTGGACGGAAGATGCTCCCCCGCCGCAATACGTCCAGCAACAATATCATCTCGAATTTGCTGGTAAACATACTCATAGAGCGATGCTTCGCCGCGTTTTTCCAAATTGTAGTCAAGCATGAGCCTATCACCTGACCTTATTAAGCCATTCAATCTGGTATTAGTCTGACCTTGTCATTATCTCGAAAACTGAGTATTTCGCCATACCCAGCTCCCCGATAGGATGTTCCGTCAAGCAATGCACATGCCAACCAAGGGAGCAACCATGGCAGAACAGACCAGCAAGGCCGATCGCGTCAAACTCAATCGCGAGCTCGCGCAGATGCTCAAGGGCGGCGTCATCATGGACGTCACCACGCCCGAGCAGGCACGCATCGCCGAAGAGGCAGGCGCCTGCGCCGTTATGGCACTCGAGCGCATCCCGGCCGACATCCGTGCCGCAGGCGGCGTCTCGCGCATGAGCGACCCCAAGATGATCAGGGGCATCCAAGAGGCCGTCTCCATCCCCGTTATGGCCAAGTGCCGCATCGGCCACATTGTCGAGGCGCAGGTCCTGCAGGCCATCGAGATCGATTACATCGACGAGTCCGAGGTTCTCTCCCCTGCCGACGACGTCTATCATATCGACAAGACCCAGTTTGCCGTGCCGTTTGTCTGCGGCGCCCGCGATCTTGGCGAGGCGTTGCGCCGTGTTGCTGAGGGCGCCACGATGATTCGCACCAAGGGCGAGCCGGGCACGGGCGACGTCGTTCAGGCCGTGCGCCATATGCGCAAGATCCAAAAGCAGATCCGCGACGTTGTTGCTCTGCGCGACGACGAGCTCTTTGAGGCAGCCAAGCAGCTGCAGGTTCCGGTCGAGCTGGTGCGCGAGGTCCATGCCACGGGCAAGCTCCCCGTCGTAAACTTTGCCGCCGGCGGAGTCGCGACCCCCGCCGACGCCGCGCTGATGATGCAGCTGGGCGCCGAGGGCGTCTTTGTTGGCTCGGGCATCTTTAAGAGCGGCGACCCCGCCAAGCGCGCCGCCGCCATCGTCAAGGCCGTGGCAAACTTCACCGACGCCAAGCTCATCGCCGAGCTTTCGGAGGACCTGGGCGAGGCCATGGTGGGCATCAACGCCGACGAAATCGAGATCATCATGGAGGAGCGCGGGCGCTAGTCCAGCAGAAAGGATCGCACATGAGCGATTATGCACACCAAACGGTTGCCGTGCTGGCGGTCCAAGGCGCTTTTGCCGAGCATGAGGCAAGGCTATCTGAGCTGGGCGCACGCTGTATTGAGCTGAGGCAGGCGGCTGATTTGAAGCAGAACTTTGACCGTCTGGTACTTCCCGGCGGCGAGTCTACCGTTCAAGGGAAACTGCTTGATGAGTTGGGCATGCTCGAGGAGCTTCGTACCCGTATCGCTGAAGGTATGCCCGTCCTGGGCACCTGCGCCGGCCTGATTCTGCTGGCTCACGACCTTGCCGCTCATGACGATAAGGGCACGTCGCGTTTGGCAACCATGGATGTACTCGTCGAGCGCAATGCCTACGGCAGGCAACTCGGCAGCTTTCGAGCCAAGGGGCAGGTAGCCGGCATCGACGGTGAAGTGCCGCTGACGTTTATCCGCGCGCCCCGCATCGTCGAAGTGCACGGCGACACTGAGGCCCTAGCCGAAGTCGACGGTCGCATCGTCGCCGCCCGCCAAGGCAACCAGCTCGGCGTCACCTTCCACCCCGAGCTCGACGAAGACACCCACCTCCACGAACTGTTCCTGCAAATGTAGGCAGAATTTAAACGAGCGTGGATTTTCGGACATACAACAAATGAGAGTGGATAATCTCCCACTTTGAGCTTGAATGCAGGCTCAAACCGGGAGATTATCCACTCTCATCCTATGTAGTCGTTGGGGACGTTCTTAAACGACTAGTCAAACAAGAACGTCCCCAACGAC
>UQPJ01000076.1:0-7373 GCA_900543015.1 uncultured Collinsella sp.
CAAGTTTATTTTGGCAGGTTTTATCTGGGCAAACGCCGGACAACCATTAGGTGGCCCGGCGTTTGCCCCGTTTTGCCGGGGATGTCTGTCGTTCAGTGCTCTTACTGGCCAATCCAGTGTTGCGCATAGCTCTTAATGTCCTCGGTAAAACCGTCAAGGTCGTCAAGGGTGATCACGCTGTCGATAAGCAAATTGGCTATCTCGCGGTGCATTGTGCTGCGGCGAATGTCGTTTGCAATTACGCCTGAGGACAGCTTGTCTCTATTGAGGTGCTCTTCTAGTGCCCAAAATCTACTGGACGCTTCACTGTCGCCGTTCAGTATCTCAACATACTGGCCGATGAGCTTTTCCATATAACGTTCTTGCCAATGAGGAAGCATTTTCTTAAACAGCTTCCAGTCGCTTTCGGCTACGTCGCGCATATGTCCTCCGCTCGTCAAACGGGCTTTCCATTTGCCTTTCATTCTATTTGGTTTTCGCTCGCAGGCGTGGATGAGAGGCTCTCTTTAGCCTTCGAGATTGGGCTTGTATGGGTCGTATGCCACAAAATGGGCCTATCTACTACGTTTGCTACCACACCCTCGACCATGACAAAGATTATGAAATTAAAACCGCAGGTAGAGGGCTTGCCAGTTTTCGGAAAAGGCGGGTATGGTCGGCCCTCTCGAGTTAAACGTAGTAAATAGGCCCTTTTCTTGGCGCGTGGTCAGCTCAATGCTAATCTCCGTGCCGGAACTGACCCAGTTGTTTGTAAGTTGCGGTGATATACGGACTGTTTGGCGCTTTGGAGCTTCAAAACAGTCCCTATCTCACCGCAACTTAGGAGAAGGGCGGGGGTGGTTGGGTGCTGGTGGGTCGGAGCGTGTTAGGCCTGTTTGCGGTGCTTCCATTGTTTGCGACACCAGCGCATGAGCGCCTTTATGACGGGAATCGTGATGAGGATGATCCATGCAGGATGGGGCTGTCCCAAACAGAGCCACATGTAGAGGAACCAAGCGATGGCGGCTGCCGGGTAGATGGCCTCGATCAGCTTAGACAGGTGGCGCCGATCGATGAAGTCACCAATCGCGTAGTAGACGGGAACCAGAAAGACGAGGAAAAGCCCCATGCCCCATGTGCCGTAGACAATGCCGAGCACCAGATAGGCGAGAGTAACAAGTGCGGGGAAGGGGAATTTGTTCCATGCACGTCCGACCTTGGTGTGGAAATGCTTGCCATGATGGTCGAGCTTGTCGTGTGCTTCCTTCCAGCTGGAAAACGTCTCGCCGTCGATGGTGACGGTGCCGTCGTCATTGGTGCGTACGCTATGTCCATCGTCCTCAAGCGTATCGATATGCACGCCGTCCGGCCCCACATGCACCTCTTCGCCCTTGCGCTCGTTGGTCACATGGATGCCGCTCCAACCAACATGGACTTCCTCGCCTTTATTGGGATCAATGACGTGGATACCGCGCGCGAGGGAAATATCGACAAGTGGCTTATCGCTGCAATCAGCGTGCTCAGTAGAAGCCTCAGCCTCTTCAGCCTTATCTGAAGCTTTGGTGCCGGCGTTGCTGTTCTGTGCCTCATCATCAGCCTGTGAGTCATCAGCGCTAGCCACCGCCTCCCCATATAGCAGCTCATCCAGCGACACGCCATACAGCGCGGCGAGCGCAATAAGGTTATCGGTATCGGGCGAGGATTCGCTGCGCTCCCATTTACTGACAGCCTGACGACTCACACCCAGCTGGGCGGCAAGCGCCTCCTGAGAAAGCCCGGCAGCCTTGCGGCGATCGACGAGGCGCTGTGCCATCGCAAGATCCATGGTGGTTCCTTTCGTTTGATGGTCGAATCGAATGAGCCGAGTATGCCGAGAACAACCGGTAGCGACCACCATTTCTAGTTAGAATCTGCCCCAACCCTACCGCAACTACCGGTAGCAATCCCTAACGACCAGCCATTTCAGGACAAATGTCAGTGCAAGTAGCAGCCAAGAGCCCCCACTCAGTAAGTTGCGGTGGAATAGTTTTTGGATTCAGCCATTTGCGGACTAAGCAGGAACTATTTCACCGCAACTGAATTTCAGACCAGGCACCCGCAGCAAGAAGATGAATAGCCTCGGCGAGTATGTAAACGCAGGGCCCTCCGACCCCGCCCGACGATTTCGATTGGCGACCTTTGACGGAGTCAAGGGAGGAGCCAAATCGAAATACGTCGGGCGGGGTCGGAGGGCCCGATGGGGTGGATTCCAGCCGAGGTTATTCGTCGCCGAAGCTGATGCCCAACGCCTTGGCCTCGCGCACCAGGTCGCTCTGGGGGTCGACATACTTGAGCTTGCCGGCGACCTCCTCGAGCGGCATGTGGCACATCTTGCCGTCACGCAGGGCAATCATGTAGCCAAACTCGCCGCGTAGGCAGCCGAGCGCCGCCTCGACACCGCACTGGGTCGCAAAGATGCGGTCCTGAGCGTCGGGCTGGCCGCCGCGCTGCGTGTGACCGGGGATGGCGACGCGGGTCTCGCGACCGGTCTTGGCCTCGATCTCCTTGGCGATGTCGTAGACGATCGACGGGCTCGTGCGCTCGGCGAGCTTCTTCTTGTACTCCTTCTTGGACAGCGCCGCGTCCTCCTTGGAGATAGCGCCCTCGGCGACGGCTACGATGGTAAAGCGGCTGCCGGTCTCCATGCGATGCTCGATGGTCTTGATGACGTTATCCATGTCGTAGGGGATCTCGGGGATCAGGATGACGTCCGCGCCGCCCGCGACGCCGGCGTACAGCGGAATCCATCCGACCTTGTGTCCCATGATTTCGATGACGAACACGCGCCCGTGGCTCGAGGCAGTGGTGTGGATGTCGTCGATGCACTTGGTGGCGACGTCGATGGCGCTCGTAAAGCCAAACGTCAACTCGGTGCCCCAGGTGTCGTTATCGATGGTCTTGGGCAGGGCGATAACGTTGAGGCCCTCTTCGCGCAGGCGGTTGGCGGTCTTGGTGGAGCCGTTGCCGCCCAGCATAAACAGGCAGTCGAGCTGCAGCTTGTGATAGGTGTGGACCATCGCGGGCACCTTCTCGACGCCATCGGCCTCGGGAACATCCAGGCGCTTGAACGGCGTACGGCTCGTGCCCAGGATGGTGCCGCCGCGGGTGAGGATGCCGCTAAAATCGGCGGGCGACATGACGCGGAACCTGCTGTAGATAAGGCCCTGGTAGCCGTCCTCAAAACCGTAGATCTCGATAGGCTCTTTGCTATTGGTCATAAGCGTTTTGACAATGCCGCGCATGGTGGCGTTGAGCGCCTGGCAGTCGCCGCCACTGGTAAGAAGACCGATCCTGAGCATGATGAATCCTTCCGGGCAAGTTATAACATGCGCATAAGTTTACCCCCGCACACTGTTGATACGGGGGTAAAACGTGTTAGCTCAAGCGTATAGAAATGTAAACAACGCCAGGCGAGCGTAAGGTCGACGGGCCTGGCTCCTTACAGTGCGAAGGCATCGATGTCGCCCCAGTGGCGGCGCAGCGTGATGGCGGCAGCGGGCTCGGTGTTGTCAAAGACGACCGACCACTGCGTGTTGCTGGTGATGTCTTCCGGATTGGGCTCTTGCGCTGCAGCGCGTAGGGCCTTCCAAGCGACTGCCTCGTCTTGGGCACCGACATGGGCGTCAAGGACATCGGCGATTGCGACGGCGCGCTCTTTACCATGGCCCAGCTCGCCATTCTTTTGGTTGGGGAGCACCTCGTCGCCATAGCAGGTGTAGAAGTTCGTAACCTGGCGTACGGGAGTCGCTTTGAAAGCGCGGTCCGGATCGTGCGGATCCCACTCTACTACGCGCGCGTCACCGGCGGCGTCGTTGATAAAGAAGTGGTAGTCGCGTCCGGCCATGGCGTGCATGTCATAGGCAGAAAGCAGGTCGACGGCCTCCTGTGTGGTAGCCGCGCGGTCGAGCACCAAGCGGATGGCGAGCGAGGTATTGATGACGGGGCGCTGCGTGTCCTGGTCACAGGGCTTGGAATCCAGAGTGAGTACGGCAATGGACACGCCGCATTCGTTAACACCGTCGAGCTGGGCAAACGGGCCCATCAACGCCGCGGCGCGTCCGGCGATGGAGTCAAGCGGAGTGTTATCGCCCAGGTTATTGAGGGCCGCAAAGCCGATGGAGGCATAGCCGTCGCGCGGGTGATTGCGCGCCAGCAGCGCCGAGGTGTCGTCCTTAAAGTCGTAATTGCGACCGGTGCGCACGCGGCCTTCGGCATCTACGGCGACAAAAGCGCTGCAGGCAAACTGGGGCGCCTGGACATGTGCCGGAACGCCGGGGAGCACCTGCGCCACCACGGCATCGATGTAGGTCTGGTCGTCGCGCACGCCAGCGGCGATGATGCGATCAAGATCGTAGTCGTAGGCAATGTCGATTGCGTACAGGTCATAGCCATCCGCGTAGCCGGTCAAGCGTTTGAGCGACGCGGCGGACTTGATTTGCTTGTGATAAACGATACCGGTGGCAGCGGCAAGGCCGACGGCGGCTCCCGCGACACCGCAGGCGATGGCAATGTTACGTGGCTTCATGACGGCTCCTCTCGTCCTGTTAGCGCAATTGTCGCAAAAGGAGCGCGGGCATGATGGCTCAACTTGGTGAGCGGCGCGGAATTAAGCACGGAATGAAGAGTGCGACGCTGGCGTGGCGGGGTATGCTGGAGGGGACCATCAACCCAGCGAAAGGGGAGAGCATGACGGATCAGGAAACGCCCGAGCGCGCGCATGTGACGGCAGACGATATCGAGGCCGCAAACGACCTCATCGACTTTATCGAGGCATGCCCCAGCATGTTCCATACGGCGGCGACCATTATGGCCGAGCTCGACGAGGCGGGCTTTACCTACCTGCCCGAGAACGCGGCGTGGGACATCGAGCCGGGCGGGCGTTATTACACGCAGCGCAACACCTCGAGCGTTGTTGCCTTTAAGGTGGGCGAAGACCTGGCCGCTACGTGGGGTGAGGACGGCGTTGCCGGCGACTATCATTTTCAACTCACGGCGTCACACAGCGATTCGCCGACGTTTAAGGTTAAGGCCGTGCCCGAGCTCGACGGCGCTGGTGAGACGCTGCGCCTGAACACCGAGGCCTATGGCGGCATGATCGACTACACCTGGTTCGATCGTCCGCTGGCACTCGCGGGCCGCGTGCTGGTGCGCGAGGGCGACCGTATTGAGAGCCGCCTGCTCGCCACCGAGCGCGAGGTCGCTATCATTCCGAGCCTTGCTATCCATATGAACCGTGGCGTCAACGAGGGCTTTGCTCCCAACCGAGCCGTTGACCTGTGCCCGCTCATCAGCGCTGGCGACCTTAAGCAGGGTGACTTCGATGCCCTGATCGCTGACGAACTGGATGTTGAGCCCGAGCAGATTCTGGGCCGCGATCTGTTCCTGGTCAATCGTCAGGATGCGCGCATTTGGGGCTGGGCCGACGAGTTTATCTCGACGCCCAAGCTCGACGACCTGGCCTGCGCCTACACCTCGCTACAGGCATTTTTGGGTGCCGAGAACGCGCATGACGTCTCGGTCTTCTGCTGCTTTGATAACGAGGAGGTTGGCTCCGAGACCAAGCAGGGCGCCATGTCGACGTTCTTGGCCGACGCGCTGCGCCGCATCAACGGATCGCTGGGCTTTGATGACGAGTCGTATCATCGCGCCCTTGCCGCATCGATGCTCGTGAGCTGCGACAACGCGCATGCCGTGCACCCCAACCACGCCGAGAAGTGCGATGCCCGCAACCAGGTGGTGCTTAACGGCGGCATCGTCATCAAGGAAGCCGCCAACCAGCACTACTGCACCGATGCCTTTAGCCGCGCGGTGTTCCAGGCTATTTGCGACGACGCCGACGTGCCCACGCAGGCCTTCGCCAACAAGAGCGATATGGCGGGCGGCTCCACGCTCGGCAATCTGTCCAATATGCAGGCGAGCATGCATGCCGTGGACGTGGGCCTGCCGCAGCTTGCCATGCACTCGAGCTACGAGACCGGCGGCGTGCGCGACGTGATGTACGCCATCCGCGCCCTCACGGCTTTCTACGAGCGCAACCTAACCATCAACGGCGCCGAAAGCGTGGAGCTCTAAAACCTACCAAAAGGGGATGTTAATTTTGGTAGGTTTTATCTGGGCGAATGCAAAGGGTGAAACCGAACTAGATCGGTGATACGTGGCCGCCGAGGCGCAGTGTGCCTCGGCGGCTTTTTGTGTGCAGAGTACGGCTAATGCTTATAAATGCTATACAAGCTTTACGTATCTACCATAGAGTTTTATGATAGTTTTGAAGTATTAAGGAGGGGTCATGACCACAACAGCCGCTCAGATCAACGTGCGTCTCGATGCCGATCTTAAAAGGAGCGGGGACGCCGCTCTCTCCAGGGCCGGTATGACGCCGAGCCAAGCGGTGCGAGCGCTCTGGCAGCTTGCAGCGTCGCTGGCCGATCGCCCCGGTGCGCTCGAGGATATCCTGCTGCCCAGTCGTGCCCGGGCGGAACAGCGCGAGCACGAAAAGGCCGCCAAACGTAAGCTCGAGCTCATAGATCAGGGGTCGAAGCTGTTCGCTACCGCTTGCCGTGAGTCGGGAATCGATATGGTCAGGGCTCAGCCATCGGACGACGAAGAGCTCAAACGGAATGCCTATGCGGATCGCTATGGCGAGGAGATGAGCTGGCTCTATGAGTGAGGCTCCAAAGCGCATCTTGGTTGACACCAACGTGTGGCTCGATTACTTCATTCCCTCACGACGTGGTCGTTCGGTGGCGATTGAGTTTTTACGCGATGCATGCACGGCGCAGGTGGATTTGCTGTATGCGGTGACATCGTCCAAAGACCTGTTCTATTTGATTTCAAGCGAACATAAGGCATGGTATCGGCGCGAGCATGGCTCACTGTCCCAAGATGCCGCCGTGGCGGCGACATCACTTGCATGGGATTGCCTTGACGTGTTGTCGCAACTTGCCACGCCGGTATCCTGCAACCTGAGTGACATATGGATGGCGAGCAAGCAGCGTAATCTTCATAGCGATTACGAAGACGATTTAATCATCGCTGCGGCAATGCGCGCAAAGGCAGATCTCCTGGTCACCAACGATGCCAAACTCTGTTCACACGCACCCGTTGCAGCAATGAGCGTAGAAGACGCAAAGAATTACTTAGCAACGCTCTAGCAATTTGAAGAACTCGCAGGTCGAACAAAAGTCAGCGAATGCCCCCAGGCAGGGCCGCGCCAGCCAGTCCCTACAGGTCGAACAAAAGTCAGCGAGAGCCCGTCTGGGCGAGTAAGGTGCCTTGAAACAAGGCGGCATTGACCTTCTGGTCATGCCGCCGAAGTTGAAAGGCAGATTGCCGCTCTGGCGGGCTTGCAGCGTCGA
>UQPJ01000077.1:0-7143 GCA_900543015.1 uncultured Collinsella sp.
GATAAAACCGACCAAAATAAACCTGTCCCGTTTTGGCAGGTAACGTTGCCCCGACGAGCACGTCGGATCCCCGGCCCGGGCGGCCCTGGTATTAAGTTTGTCGCGAGTTCCGCACGAGCCGGAGGCCACTTAATGTGGCCTCCGTGCGAGCCAGGACTGTAGAGCAGCAAACTTAATACCAGGGCCGCCCGGGCCGGGAATCCGCCAGCGCGCACAGGAGGGGATTCCTTTTGTGTAGGCTTTGCGGAAATGTGCCTATTTTAGGATACGCCCGGCGGCGTGGTCTGTTGACGACACAGCTAACGGCACGTATCCTATCGAACTGCGTGTTTCGTAGGGGGATGCTGACCCCTCGATTCAAGCCGTTGCACTTTACAGAGAGCTGGAATCATTCGAGAAGGAGTACGCTTTGCCTACTATTAACCAGCTGGTTCGCCAGGGCCGTCGTTCCGTGCCCAAGAAGTCCAAGAACGCTGCTCTGCAGCACAACTCCCAGAAGCGCGGCGTGTGCACCCGCGTCTTCACCACGAGCCCCAAGAAGCCGAACTCGGCTCTTCGTAAGGTTGCCCGTGTTCGCCTTGTCAACGGCATCGAAGTTACTGCTTACATCCCGGGTGAGGGCCACAACCTGCAGGAGCACTCCATCGTGCTCGTCCGCGGCGGTCGTGTCCGTGACCTCCCTGGTGTCCGTTATCACGTCATCCGTGGCGCCTACGACGCTGCTCCGGTCCAGAACCGTATGCAGGCCCGTTCCAAGTACGGTGCTAAGCGCCCCAAGGCTAAATAAGCCAGATAACGTTTTGATACTTTCGCCGTGTGCCGCCTAAGCGCCGCACGGTAGACACTTAAGGAGATTTCACATGCCGCGTCGTGCAGCAGCTAATCGTCGTGAGGTTCAGCCTGACGCCGTTTACAACAACCGCCTGGTGACTCAGCTCATCAACAAGGTCCTTCTTGACGGCAAGAAGGCCACCGCTGAGCGCATCGTTTACACCGCTTTCGAGATCGTTGCCGAGAAGTCCGAGGGTGGCGACGCTCTCGCTACCTTCAAGAAGGCTATGGACAACGTCAAGCCCACGCTCGAGGTTAAGCCCAAGCGTGTCGGCGGCGCTACCTATCAGGTCCCGATGGAGGTCAACTCCCGTCGTTCCACCGCTCTGGGTATCCGCTGGATCGTCAACTTCTCCCGCGCTCGCAAGGAGAAGACCATGGCCGAGCGTCTCGCCAACGAGATCCTCGACGCCTCCAACGGCCTGGGCGCTTCCGTCAAGAAGCGTGAGGACGTCTTCAAGATGGCCGAGGCCAACCGCGCGTTCTCTCACTATCGTTGGTAAGTTAAGGTAAGGAACTAACATGGCTAAGCCTAAGTACAAGCTTTCCGATACCCGTAACATCGGCATCATGGCCCACATCGATGCCGGTAAGACCACCACGACCGAGCGTATTCTTTACTACACCGGTAAGACCCACAAGATCGGTGAGGTCCATGAGGGCGCTGCCACCATGGACTGGATGGTTCAGGAGCAGGAGCGCGGCGTAACCATTACCTCCGCTGCTACCACCTGCTTCTGGAACAAGGACGGCAAGGACTACCGCATCCAGATCATCGACACCCCGGGCCACGTTGACTTCACCGCCGAGGTCGAGCGCTGCCTGCGCGTCCTCGATGGTGCTGTCGCCGTCTTCGACGCCGTTGCCGGCGTCCAGCCCCAGTCTGAGACCGTTTGGCGTCAGGCTTCTACCTTCAACGTTCCCCGCATCGCCTTCATCAACAAGTATGACCGCGTGGGCGCTGACTTCTTCAACGCTATCGAGACCATGAAGGATCGTCTCGACGCTAACGCCGTGGCCGCTCAGGTCCCGATGGGCGCCGAGGACAACTTCTGGGGCGTCATCGACCTCGTTACCATGACTGCATGGGACTTCAAGGCCGACGAGAAGGGCATGACCTACCCCGAGCCGATGGACGAGATCCCGGCTGAGTTTGCCGACATCGCTGCCACCAAGCGCGAGGAGCTCCTCGACGCTGCTGCCAGCTTTGACGACGAGCTCATGGAGAAGATCCTCATGGAGGAGGACTTCACCGTCGAGGAGCTCAAGGCTGCTCTGCGTAAGGGCGTTCTGGCCAACGAGCTCAACCTCGTCTTCGTGGGCTCCGCCTACAAGAACAAGGGCGTCCAGGAGCTGCTCGACGCTGTCGTCGACTACCTGCCCAGCCCGCTTGACGTTGAGGCCGTCACCGGTACCGATCCGGACACCGGCGAGGAGATCCAGCGTCATCCTTCCTTCGACGAGCCTTTCTCCGGCCTGGTCTTCAAGATCATGACCGACCCGTTCGTCGGTAAGCTCACTTATGTCCGCGTTTACTCCGGCCGCGCCGAGTCCGGCTCCTACGTGGTCAACGCTTCCAACGGTCAGCGCGAGCGCCTCGGCCGCATCCTCGAGATGAACGCCGCCGAGCGTATCGACCGTGACGACGCTGCCGCCGGCGACATCGTCGCTTGCGTCGGCTTCAAGAACTCCACCACCGGTGACACCCTGTGCGCCGAGGGCAAGGAGATCGTCCTCGAGAAGATCGAGTTCGCTAAGCCCGTTATCGACGTTGCCATCGAGCCCAAGACCAAGGCCGAGCAGGACAAGATGTCCCTGGCTCTGACCAAGCTCGCCGAGGAGGACCCGACCTTCCAGGTGTCCACCAACCACGAGACCGGCCAGACCATCATCGCCGGCATGGGCGAGCTGCACCTCGAGATTATCGTCGATCGTCTGCTCCGCGAGTTCAAGGTTGACGCTAACGTTGGTAAGCCCCAGGTTGCCTACCGCGAGACCGCTGGTCACGACGTCGAGAAGGCTGAGGGCAAGTTCGTCCGTCAGTCCGGCGGTCGCGGTCAGTACGGCCACGCTGTCATCAAGCTCGAGAAGATGGAGGAGGGCTTCGGTTACGAGTTCGTCAACGCTATCGTCGGCGGCGTCGTGCCCAAGGAGTACATCCCGTCCATCGACAAGGGCATCCAGGAGGCCCTGAACACCGGTGTTATCGCCGGCTTCCCGGTCCTCGACGTTAAGGTCACCCTGTTCGACGGTTCTTACCACGAGGTCGACTCCTCCGAGGCCGCCTTCAAGATCGCCGGTTCCATGGCTATCAAGGACGCCCTCAAGAAGTCCGATCCGCAGCTGCTCGAGCCGATCATGGCTGTCGAGGTCGAGACCCCCGAGCAGTACATGGGCGACGTTATGGGCAACCTCTCCGGTCGCCGCGGCAAGATCGAGGGCATGGAGGATCGCAAGAACAGCAAGCTCATCCGTGCCAAGGTGCCGCTGGGCGAGATGTTCGGTTACGCTACCGACCTTCGCTCCCAGACCCAGGGCCGTGCATCCTACACGATGCAGTTCGACTCTTATGAGCCCGCGCCCAAGTCCATCGTGGACGAGGTCATGAGCAAGAACGCCTAAGTTCGAGCTCCCTGTTACGTAATCCGCGAGAACATCTCTCGCACTCTTTGGAGGTTTAAGTTGGCTACCCAGAAGATCCGCATTCGCCTCAAGGGCTATGATCACGAGGTCGTCGATCAGTCCGCGAAGCTCATCGTTGAGACCGCTCAGAAGACCGGCGCTCGCGTTTCCGGTCCTGTCCCCCTGCCCACCGAGCGCAACCTGTACACGGTTATCCGCTCGCCGCACGTGAACAAGGACTCCCGTGAGCAGTTCGAGATGCGCACCCACAAGCGCCTCATCGACATCCTCGACCCCACCTCGGGCACCGTTGATTCGCTCATGCGTCTCGACCTCCCCGCTGGCGTCGACATCGACATCAAGCTCTAAGCGATATCGCTCATAGCTTACAGAGCCCCGCTGCCATGTTGGTAGCGGGGCTCTTTTGTTTTGAATGATGGTTTGGACTGCCGGGTAATGCTGCCGAGCAGGTGGCTGCGGCGCCCTATTCGCTCAAGGGGCGCAGCGATGCCTCCTCAAAATGGAAGGATCGCAAGTCGTCTTCCGTTTCGATACACGCGCGACCAAAGGCATCTACGGTTTTAAAGATGCCGCGTGCCAGCTCGTTTCCCGCGGGGGAGCGGGCGATAACGTGCTCCCCAATCCAATTGAGGTGAGCGACATATTCGCCGTGGACGGGCGCGAGCGGTCCGGCGTTTTCTTCCATGGCGTTGAGCAGATCTGCCCACGCGTCTACAGCGTTTACGACGGTGTGATAGACCTCATCGAGGAGCATATCGACGGCGGGAACGTTCTCGTTGAGGTCCGAGAGACCGATTGCCGGCAGGCCACCATCGGGCACCTCCGCGGGCACATAGTTCACGTTGACGCCGATGCCACAGACCGCAAAGGGGTTGCCTTCGTTATCGCGTGCGGCTTCGACCAGAATGCCGCCGAGCTTGCGTCCTCGCGTGACCAGGTCGTTGGGCCATTTGAGGCCAATCTCGTTTGCAAGACCCTGCTTTTCGAGCGCCTCGAGCACCGCTAGGCCGCTGACGGCGGCAAGGCCAGAGTACTTGGCGGGATCAACACGAGGACGTAGGACAATCGAGAGTAACAGATTGCCGGCGGTTGAATCCCACTTGTGGCCGCGTCGGCCGCGTCCTGCTGTCTGAGTCCGGGCGGCAAGTCCTGTGCCGTGCGGTGCTCCCCGTTTTCCTGCTTCGAGAAGGTCATCGTTGGTCGATCCGGTTACGTCGACTATCGTTAATTGGGCATCCATAGCGGCTGCTACCTCCCTAATGAATAAGTGAATGACGCAATGGTGTCGATAGATAGACACAATGTGAAGCCTTTGTCGCATTTGGACAATTTAATGTTAACACGTCAACAAGGTGAAGAATGCGCTATCCTCTCTTGGTCGATGTAAACACGTCAACAACTCAAAGGAGGTTAGTGATGGGTTTCACGATTCTTGGAACAGGCTCGGCGCTTCCTAAGCGCAGTGTTTCCAATGACGAGCTGTCCGAGTTCCTCGATACCTCGGATGAGTGGATTTTTACCCGCACAGGTATTAAGAGTCGCCACGTCTGCACCACCGAGTCACTTGACGACCTTGCCGTAGCGGCGAGCGAGCGGGCACTTCAGGTGTCCGGAATCGACGCGAGCCAGTTGGATCTGATCGTCTGCTCGACGACGACGGGTGATCACCTTGTTCCCGCCGAGGCGTGTGCCGTTGCTGAGCGACTGGGCGCGACGTGCCCTGCCTTCGATGTCTCGGCTGCCTGCGCCGGCTTCGTATTTGCGCTCGATGTTGCCGAGGGCTATATCGCCCGAGGACGAGCCAAGCATGTGCTTGTCGTTGCCGCCGAGCAGATGACGCGCGCGCTCGACTGGACCGACCGCGCCACCTGTGTGCTCTTTGGCGATGGGGCAGGCGCCGCGGTGATTGAGGCTGGGGGAGACAGCCCCCTTGCCGTTGAGCTTTCGACGGCGCCCGACGTCGAGACGTTGTGCGTTCCCGGTCTGGTCGGCACCTCGCCGTTTAAGGCCTCCGCAGATAGCGAGAGCGTGCTGTCCATGAATGGCCGCCGCGTGTTCAAGTTCGGCGTCAACGCGATTTGCGACACGGTCCATAAGCTTGCGAGCGATGCGGGCATTTCGGTCGAGGACATCGACCATTTTGTATTCCATCAGGCTAACGAACGAATCCTGAGTCAGGCGGTCAAGCGCCTCGGTGTGCCAGACAAGCGCGTGGTTCGAACGCTGCGCGAGACCGGCAACATTTCGAGCGCATGCATTCCGCTTGCCCTCGACCGGCTGGCAAACGCCGGTGCACTTCACACGGGCGACACCATCGCCCTCGTTGGATTTGGCGCCGGTCTGGATATAGGTGGCTATCTACTTCGTTGGAAGTAGTCGCACATAGGAAATAAAAACGCCCCTAGGGCACAAACAAAGGAGAACTACCATGGCAGATCAGAAGACCTTCGAGCGCGTTTGCGATGTTATCCGCGAGACCGCCGGTCTTGACGATGTCGAGATGAAGCCCGAGTCCACGCTCGAGGAGATTGGTCTCGACAGTCTGGGCACCGTCGAGATCCTCGTCGCCGTTGAGGACGAGTTTGGCATCCAGCTCGATACCGAGGAGAACCCCAAGACGGTCGGCGAGTTCGCCGATACGGTCGAGGCGGCATTGGAGAAGTAGAGATGCTCAAGACTCCTCTCTGCGATCTGCTCGGCATCGAAAAGCCCGTGTTCCAGGGCGGTATGGCCTGGATCGCCGACGCCTCGCTGGCGTCCGCAGTGTCCGAGGCGGGCGGCTTAGGGATTATCGCGGCCATGAACGCCGACGCCAACTGGCTGCGCGACCAGATTCATGAGCTGCGCGCCAGGACGGATAAGCCCTTTGGCGTCAACGTCATGCTCATGAGCCCGTTTGCCGACGAGGTCGCGCGGGTCGTGATTGACGAGCGGGTGCCGGTCGTCGTGACGGGTGCCGGCAATCCCACCAAGTACATGAAGGCGTGGAACGAGGCGGGCATCAAGGTCATCCCGGTCGTTGCCTCGGTGGCGCTGGCGCGTCTCGTGGCGCGTCGTGGAGCCACTGCCGTGGTTGCCGAGGGTACCGAATCAGGCGGCCATATTGGCGAGACCTCGACGATGGCACTGGTGCCACAGGTTGTCGATGCGGTCGATATTCCCGTGGTTGCGGCTGGCGGTATCGCCGATGGCCGCGGCGTGGCGGCCGCCTTTATGCTGGGCGCCGCCGGCGTGCAGGTGGGTACGCGCTTTCTGATCGCAGATGAGTGCACCGTATCGGAGCAGTACAAGGAGATGGTCCTGAAGGCCAACGACACCTCGACGCGTGCGACCGGCCGCTCGACGGGACACCCGGTGCGTGCCCTCAAGAGCCCCTTCACTAACGCCTACGCCAAGAGCGAGGCGGCGGGCGTAAGCGTCGAGGAGCTCGGGGCCATGGGCACGGGCGCCCTTCGCAAGGCCGCCAAGGACGGCAATTACGAAGAGGGCTCGTTTTTGTGTGGACAGATTGCCGGCATGGTCAACGAGCGCCAAAGTGCACGTGAAATCGTTGACGACCTAGTCGATGGCGCCGAGCACGTCCTGAAGGGTGCGTGCGCATGGGTGGCGTAGCGTTTCTGTTTGCCGGCCAGGGCGCCCAGCACCCCGCGATGGGCGTCGACCTGATCG
>UQPJ01000078.1:0-7089 GCA_900543015.1 uncultured Collinsella sp.
CCGAGCCGTCGGATGACTTGAAGAAGGGGGAGGCCTCGCGGCCTCCCCCTTTTTTTGTATCTCGGGCAATTTGTCTCACATAGTAGCTGTGTTTTATAACCCTCGTTTGTCGCATCTTCTGCGAACGGGCTACAATAACTTAGTCTGTGCGATATGGAGGTGAACATGGCTGAAGCTGGTATCGGCGTTGATATCGTCGAGATTTCCCGCATGAAATCAATTCTTGAAAAGACGCCGTCGTTTGCTCGGCGTGTGTTTACTGAAGAAGAGCGTGCGTATTGCGATGCATCATCGCGTCCCGCTGCTCACTATGCGAGCCGCTTTGCTTCGCGCGAGGCGGTGCTTAAAGCTCTCGGCACGGGTTTTAGTCAAGGCGTGGGTCGCAAGGATGTTTCGGTAACGCGTGATAAACTCGGCAAACCGAAGGCGCTGCTTTCGGGCCGTGCTCTCGAGATCGCTCAAGAACTGGGCGTTGTTGAGGTCGCTCTTTCCATTACGCTTACGGGAGACTTGGCCGTTGCGAATGCCATCGCGATTACCGAAGATGCTCGGCCTAAGCCAAAAGATGAAAAGGTGAGCACCAAGAAACGCGTTGCGCAGACATTTAAAGAGGCTCGCTCTGTATTAGATGAGCTCGAGCAGCTGCAGAATTCAGCATTGACGGAGCACCTGGGCGATGCTTCGCAAGATACGCTAGGAGCATAGATGAAACCGGTTTTGAGTACCGAAGAAGTCGTTCGTCTCGAGGATATCATCGAACGCGAAGGGACTTCGAAGGCCGAGCTTATGGAGCTAGCGGGTGAGTTTGCCGCTAACGAGGTCTTGAAGCTCAATCCCGATCGGGTTCTCGTTTTGGTCGGTTTTGGTAATAATGGCGGCGACGGTTGGGTTGCCGCCGATATCCTGAGCCATAAGGGTGTGGACGTGGATATCGTTTCTCCGGTTGAACCGGATGAGATTCCTGCTGCTCTGGCACGTCATGTTGCTCGTCGTACTGCCGGCCGCGATGTGCACGTTTGCGTCGGCCCCTCGCGTGATGAACTCGAGGTTTTGATCGATAAGGCCGATGTTGTTGTCGATGCCATTTTTGGTACCGGTTTCCACGGGAATCTGCGTGCGCCGTTCTCCATTTGGATTCCTACGGTCAATGAATGCGCCGATTGTGTCGTATCCATTGATGTCCCCTCGGGCCTGAATGCAGAGACGGGCGTTGTTGATGACGACTGCATTCGTGCCGAGCGCACGGTGACGATGATTGCGCCCAAGATTGGTCTGTATAGCGCTGATGGTCCTGAGTATGCTGGCGATTTGATCTGCGGCAATCTTTACGACCGTCTTGACGAGGTCATCGATGATGTCGACCACGCCGCCGAGATTGTCGAGCCCGGTGACTTAGTTGATTACTTTGCTCCGCTACCATCGAATATCGATAAGTATTCCCGTGGCTCCGTGCTTATTGTCGCCGGATCTGCGCAATATCCTGGTGCTGCCATTATGGCGGCCAAGTCTGCAGCTCGCGCGGGTGCTGGTTACGTGGCAGTCGCGGCTCCTGACGCCTGCGCCAATCTCATTCGCATGGCACTTCCTTCGATTCCGGTCTTTGCTATTCCGTCTGATTCCCGCGGCTCCTTTGGCGCCGCTGCGCGCATGACGGTGTGCGAGATCGCAAAGAAGTACAGCTGCGTGCTGTGCGGTCCCGGTATGACGACGTCTGCCGGCGCTATGCAGGTGGTTTCGGGCTTGCTCGAGCTTGATGTACCGCTAATTTTGGACGCCGATGCACTCAACTGCCTTGCTAAGATTGCCATTGACGGTATTGATAGTAACCCCGAGATGTATCGCCGCGAGCAGCCGTTGGTTATGACGCCGCACTATCGTGAGCTTTCGCGCCTGGTTGCCGGTGACGAGGTGAACGACCTTGGTACCGCGATTGCGGCCGCGCAGAAGGTTGTCTGGGCTGCAGGCTCCGACAATCTGGTGGTCATTGCCAAGGGGCCGACGACGGCTATCTGTGGCGTTGAGCGTGTGCTGCTGCCGCTCTCGGGTCCGGCTTCTCTGGCAACTGCCGGTTCGGGTGATGTTCTCGCGGGTATTTTGGCCGGCACGCTTGCCACCATGCGCGACGAGATGGATCGTTGGGAGTTGCTGTATTCGTACGCCGTCGCACTTCACAGCTACGCCGGTTTTGCCGCGGCGACGGAGTATGGTGAGAAGAGCGTCATCGCGACCGATCTTATCGACTTGATCGGTCCTGCCATGGAGCTGGCGGCAAAGGATGCGCTCGAAGATCTGGGAATCATGGACGAAGGGTCGGATGACTAATCATGAATAAAGCCGATTTGACGCGCTGGTCCTGGGTCGAGATCGACCGCGGGGCGCTCCGTCGCAACACGAGGGCCTATAAGAACTTGTTGAATCCGCGTCAGCGCCTGTGCTGCGTGGTCAAGGCCGATGCTTATGGTCATGGAGCTGTTGAGTGTGCCAAGATCATGTATTCGGCCGGTGCCGACATGTTTGCCGTGGCGACGGTTAACGAGGGCGTTGGGCTCCGTCAGGGCGGGATTACTAAGCCCGTCCTGATTCTAAGTGAGCCGCCTATCGAGGCTATTCCTGCATTGCTCGAATTCGATATCATGCCCTCGGTCTATACGTCCGATTTTGCTCTTGCGTATGGCGAATGCGCCGTCGCGGCGGGCAAGGTGGGCAAGTACCATCTTGCCATCGAGACGGGCATGAATCGTATCGGTGTTCACTACACACAGGTGCTCGACTTTGTACGCGGCATCAGTTTCCATCGCGGCATCCAGTGCGACGGCGTATTTACGCACTTTGCCACGGCCGATGAACCTTCGGGTTGGGACTACAAGCTGCAGTGCCAGCGTTTTACCGAGGCCGTTCAGGCCATTAAGGACGCAGGTTTTGAATGCGGTATCGTGCATTGTGCCAATACGCCGTCCTCGATGCTCGATTCTTCAATGCACTTTGACATGATTCGTGCCGGCATCGGTTTGTATGGTCTGCAGCCATGTGAGCTGAGTGGTCGCGTGATGCAGCTTGATCCCGTCATGAGCGTCCACGCGCGTGTGACGCGCGTGGCGCATCCTGCGATGGGCGAGGGCGTGGGCTACGGCTTTACCTACCGCGTACCGCGCACGCGCGTTCAGATCTGCACCCTTCCGATCGGTTATGCCGATGGCCTTTCGCGTACGCTTTCCAATCGTATGGACGTGCTGTATCGCGGCGAGCGTGTGCGTCAGGTGGGCAATATCTGCATGGACCAGTTTATGGTCGCCATTCAGTCCAACCCGGCGCATGAGATTCCCGAGGCCGAGTATGGTGACGAGATGATCATTGTCGGCCGCGATGGAGATGCCGAGATTACCATGGACGAGATGGCGCGCCTACGCGGCACGATTAACTACGAGGTCGCTTGCGGCTTTGGTATGCGTCTCGACAAGGTCTACGTGTAGGAGTCGCTATGGGCGTCATGCACATCCCCGGCCATAGCCATCAGGCGCCGCGTGAGGTCGCACTCGAGGAGATCGAGGCCGTTCTGGGCGATTGTCACCTTTGCCAGCTTTACCAGTCGCGCCATAACATCGTGTTTGGCGTGGGAAACCCCCACGCTCGCGTGATGTTTATTGGCGAGGCGCCGGGCCGCAATGAGGATTTGCAGGGCGAGCCCTTTGTGGGGGCGGCAGGCGAGGACCTCAACGGCATTTTGTCGCTGGCGGGGCTCAAACGCGAAGACGTCTACATTGCCAACGTGCTTAAGTGCCGCCCGCCGGGAAACCGCAATCCGCGTCCCGAGGAAGTGCTGGCTTGCTCGCCATTTTTGCGTGAGCAGATTCGAAGCATCTGGCCCGATATTATTGTGACGCTCGGCAACCCCGCGACGCACTTTGTGCTAAAGACCGAGATTGGCATTACTAAGCTGCGCGGCAGGTTCCACCAGATGGGGCATTTTGTGGTAATGCCCACGTTCCATCCGGCAGCAGCGCTGCGCAATCCGGCGTGGCAGGAGCTGCTGGAGGAAGACTTTAAGATGCTGGGCGACTATCTGGAGCGACATCCCGCGCCAGAGGACGCCTCGGAATAATAAGGAGCATATATGTCCCTGGAGCGCCTGGGGGTAGGTACTTACAAAACGACTTGCGCTGCCGATACGGAGTACTTTGGCGAGCTAATTGCACCGTGCCTTGAGGACGGCGATGTGCTCATCCTGACCGGTGGCCTGGGAGTGGGCAAAACTCACTTTACCAAGGGCGTCTCGCGCGGGCTGGGCGATGGGCATATGGTTACGAGCCCTACGTTCGCCCTCATGGCCGTTCACGATCAAGGTCGTATTCCGCTGTTTCACTTTGATCTATACCGCCTGGAGCATGCCTACGAGCTCGAGGATACGGGCATTTTCGATGTGCTGGGCTATGAGGGTGCTTGCCTGCTGGAATGGGGCGAACAATTCCAGGACGAGCTGACGGATGAGTATCTTTCGGTGACGCTCAGGCGTGATGAGGGCGACAGCGACGTGCGAACGATAACGCTTGAGGCGCACGGTGACCGCGCAATGGAGCTTTCCCATTTGATTGATAAGGCTGTACAAGATGAGCTTGCATAACGACAACGCGCTGGTGGTGGCGCTCGATACCTCGACTGACATGCTTGCCTGCGCGGCAAGCTGGATTGATGGGCAGACGGGTGAGACGAAGCTCGTGAGTGGCGACCACATGTGTCGCCGTCACGCCAACGTTGAGCTCGTGAATACCGTTGATGGCGTGCTGGCTCAAGCCGGTCTGGATCGCAGCGATGTTGGTTGCTATGTGGTCGGCCGCGGCCCGGGGTCCTTTACGGGTGTGCGCATCGGCATCTCCACTGCCAAGGGCCTCGCGCGTGGTGCCAATGTTCCGCTGCTGGGCGTGTCGACGCTCGACGCTTGCGCTTGGACGGCGTGGAAGGCTGGCGTGCGCGGCAAGCTTGGTATCTTGGCCGATGCTATGCGCGGTGAGGTATATCCGGCGCTGTATATGCTGGTCGATGAGGGTCCCGAGCGTCAATTTGAGCGCGAACACGTGGTCAAGGCCGCCGTGGCGCTCGATGAGTGGCGCCAAGCAGCGGACTGGGGCCAGGTTCAGCTGACCGGTGACGGTCTAGTGCGCTATGGCAAGCTGCTGGGTGAGGACGAGGCCGCCCGCTGCGTGGAGCGTGACCTGTGGTGGCCTTCGGGCGAGGGCTTGCTGCTCGCGCACGCTGCGGGTGACGGCGATCCGGCCCGCGTCCTGCCGATTTACACGCGCCTTTCGGATGCCGAGGAAAACGAGCGCAAGCGTCTTGGTCTTGCCGAGAGTGCGCAGAGCGAAATTACGGGTGTTGCCGATGAGCTCGCCGGTCGTCATCTGCAGTTCCGTCCCATGGGCGCGGCGGATGCCGAGGGCGCAAGCGCGCTGGAGGCTGCCTGCTTTGAAGGTGCCGGACACGAGGCATGGACGCCGGGCATGTTCCTGTCCGAACTGGGCGAGGACGTCGCTGCGCCGCGTAGTTGGTGGGTGGCACACGACGACGGCAAGCTGCTGGGCCTTGCCGGCGGTATGGTCGTGGACGGTGATGTGCAGATTCTGGATGTCGCCGTCGACCCGGCACATCGCCGTGAGGGCATTGCCCGCAAGCTGCTGTCGCATGTGAGCTATGATGCCCAGATGCTCGGCTGCACTACGGCTTCGCTCGAGGTCGAGGACGGTAACGAGGGAGCGACCGCGCTTTATAACGCTCTGGGCTTTACCGAGGCTGGCCGTCGCCGCGGCTACTATGGTGCCGGCAAGGACGCCATCGTCATGACGGCTCCGCTGCCCCTGGTGCTTCCGGTCGATAATGCTTCGCCCGAGCCGACGGCGGCAGAGCAGCGCGTATGGCCGCTGCCTGCGCCTGGGCGCTCCGAGGGGGAGCGTGCCGAAATTGAGCGCCGCCGCCTAGTGCTCGCTATCGAGAGCTCCTGCGACGAGACGGCCGTGGCGATTATCGATGCGGATGGCAATATGCTGGCCAACCAGGTGTCGACACAGATTGATTTTCACGCCCGCTTTGGCGGCGTGGTGCCCGAGATCGCCTCGCGCAAACACGTTGAGGTGATTGTGAGTGTCGTGGATGCGGCGCTCGAGGATGCCGCAGCATCGCTTGGTCTTGAGGGTGGAGCCATCGCGCCGAGCGAACTCGCCGCTGTTGGCGTGACGCAGGGTCCGGGCCTGGTGGGTGCTCTGGTAGTGGGCGTCGCCTTCGCCAAGGGCTTTGCCTATGCCGCCGGCAAGCCGCTCGTGTGCGTCAACCATCTGGAGGGCCATCTGTTCGCCAGCCTGCTGGCGCAGCCCGATCTCAGGCCGCCGTTTATCTTCACGCTCGTCTCGGGCGGTCATACCATGCTCGTGCACGTGAAGGCATGGGGCGACTACGAGGTACTTGGTGAGACACTCGACGATGCTGTGGGCGAGGCCTTCGACAAGGTAGCCAAGGCGTTGGGTCTGGGCTATCCCGGTGGCCCCATCATCTCCAAGCTGGCCGAGACGGGCAACCCCCGCGCGATCGATTTTCCTCGCGCGCTTAACAGCAGGGGAGACTATCGTTTCTCGCTTTCGGGTCTTAAAACGGCCGTGACGCTCTACATCGAGCAGGAGACCAAGGCCGGGCGCACGATTCACCTGCCCGATCTGGCGGCTTCGTTTGAGGCAGCCGTCTTTGACGTTCAGTACAAGAAGGCCAAAAACGCCCTGCATGCCACCGGATGCAAGGAATACTGCATCGGCGGCGGCGTCTCGGCTAATCCGCATCTGCGCGAGATGATGATCAAGAAGCTTGGGCGTCAGGGGATCCGCGTAACGGTGCCACCGCTTTCGGCGTGCACCGACAACGCCGCCATGATCGCAGAGGTTGCCCGCCGTAAATTCGACCGAGGAGAAATCTCGCCGTTCGACGTCGACGCCGATCCAAACATGACGCTGTAGCTGGTACGGCGCGGTCCCCGGACGGAGGGGCCGGATATAAGGTTTCCTGCTCTACAGTCCTGCGCAAGACGAAGGCCACATTAAGTGGCCTTCTTTGCGT
>UQPJ01000079.1:0-7019 GCA_900543015.1 uncultured Collinsella sp.
CCGGCCGGTCCGCCGTTCGGTAGAACGGCGGAACAAAATGCTTTAGTGGGCTGGATTGCGATGCAACACCGGTTGTTGCTACAGTAGCGGGGCGTACCGGGGGTCCGGTGCGCCCCGTTTTATTTGACCATGAGGCGGCACGCGGCCATGCACGTGCGGACACCACGCCCAGACTGAGCGCGAGGATGCCCTATGGCCCAGAATGCCGTTGATGAAATCGAAAACATGCCCGATAGCCCTGTAGCGCGCGAAGACCTGGGTGCCGGCGGCACCTCCCGCGGCGCCGGCGCGCGTTCTCCGTTCTTCTGGAAGGTCTTGCTGCTTTCGGTGGCGGTCATCTGGGGCTATTCCTTTACCACCATGAAAGATGCGCTCGATACCGTTCCGGTGTTCGAGCTGGTCTACGTTCGCTTTCTCCCGGCTTCGCTGGTTATGTTCGCCATCTTCCGTAAACGCATCATCGCACACTTTAATGCTCGCAACCTTATCGTCGGGCTGGGCATGGGTGCGCTCATGTGGGGAGCATACGGACTGCAGACGATTGGCCTGGCACAGACCACGGCAGGCAAGAGTGCATTTTTGACGGGCACGTACTGTATCCTTGTGCCGTTTGCCAGCTATGTCCTGAGCGGCGAAAAGCTCACTCGCTATAACCTGGGTGCGGCACTGCTGTGCCTGGCGGGCATTGGCCTGGTGGCACTCGATAGCGTCGAGTTCAATATCGGCGATGCCATTACGCTGGGCGGCGCGGTCTTCTTCGCCATCCAGATGGCGGTGACCGCCAAGTACGGTCGCAAAATGGACATCAACGTCATCACGTTTTGGATGTTTGTGGGCAATGGCATCCTAAGCCTGGTCTCGTCGCTGCTATTCGAGACCCAGGCGCCTCTGTCCGTGTGGACGCCGAATTTTATCTGTGTGATGGCGTTTCTCTCGGTGGGCTGCACATGCGTGGCTCTGCTCATCCAAAACGTCGGCCTGGCGCATGTCCCGGCTTCGACGGGCTCGCTGCTCCTTTCGATGGAATCGCCTTCGGGCGTGTTGTTTTCGGTGCTGCTGATGGGGGAGGCGCTCACCTCGCGCCTGCTCGCCGGCTTTGTGCTTATCTTCCTGTCGATTATCTTGAGCGAGACTCACTTCGATTTTTTGCGTCGAAAGCCGCGCTCGCAATTGTAAACAACTTGTTGCGCCGCCCTCCTGGGGCGGCGTTTTTTATGACTCGCCTTTAAAGTTGTACCTTGCACTTTACGCTATCAAAGTGCTTACTGCAAAAACGTTACTGGAGGGCATTTATGGCACCAGCTCAGTCCGATCTTCAACCGCAATCAGCGCCCAAGGCCACCGCAGCGGCGCAGGCCGCTATCGGTGACGGTCTCGTTGCAGAAGCTCAGGCTTTTGCAGACGAGCTCGCTGCGTGGCGACACGATTTGCACCAGATGCCCGAGCTGGGTAATAGCCTCCCACAGACCTCTGCGTATATTCAAGCGCGCCTGACCGAGATGGAAATCCCATTTGCCACGCTCGTCGATGGTTCCTGTGTCGTGGGCCTTGTCGGCGCCGGTGCCGCCGCGGCCCAGGGCAATGGCGTCTGCACGGACGAACAGGCCGGTACGGTCATCATGCTCCGTGGCGACATGGATGCCCTGCCCGTTGCCGAAGAGTCAGGCGAGCCTTTCGCCTCTACGAACGGCTGCATGCACGCATGTGGACACGATATGCACGCGACGGCGTTGCTTGGAGCGGCGCGCCTGCTCAAGGCCCGCGAGTCTGCGCTTGTCGACGCCAACGCCACGGTTAAGTTGCTGTTCCAGCCGGGCGAGGAAACCTTTGAGGGTGCCCGCGCCGCCATCGCCGACGGTCTGCTGCAGAACCCGCGTCCCCAGGCCGCCTTTGCCATGCATGTCAATAGCCAGTCGCCGCTTGGCCTGGTGCTCTACGGCAGCCCGGCGCTCTCGGGCGTGTACGGTTTTCGCATCACGCTTCAGGGCAAGGGCGGCCATGGCTCGAGCCCCGAGATCTGCATCGACCCCATCACGGCCGGCGTCCATGTGCATCTGGCGCTTCAGGAGCTTATCTCTCGCGAGGTGCCGGCGGCCAAGGAGGTCGCGCTTACCGTTGGCAAGTTCGCCGGCGGTCAGGCCGCAAATGTCATCCCCGACACTTGTGTGCTCGAGGGAACGCTGCGTGGCTTCGACGTCGAGCTCATGGAGCACCTCAAGACCCGCATCGCGGAGGTCGTCAAAGGCGTTGCCACGACCTATCGTACGCCGGCGACTATCGAGACACTCTCGGATGTTCCCCCGCTCGTACTCGACGACGGCATGACGCAGGCGTCGCTTGGCTACGTGGGCGCGGTGCTGCCCAAGTCCGCCTTCCTGCCGCTGTTCCACGCCATGGCGAGCGAGGACTTCGCGTTGATCTCGAGCGAGATCCCGAGCGCGTACTTTACCGTGGGCGCTGCTGTGACTGATACGGACGAGCATTTTGCTCAGCATCATCCCAAGGCACGTTTTAGCGATGCCGAGCTTCCCCTTGGCGCCGCGGCTTATGCCGCCGTCGCTTTGGGCTACATCGCCGACCACCGGTAGCACCCAATCTTGCTACTCGTTTGCTTAAAAAGGAACAGTATGTCTCAGCAACGTAAGTTCTTCCCCGGCTGGCTCGTGGTGGCCTCCGGCTTTGTGATCATGGCCACGTGCTACACCATTTTCGTCAACTGCATGAGCCTGTTCCAGCCGCTCATCGTCAGCGACTTGGGGATATCTCTTGCGCAGTACAACATCTCCAATGCGATCTCCACGGTGGTGAGCGTTATCGGATCGCTTGTCATTGGCCATGTTGCCGACAAGGTTAGTGGTCGTATTTTGGGTTCGCTTACCGTCATCGCCACCTCGGCGGTGCTCGTGGGCATGAGCTTTGTCGGTGAGCTGTGGCAGGTCTACGTGCTCTTTGCCGTCTCGGGCTGCTTCGCCGTCGCATCGACCCGTCTGCTTATTAGCCTGGTGACCGCTAATTGGTTTACCGCCAAGCGCGGTCTTGCCATCTCCATCGCGCTTTCGGGCTCGGGCTTTGGCGGTGCCATCCTTTCGCCGATTGTGAGTTCACTTATCGTGAGCGTGGGTTGGCGCTCCGCCTTTCTGGTGCTTGCCGCCGTCTGCATGGTGGCGGCGCTGCCCATCACGGCGTATTCCTTCCGCACCAAACCTTCCGAGATTGGCCTGAAGCCGCTCGGCGAGAACCCGGGCGATCCGTCCGTCTCGACGGCTGGCGACAAGGACGAGCGCACGGCGCCCGAGGTTAACGTTGGCTGGTCTCGCATCAAGAAGAGCCCGGCGTTTTGGCTGCTCGTCGTCGCCTTTCTCTTTATGGGCCTCGTTAACGGCGCCATTTTGCCCAACCAGGTCACCAACATGACGAGCGTTACCGTCAACGGTGCCAAGATCGTCACGGGTGGCCACGACCCCATGTGGGCCGGTACGGTTCTTTCGGCCTACATGGTCACCGTCGTTATCGCCAAGATTTCGCTCGGCGCCATTTACGACCGTTTTGGCCTGCGCTTTGGCAATGTGCTGGGTTCTGTCGCGTGCATCATCGCCTGCGCCGCCCTGTGCTTTCCCGCAACCGACCTTGGCCCCATTGTGGCTGCCATTAGCTTTGGAATCGGAACGTGCATGGGCACCATCACGCCTACCATTGCCGCGTCCAAGCAGTTTGGCATGGCCGACCTGGGCAAGGTAACGGGCACCATCACCTCGCTCGAGATGGTTGGCGGCACGGTGGGCGCCATCGTCTCGGGAATACTGTTCGATGCCACGGGCTCCTTTACGAGCACATGGATCGTGTGCCTGGCGTGCTCGGTGGCAATGCTGGTGTTCCTGCTGGCGTCTGAGCCCATCGCGGCTAAGCTGCGCGTGAGCGTGGCGGGGGAGTAGGGACGACGTCGCTCGTAGCTCTTTGCCCCGTTTTGTCCGTGGCTGCCTTGGAAGCCGAATGGATGCTCGTACCGTCATTCGGTTTCCCATGCAGCCACGGGCTCAAGAGATGACCCGAAGTCTTTCCGTCCAACGGATTTTGTGATCCGAAGAGGCGGAAGGATTGCAGATTGCACACCGCGGCGGTGCATCTGGCCGAACGAGTCCCCATACCCTCGTTCGGTCAGATGCACCGCCGCTGTTTGTGTTTGTGCCGTATAATGACCACTACCTATGACGCGATACAAAAGAAAGGTGTTTGCCCATGCAGGCACAGAAGGCGGAGGGAACCCGCGACCTTATCGGCGCTGAGATGCGCGCCTGGCAAAAGATGCAGCAGATCGCTGCCGGCGTGTTCGAGCCGTTTGGCTTTAAGCCCATCGAGACGCCCGCCATCGAGCAGGTGGACGTGTTTGTCCACGGCATCGGCCAGTCGACCGACGTCGTGCGCAAGGAGATGTTCCGCGTGTTTAGCGGCGCCAACCTGGAGCGCGTCTTTACCGAGGGCACCGATACCAAGCTCAAGCCCAAGCAGCGCCTGGCGCTTCGTCCCGAGGGCACGGCTGGCGTGGTGCGCGCCGTCGTGGAGAACAACTTGGTGCCCCAGGGCTCCACGCCGTTTAAGGCTTACTACGCCGAGGCCATGTTCCGTGGCGAGCGTCCCCAGAAGGGCCGCCTGCGCCAGTTCCATCAGGTGGGCATCGAGTGGCTCGGCGCTCCCGATCCGGCGGCAGACGCCGAGTGCATCATTATGCTCATGGAGTTTTACAAGCGCCTGGGCTTCGATCTGTCCAAGCTCCGTCTGCTCATTAACTCGATGGGCGATGCCCAATGCCGTCCGGCCTATCGCGAGCAGGTTAAGCAGTTCATTCTCGACCACGCCGATGAGATGTGCGACGAGTGCCGCGAGCGCGCCGAGCTTAACCCGCTGCGCGCCTTCGACTGCAAGAACGACCACTGCCGCGAGATCATGGCCGACGCCCCGCTGATGGGCGACAACCTGTGCGATGAGTGCCGCGAGCACTACGAGCAGGTCAAGCGCTATCTGGACGTCGCCGGTATCGAGTACGTCGAGGATCCCACCCTGGTGCGCGGCCTGGACTACTACACCCGTACCGTCTTTGAGGTCGAGGCCCCTGGCGCCGGCGTCGGCTCCATCGGTGGCGGCGGCCGCTACGATGGCCTGGTCGAGCTCGAGGGCGGCAAGCCCACGGCCGGCGTCGGCTTCGCCGTCGGTTTTGAGCGCGCCCTGCTGGCCCTGCAGGCCTTTGGCAGCGACCTGGGCGCCGAGGAGACCCCGTGTGTCTACGTCGCCAATGCCGGCAAGGAGTTGCGCCAGAACGTCTTTGCCATTACGCAGGAGCTTCGCGCCGCAGGTATCGTGACCGAGGCAGACTATCAGGGTCGTTCGCTTAAGGCTCAGTTTAAGCAGGCCGACAAGGTGGGCGCTAAGCTCATTTTGGTCTTGGGCGGCGACGAGCTTGCCGCCGGCAAGGTCAAGGTGCGCGACATGGAGAGCCATGACGAGGCCCTCGTCGATCTGGCCAACGTGGTCGAGGCGGTTCGTGAGCGCCTGTAGCGCATGATTTTTGAGCTGTGGACTCACTAAAGCGCTCAGCTCATTGAGAGCGATTGTTACGGGGGTGTTTCGCATTTATGCGGAATGCCCCCGTTTGCATATGCCGCCCACCGAGAAATACGACCATTTGGGGCAAAAAGCCTTGCAATGCAGAAAATACTTTTGTGTGGTAAAGCGCAATCAGCGTCGAAAGTTTTTGCCGAGTGCCTATAATAAATACCGCATGTTACGTGCATAGAAGGAGGAATGGGAGGAAACGTGGCTGAGAACCTAAGCAACCAGTCTGTACCCGAAGCCGCGGCGCGCGTCGCTGCCGTGGTCAACCGCCTCGTTAACCGAATCGGCTCGAATGCCGAATCCAAGGAGCGTCTCGCCGAGATCGAGATCCCCGAGGAGCTGCGCGACAATCTGGCGCTGTTCTTGCGCCTGGAGCGCCGTGTGCTTAGCGAGTATGATCCCGAGATCGCGGACCTGTTCGACAAGATTTTGACAGCCGAGATTGTGGCCAATGCCGGAAACCCCGGCACCCGTGCTGCCGACGAGTCCGTCGACGAGCAGGGCGTGCCCACTGCCGACGAGCCCACCGCCGTGGCGTTTCGCGAGGTCGTTGATCTGATCGACAGTCTGCCGCTCGATAAGCAGCAGGTTATCGTCCGCGCCTTTACGAGCTTCTTCCATCTGGCAAACCTGTCGGAGGAGAACTACCGCGTGGCGCAGCTGCGCGAGCGCGAGGCGGGTGCGTCGACCGATACCGAGGTCGATCCCGCCAACGAACTCACCGTCGCCTATCACCAGTTGGTAAACGAGATGGGTGTCGAGGGCGCCAACGAGCTGCTCGACAAGCTCGAGTTCCACCCTGTCTTTACCGCACATCCCACCGAGGCCCGTCGTAAGGCCGTCGAGGGCAAGATTCGCCGTATCTCCAACCTGCTGGAGGAGCGTCCGCGCCTGGGCGGCTCCGACCTGGTGGAGAACGAGCGCCATATGCTGCAGGAGATCGACGCTCTGGTGCGTACGAGCCCCATCGCGCTCAAGAAGCCCACGCCGGTCGAGGAAGCCGATACCATCATCGACATCTTCGATAACACACTGTTCGATGTGATCCCCGTCATCTACCGTCGTTTTGACGACTGGGTGCTGGGCGACAAGGCCGGTACCGTGCCGCCGCTGTGCCCGGCGTTCTTCCATCCCGGCAGCTGGATCGGTTCCGACCGCGACGGCAACCCCAACGTTACCGCCAAGGTGAGCCGCGAGGTCGCCGCCAAGTACTTCACGCACATGGTGCTCAAGCTCGAGGACAAGTGCCGCCGCATCGGCCGCAACCTCACGCTCGAGGCCACCTACAGCAAGCCGTCTGCCGAGCTCATCAACCTGTGGAACCATCAGGTCGAGATGAGCACCCAGTACACCGCACGCGCCGAGCTGATCCCCGAGCACGAGCCGCATCGCGCCGTCATGCTCGTCATGGC
>UQPJ01000080.1:0-7008 GCA_900543015.1 uncultured Collinsella sp.
GTTTATGAAAACACTGAAAGAACTTCTCCGAAATACCCCCGTCACGGCGCTGCACGGCGACGATTCGGCCGCCGTCGCCGGGTTGGTTTACGACTCGCGTGCCGTCGGGCCGGGCGACTGCTTCTTCGCCGTGCGCGGCACGCAGAACGACGGGCACGACTTCATTCCCGCCGCCGTCGCAAAAGGCGCCGCCGCCGTCGTCTGCGAACGCCTGCCCGAACAGACCGCCGCAGACGTCACCTTCGACCAGCTGGCAGCCCATATCGAACACTGGCTTGACCTGGGTGGCGAAAATATCATCGCGCTCGGCGGCGACTGGGACGGTGCCGCGGTGCCCACTTTCCTCTCCGATGCCAGCAAAATGCCCGAATTCCAGAACATGCTCTCCAGGCACTTTGGCAAGACCGTGATGCAGAAGCTCTGCAGCGACAACGCGCTTGCCTTCTTTGAGCGTTATTAATTTCACATCCCTTGAGCGGGCCGGCATGCCGAACGGTCGACATGCCGGCCCGTCCCCAATCTGAAGGACCGCTTTTGACGCAGCAGTTTACGTTTTTCCTATCCCGACCGGATGGGACATCCTTGCCCGTCATCGTTACCAAAAAACGCGTCAAAAACTTCAACCTACGCATCACATCGAGCGGTGAGGTCCACGCCAGCGCACCGCTCGGCGCCAGCCGCGAGCGCATCGAAGCGTTTGTGAAGCGCAACAGCGTCTGGATTATCAGCCGACTTGCCCAGCGCGAGCAACGCCAGGCAACGGCGCGAGAGCCGCTCAGTCCCCACTCGATCATTGCACTTTGGGGCAAGCCCATCACGGTGCAGGATGCACTCGATCACAACTTTGCATCACCCGTACCACGGCCCAAACAGGCTACCTTCGCAAGTTTTATGGGTACCGACGAGCCAGACGAACGCCCACGGGCCAAGCGGCACGCAATCCTCGACGGCCTAACGCCCGATGAGCTCCAAGCCAACATCAACCAGCTTTATACGTCCGAGGTCACCACGGCACTGCGCGATATGGTGCACGCGTACGAAATCGCAATGGGCGTCACCGTGGCCCGCGTCTCTGTGCGCAGCATGAAAACGCGCTGGGGCTCATGCACGCCCAAGACCGGCGCCATTCGCATCGCACGCGAACTTGCCGCCTATCCCATCGAGTGTCTCGACATGGTTGTCGCCCACGAGCTTGTCCATCTGCTTGAGCCAAGCCACAACCAGCGGTTCCACGCCCTGCTCGACACATACTGCCCCAACAATAGAGCACTGTCTCAGCGGCTCAAGCAACCACCCCTCAACAAGCTCTAGCGTCGACTAGCGCACGCGCTCGATCTCGACGCCGCAGCTTGCCAGGGGCAGGCCAACAGGAGCCCACGGCTTATCGAGCTTTATGCGCACACCAAGCAGCGAGGGATAACGGCGCAGCAGCATCTGGGCTGTCCCCTCGGCTGCCGCCTCGATGAGCTTAAACGTATGCTCGCGCAGATAGCCATCGACATCGTGGCACACCGAGCCGTAGTCAATCGAAGCGTCCAGGTTATCGTGCTCCCCCGCCGCGCGCAGGTCGGCATAGAGCACCAGAGAAACGATGAACTTCTGACCCAGCGCGTTCTCCTCGGGATACACGCCATGGTTGGCAAAAACCTCAAGGCCGTCAATGACAATGCGATCGGCATGGCGCAGATCGTCATAGCTCACGTGAGGCACCGCCGTTGCGGTGGATATTTCGCCCCTTCCACGGCGGGCGAGCTCGGCGCCTTCGGTCTTGGTTGCATTCTCGGGCAGTTTCTTGTTACTCAACGCGATCGTCTCCTTCGTTTAGAACCCCGACCGCGCAAACTAACTACACGCGAATCGACAGGTTCTTTTTATCATCGCTCCAGTTGCAAGCGTTGCGCGCGGGGCATGCAAAGCAGGCACGCGACGCTTTGTCGGCTGCATAGAGCAGACGCTCAAGCGGTTGGCTGTTCACGCGCAGCTTTCGATGGCCCAGAATAGCCGTCTTAATGGCTGCGGCATCGGCCGGCTCAAACGCCACGTCATCGGGCATGCCGCCGAGAATCGCATCAGCGACGCGTTCGCTTGCAACATCATGGGATATACCCGATTCATACTGTTCATCTTTGCCGATATCGTGAAGAAGTGCCGTGGCGTAGATGACCTCGCGGTCAAATTCGAGCTGTTCCTCGAGATTCTTGATCCACATAATGCGAGCGACATCGAGCAGATGGTCAATACCGTGGCGGCAGAAGATGCGCCCCGATTCCAACCGTGCAATGTTGCCCAGGTGCCGCCGGAACAGCCCGTTGGCACAAATGTAATCAATGTGAGGCATGGCACCAAAGGGGGCCAGGCCCGAAGCCATAAAGCCGCGACGCGACGTCCCCTCATCGGTCTTCGATGTAAAGTCGTTGACGACTCTCATGGTTAGCGGCCCAGCATCCTAAAGAAACGCTCCTCGAGCGCGGGATCGGTCTCAAAGACGCCGCGGCGAGCGAGCGTCACGGTCTTGGTGCCGGGCTTTTGCACGCCACGCATCGTCATGCACATATGCTCGGCCTCCATCAACACAATCGCTCCCTGGGGAGCGAGATAGTCCATGAGGGCATCGGCAACCTGTGCACACAGTTGCTCCTGCAGCTGAAGACGACGGGCATAAACCTCAACCGTGCGGGCGAGCTTGGAAAGCCCAGCCACCCGACCGTTAGGGATATAACCAATGGCGGCCTTGCCATAAAACGGCAGCAGATGATGTTCGCACAGCGAGTAGAACGTGATGTCGCGCTCGATAACCAAATCGTTCGAAGCGACGGCAAAGGTTTTGGACAGGTGCTCCTCAGCACTCTGGTCCATGCCGCCGGCGATCTCACCATACATACGGGCAACGCGCGCCGGGGTCTCCAGCAGGCCCTCACGAGTTGGGTCCTCGCCTATGCCCTCAAGCAACAGCTTAATGGCGGCCTCGACTTTTTCCTGATCGACCATCTGGGCCTCACTTTTCCGATTTCACGTTCGCGCTATGGTACCACGCCCTCCGGCATCGACCACAAGCTACATAGTATGGGTCGAATAGACCGGATCATCACGCCAAAGTTCAACCGCATCACAAAGCGCAACGCCCTCGCGCTCAGCACGGGCGCGCGTAGCGTTCATATCGATCACGCGCTGGTTACTCGAGCCCCTAAAACGCAATGAGATATCATACAGATCCTGAACAAACGGGCCATCCACCAACATGTCGAGACAGGCAAGGATGCGGTCCGTGACCTCGGTATGGTGGCGGCCTCCCGGCATAAGCTCCTCGAGCACATCGCCGGTGAAGCACCAAATAGTCTTCCCCGACCCCGCTGGATAGGCCGCGCGAACACGCTCGACAAAATCAACGAGCCCAGCCTGATTCTCGGGCTCCATGGGCTCCCCGCCCAGAATCGTCAGGCCATCGATAAAGGGATGATCGAGGCTCTCGATAATCTTGTCCTCGACGGCACGATCAAACGGCTCGCCCGCAGCAAAGTCCCACGCGACAGAGTTAAAGCAGTTCTTACACCCACGACGGCACCCACTCACAAACAGAGAAGTACGAACGCCTTCTCCATCAGCAATGTCGAAATACTTAATGTTCGCGTAGTTCATAGGTAACTCTCCCGGGAGGCCGGGACATATCATCCCGTCCTCAAACATTCTCGGCCTGCGGCCTGCGAAACTGCGGGCGGGACGATATGTCCCGGCCTCATGCAAAGGGTAACTCAATGAACGAAGCGAACATCGAGTATAGGGTTCGAGGTCAAATAAAAACTGGGTTGCGGCTCAACCGCCATCGCAAGCAAAGCGTTGTTGCAAGTCAACTCATTTCCGCTAAGAACTTCGAGGAGTGAGCAGACCGCGTACTGCATCTCAGCTACGTCAACTTGGCTGCCCCGTAGCGAGGCCCCGGACCTTTGCTCGATATGAGTTCCACACGAACAGGAGGCGCCAGTGGCGCCTCCGTCGTGAGCCAGGACTGTCCGAAATAGCGAGTAAAGGTCCGGGGCCTCGCTACGGGGCGGCCTGGAATGGTTATTAGAGATGCAGCACGCGGTCGCGGATCTCCTCGGTTCGACCCTGGTTCCAGAACTGGGTACCGATGTAGCCGCACGTACGACGAGCGACGTTCATCTTCTCCTGGTCGCGGTTGCCGCAGCTGGGGCACTCCCACACCAGCTTGCCGTCATCCTCGACAATCTTGATCTCGCCATCGTAGCCGCACACCTGGCAGTAATCGCTCTTAGTGTTGAGCTCGGCGTACATGATGTTGTCGTAGATGTACTGCATCACGCGAATGACAGCCTTGAGGTTGTCCTGCATGTTGGGAACCTCAACGTAGGAGATAGCACCGCCCGGCGAAAGCTGCTGGAACATGCCTTCAAACTTAAGTTTGTCGAAGGCATCGATCTCCTCGGACACATGGACGTGATAGCTGTTAGTAATGTAGCCCTTGTCCGTCACGCCCGGGATAATGCCAAAACGACGCTGCAGGCACTTGGCGAACTTGTAGGTCGTCGACTCCAACGGCGTACCGTACAGCGAGAAATCGATATCACTTTCGGCCTTCCACTCCGCGCACTTGTCGTTCATGCGCTGCATGACGGCCATGGCGAACGGCGTGCCCTCCTTCTCGGTGTGGCTGTGACCCGTCATGTACTTGACGCACTCATACAGGCCGGCATAGCCCAGGCTGATGGTGGAATAGCCGCCCACGAGCAGCTTGTCGATCGTCTCGCCCTTCTTCAGACGCGCCAGGGCGCCGTACTGCCAAAGAATCGGCGCGGCATCCGAAAGCGTGCCCATCAGGCGCTCATGACGGCACAGCAGGGCACGATGGCACAGCTCAAGGCGCTCGTCGAAGATCTTCCAGAACTTATCCATGTCCTGATGCGAGCTCAGCGCGACATCGGGCAGGTTGATGGTCACAACACCCTGGTTAAAGCGACCGTAGTACTTAGGCTTGGTCGGGTCATAGTTCAGCGCGTTGGCGACATTGTTAAAGCCGTTGCCCGAACGGTCGGGCGTCAGGAAACTGCGGCAACCCATGCAGGTGTAGCAATCGCCGTTGCCGGCAGTCTCGCCCTTAGACAGCCTGAGCTCGCGCATCTTCTTCTCGGAGATGTAGTCGGGCACCATGCGCTTGGCGGTGCACTTGGCGGCGAGCTTGGTCAGATAGAAGTACGGCGAATCCTCGCGAATGTTATCGTCCTCGAGCACGTAGATGAGCTTGGGGAATGCCGGGGTGATCCACACGCCGGCTTCGTTCTTAACGCCCTCATAGCGCTGACGAAGCGTCTCCTCCACAATCATGGCAAGGTCGTGCTTCTCCTGGGGCGTACGGGCCTCATTGAGATACATAAAGACCGTCACGAACGGCGCCTGGCCATTCGTGGTCATAAGGGTCACGACCTGATACTGAATCGTCTGGACGCCGCGACGGATCTCGTCACGCAGGCGGTCCTCAACAACCTCGCGGACCTTTTCGGGAGATGCGGAAACGCCGAGCTCCTCGAGCTCGCGGGCAACCTCGCCGCGAATCTTTTGACGGCTCACCTCGACAAAGGGGGCGAGATGGGTCAGTGAAATAGACTGGCCGCCGTACTGGGAGGAAGCAACCTGGGCGATAATCTGCGTCGCGATGTTGCAGGCAGTCGAGAAGCTGTGCGGCTTCTCGATCAGCGTGCCCGAGATAACGGTGCCGTTCTGGAGCATGTCCTCCAGGTTCACCAGGTCGCAGTTATGCATGTGCTGGGCAAAGTAGTCGGAATCGTGGAAGTGGATCAGACCCTCATTGTGGGCATCCACGATCTCCTGGGGCAGCAGCACACGCTGAGTCAGATCCTTTGAAATCTCGCCGGCCATATAGTCGCGCTGGACGGAATTGACGGTCGGGTTCTTGTTAGAGTTCTCCTGCTTGACCTCTTCGTTATTGCACTCGATCAGCGACAGAATCTTGTCGTCGGTCGTGTTCTTCTGGCGCTTCAGGCTCTGAACATAGCGATAGATGATGTAGTGGCGGGCGACCTCGTAGCAGTCGAGACGCATGATCTCGTCCTCGACCAAATCCTGGATCTCCTCGACCGAAACGGTGTGGCCCGCGTTCTCGCATGCCTCGGCGACGTTTTGCGCCGCATAAACCACCTGGCGGTCGGTAAGACGAGAGCCCTCCTCGACCTCCAAGTTGGCGGCGCGAATCGCATTGACGATCTTATCGATGTCAAAGACAACCTCGGTGCCGCTGCGCTTGATGATCTTCATCCTCTTGCCTCTTTCGCGTCGTAGTCTCATTGCGTTTCAGAGCCAAACGATGCCCGGCAGGGCTTGCCCCCCGTCTTGCGGCGCCGTCGCGCAATCTGTGTTCTCGATAAACCATAAGCCTCCATGCGGACATTCCCAGGAGCCGATCAAGCGGCTCAAGGACACGTTCAAAAGAGGCAGTTAAGGTCTTCGTTCTCTGTCCGCCATCTATCATACGACAAAGAGGCATCTATATCCTGTATTCTTTTTTTAGGTCAAACACAACATATAGTGTTTCAGCAGGTCAAAGCAATTGGTCATTTTGCAGACGCATTAATTATGAGGGGTTCTTGGCAAGTCGGTAAAACGTTACCAACACGGCTACCTGCATGGCAGTTATAAAACCCCCTTAGTCAAGCCGCTGACAAATCCTACCAAAACCAAGCCGCTCACGCCAAAAGAATCCAAAAGATTATGCTTGACCAACATGTAGCGGTCGTGCCTTGCTGAGCCTCATGCAACCGCGGCACGAATCCTTGAAAGATATGTGTATGCAAACGGAGAAGATGAGAGTTTCCTCGGATGACTACTGAGAAGCATCCCGGAAGATCAAAAACTCGATATTTGGTGACGTATTTGGCGACCCATTTGGCGACCAAAACAAAACAGCCCAGAGGCTAAGCCTCTGGGCTGCGAACATTTGGTGGGCGTTAGAAGATTTGAACTTCTGACCTCTTCCGTGTC
>UQPJ01000081.1:0-6863 GCA_900543015.1 uncultured Collinsella sp.
AGTCGATCTCGGCCTGCAGGCGCTCGCGCGGCAGACGATAGCTGGGGATGCCGTAGCGCAGCATGCCGCCCAGGTGGTGACGCTGCTCAAAGATGGTCACCTTGTGGCCCATCACGGCCAGGTAGTAGGCGCAGGAGAGGCCGGCCGGGCCGCCGCCGACCACAGCGACACGCTTGCCGGTATTGTCCACGACATGCGGCTTGTGGTCGTTGAGGTCACTATGCTCGACGGCAAAACGCTTGAGGGCGAGGATGTTCATGGGGTCGTCGACCATGCCGCGGCGGCAGTGCATCTCGCAGGGATGCTCGCACACCAGGCCGCAGACGAGCGGCAGCGGGTTGTTCTTGCGGATGACCTTGACGGCATCGGCATAGCGGCCGGCCTCGACCAGCGAGATGTACCCGGGAATGTCGACGTGCGCCGGGCAGCCCGAGACGCACGGAACGCGCGCCTCGCGATCAAAGCCGCAGGAATGCTCGCGAATGTGGTGCTCAAAGTCGTCGCGAAAGCCGCGAATGGCGGTAAGCGCCATGGCGCCGGCCTCGTAGCCGATGGCGCAGTCGCTCGAAAGGTAGATGGTGCGGGCGGTGCGCTCAATCAAGTTGAGCGTGGACTCGTCGGCGCGGCCCTCGAGCACATCGGCGAGCAGATCACTCAGCGCGCTCAGGCCCACGCGGCAGGGTGTGCACTTGCCGCAGCTCTGAGTGGAACGCAGGTTGACGAGCGCTGCCGTAAACTCAACGGGACACGGGGCGAGCGAGCTCACCGCCAAGCGGCGTCCGAGTGCATCGTGCAGGTCGTCCATGACGGCCTGGGCGTGGCTGCGTTCCATTACATGCAGTCGAGCCATAAGATCCCCTCTCACATGGCAGCCCGGAGGCGAGGCCGGGCGAAGTTGCTACATGCAACACACTGACCTAAAAAGTTGTTAGGTCTCCACGCGGTTCGGCAGGCGGTATAAAACGCGGCCCTCAGCGGTGCTAAACACCTTTACCGCAGATAAATGCCATATTTGATAAAACGCGTTACCAAATGACAATGCCCCGCCCACGCAATCACGTGGACGGGGCATTGCTCCAGGTATGCGGTCAGCGACCCTGTTGCTTTTACTTAAGCTCGGGCCAGAAGTCCTTGTTGGCCTCGATCATGTCGTCGAGAACCTCCTTGGCGACCTTCATCGAAGGCACGGTCTTGTTGAGCGTAAAGGCCTTGAGCGCCTTCTCGTACGAACCCTCGATCGTAGCCTCGACCACGAGCTTCTCGGAGTTCAGCTGCTGCATCATAAGGCCCTGCTGGAACAGCGGAATGTTGTCGCGGCTGATGACCTCGGGGCCGTTCTTGCCAATGTAGGCAGGCAGCTCGACCATGGCGTCGTAGGGCATGTTGGGGATAGCGCCCTTGTTCTCGCAAATGACCAGGAAGCGCTGCTTGGTGTCGTTCTTCAGAGCGATAGCCAGATCGGCAATCCAGTCGCCGTGGCTGCCCGCATAGAACGTGCTCTCGTCGATCTCGCCCGTCTTCTCGTAATGGTCGATGCCATCAAAGAGGTTCTTCTCGCGCGTCTCCTCGACCTCGTTTGCACGGGTGCGCTCGGGGTTGGAATGCTCGACGAACTCCTTCTGCTGCAGGTAGTAGTTCAGATACGTGTTGGGCAGGTACTCCGGGAAGCACTCCATGATCTCGTACTCGCCCTTCCAGACGTAGTACCAGCTGCCCTTAGTGTGGCGGTTCTGCTCGGGATGCTCGTCGGTGGCCTCCTCGGGCTTCTTGGACATCAGCGAGCTCATGCCCTTGAGGTACGAATCGGGCAGCAGGATCTCATGCTCCTTGATGTACTCGCGCAGCTGCGGGAGTACCTCCTCGCCCTTGTGGCGGATCGAGGTGAACCAACCAAAGTGGTTGAGGCCAAAGTAATCGTACTCGACATCCTTCTTGTCGATGTCGAGCGCAGCGCAAACCACGTCGATAATCGCGATCGGCATGTCGCAGATGTTGATGATGCGAGCGTTGGGACGCAGCACGCGGCAGCCCTCGGAGACGATGGCGGCAGGGTTGGAGTAGTTGAGAATCCAGTAATCCTTCTTGGCGTACTTCTCAACGTCATCGATCAGCTCGACCATGGGGAAGATGGTGCGCATGCCGTAGGCAAGGCCGCCGCAACCGCAGGTCTCCTGACCCACGCAGCCGTGACGCAGCGGAATCTTCTCGTCCTGCTCGCGCATGGCGTAGCCGCCCACGCGCATCTGGGCAAACACGAAGCTCGCGTCGGTAAAAGCCGTCTTTTTGTCGGTGGTCACCGTGAGCTTGATGTCCAGGCCGAGGTCCTCGTGCAGAATCCAGTCCACGAGCACGCCGATCTTGCGCTGGCGCTCCTCGTTGATGTCGTACAGACGAATCTCGTCAACGTCGAGCTCGTCCTTGCGCAGAGCGATGGACTTGACGATGCCGGGGGTAAAGGTGGATCCGCCACCACACAGAGTAATGATCATTGTTTACTGCTCCTTCTCAATTGCGTTTTCGACCTTGTCGCGCATCTCGGCGACCTTCATGCCAAAGATGATCTGGATATTGTTGCCGTTACGGTTGATGCCGCTGTTGGGCACATGGTTGATGAGGATCTCATCGATGAGGTCCGGGTTCTTAACGTTCACGCGGAGACGCGTAAAGCAGTTCTCGAGCTCCTCGATGTTGTCCTTGCCACCAAGACCTGCGACCAGGTCGGCAATACCTGCATCGACGCCCTCTGCGGGGGCCGCGGCAACAGCGCCCTGCTTCACCGCGACAGACGCGGCGGCCTCGCCCTCGGCAACGGACTCGGCGAGCTCGGACTCCTCCTCGCGACCAGGCGTGTGGAGGTTGAGCTTCTTAATAAGGAAGGTGAAGAGGAAGAAGTACAGCGCGGCGTTGACGACTCCGAGCACGAGCATCATCGGCCAGTTGGTCTTATCGACACCAAGAACCAGGTTGGAAACCACGATGTTGATGATGCCGCCTGCAGTCGAAGCGGGCACGGAGAGGACCTTGAGCAGGACCAGGAAGATACCGGAAAGAACCGAGTGAACGACAAAGAGCACGGGAGCGGCAAAGACAAAGAGGAAGTCCATGGGCTCGGTCACGCAGGAGAGCACGGCGGTGATGATCAGCGGGATGATAACGGCCTTGGTCTTATCCTTGTTCCCCTTGTAAGCGGTGAAGATAAAGGCGAGACCGATACCGATGTAGGGCCACAGGTTGTTGAAGGTGTAGCTGTTGAAGTAGGTGCTATCGGAGAAGGGCTGGCCCGTCATTGCCATCTCGGCGACACGGATGGGATAGGCGCCGGCGATAACCTGATCACCCAGCGTAAGGGTGCCACCCACATCGGAGAACTGGAACGGGGTGTAGATGAGGTGGTGCAGACCGGTAGGAACGAGCAGCTTGTTGAGCATGCCGTAGATGAACAGACCGATGTTGCCCGACTCCTTAATGATGCCGGCAACGGAGGAGATGGCACCCTGAACCGGAGGCCAAACGATGCAGAAGCCAGCGCCCATGATCCAGGAGATGATGATCATGATCAGGAACGGGAAGCGAACGCCCGAGAACATCGAAAGAGCAATGGGGAACTGCTTGTTCGAGTACTTGTTGAACACGGCACCGGTGATGCAACCAAGAATGATGCCGCCAAACACGCCGGTATCGAGCACCTGAATGCCCATAACGGTGCTCTGGCCGGTTCCGGTAAGGCCGAGCATGCCGCTCGCTTCGGCAAGAGAGCCGGTGGCGTTGAGCACGATGTTGTTAGCCTGTAGGAACAGGAAGAACGACATCAAGGCGATCAGCGAAGCATGGCCCTTGTTCTTCTTTGCCATGGCGCCGGCGATGCCCACGCAGAACAGAATCGAGAGGTTGTTGATGATAAACATCAGCGACTGATAGACAACGGCGCCCACAAGCTGGAACGGACCGGAGCCCAGCGCAGGGATCACGGCGCAGATGGTCTTGTTGGTCAGAATGATGCCCACGATGAGCAGGATGCCGGCAACCGAGAGATACATCATCGGCTGAACGATCGACTTCGCGAACACCTCCAACGGCGCTTTGAAATTGAACTTCTTTTTTGCGGTCATAGCGGTACTCCCCTTCCTTTTCCGCAAATTAAGACAGGTGTGCCCTGGACAAGACCGTGAGCCTTGCCTTATATCAATCGATGTGCGGGCACGTTATGCCTAGAGACCAGGTTCTCCAAGCAGGTTAACAATGTGATATGCGAGATAACTCTTCTCAGCATCGGTAACGACAACGTTATAGGTAGACGCCAAGTGGTCGGCTATGGCGTCCGCGCACGAGAATGCGCACGGATACGCCGTTTCATCGATTCGGAACAGCGCGTCACCATTGATTTGCCCGGCCGCAGGATCGAGCGCTCGCTGCGCGAAAAACTGCAGGTGACGAACGAAACGCTCATAGGGCAGCGAGGTGTCATCGAGGGTCGTGGCATAGTGCTCGGAAACAATCGCGAGCACGTCGCGAACAAGCTGGACCGAAACAATCAGACGGTCAGAGCGCTGCGGCATGGTGGCGTTGACGATATGCAGCGTAATAAAACCCTGCTCTTCTTCGCTCATCTGGATGCCCATATACTCCTTGACAATCTGCAGCGCACGGCCCGCAAGCGCATACTCCTTGCGATAGAACTGCTGGATCTCGAGCAGCAACGGATTCTCGCAGGGGACGCCCTTACGCTCGCGCTCCAAAGCAAGACTGATATGGTCTGCGAGAGCAATGAGAATCTTGTCGTTGATATCAACATTGAGCTCTCGACGGAGCATCTGAACAATGTCTTCGGCAATCACGAGGTTGACGGTGGGGATGGACTCCAAAAGATGTGCCAAGCGATCAATCGTACGCGAATCCTGAGAAGTGCCCTCCTGCAGCGCATAGGTCTTTTCGACCGATGCATCATCGATAGCGTCGCCGGCATGACGGCCAAAGCAGAGACCTCGACCGATGACAATGAGCTCGGAGCCATCGTCCGAAGTGACCATTGCGACGTTATTGTTGAAAACTCGCTTGATAACCACGGTACCCACCACAAGAATTTACTCGGAAAGCCAGACGACAGGCTCTTTAACAGCAACAGGACCGGAAGCATGCTCACGAAGAGTCGAATTCTCCGAGCGCTCGCACACGATAACGAAGACCGTGGGATCGAAGCCGGCGGCGCGGACCGCGTCGAAATCGACCTCGACGAGGGGCTGGCCCGCGTCGACATGGTCACCCTGGGCAACAAGCGCATGGAAGCCCTTGCCCTCAAGTTTAACAGTGTCGATTCCGATATGCAGCATCACCTGAGCAGAGCTGTCGTCGGACATGATGCCCAGCGCGTGCTCAGTCGGAAACAGCGCCGCGACGGTGCCGGAAACAGGAGCGCACACCGTTCCCTCTTGGGGAACCACGGCAACGCCATCGCCCACGGCACGGCTGCTAAAAGCGGGGTCATTGGTTTTTTCTAGGTGAACAAGCTCGCCGGAAACAGGAGCGAGGATTTCGAACTCGGAGGTTGCAGTCTTCTGCTCATCCGAACCGCCCATCAGGCGAGAAAAGAAACCCATGGTGGCATGTCCCTTCATAAATATAGCCCAACCAAAATCAAGCGAATGCGTCCATAGAGACACACCCGTTCAAAGACTTTGGTTAGGCCCACGTCCGAGGGACTCGGTAACCTTCCGCATTTCTTTTTACGCGAACTATTGTAGACAAGCCCAAAGCCGGAACAATCATTATGACCGGCGAACGGTATTTTTTCTTCGATAAACGGTATTTAGGCAGCACTTGGGGATGTTCCTTTTCTGCCGGCACCCAGGGACACTCCTTGCAGCAATTTCGCATGCGTTAGATGAAGAGCTCGCATTCCTTCCGCACGACGCAAGCCTTGCTCAGCATCTGGGAAACAACGGATAGCTTGTTGGGATCAAGCTTGCGAGCGCCTCGCGGGCATACGGCGATGCAGCGCATGCAGGAGATGCACGCCTCGTCAGCTGCTCGCTTGGGGTCGCCCTTGTCGATAGCACAAACGGGACACGCCGCGGCGCATGCACCGCAGGAGACGCATTCCTCTGTTGCCTCGGGTGCCATACGGCGACCTCCAGCTTGTTTATAAGGGCGATTGCCGGGGATAGAGGGCTCGGACGCATCCTCAGCCAACAGCTTTTGCTGAATTTGCTGCGCAAACTCTGCGAGCTGCGCCGCATCCTGCGCATCCGGACGACCGGCAGCAAACTGTCGCGCAATGGAATGTTCTGCAATGGCTGCAACTGCCGCGATTACCCGGAATCCCGCATGCTTCGCAACGTCCTCCAGCTCTACGAGCGTGTCCTCAAACGCGCGGTTTCCGTAGACGCACACCAGAACGGCCCGCGCTCCGTTGCCGTGAACCATGTTCAGTCGGTCGACCGCCATGGCAGGGACTCTGCCGGCATACGCTGGCACGGAGATAACAGCCACGTCGTCCTCAGTCATCGAGACAGCGCTGAGATCTAGCCCGCTATCGGTCAGATCGACGGTAACGGTATTCTTGTCCAGCGCCCCGGCCACAAGGCCAGACACCTTCCGCGTTCCACCCGTCGGACTAAACACAATTTCGAATACGCTCATCGAGGCACCCTCTCCCTACGCCCGGCAACGCGTCAAGCTGTTTTCACATTCAGACAGAGTATACGGCGCATGAGGGGGAGCTCCCCGTTTTGGTGCGCCAGGCACCCCAATGCACCCACCCTACGCTGTCTGCCTCTTCGTTTTGTATAAATTACGGTACAGATTGTATATATTTACGGGATACCGCCGTGTTCTCCTGAGGTACCCCATCCTGGCCCGTACAAAAA
>UQPJ01000082.1:0-6173 GCA_900543015.1 uncultured Collinsella sp.
CTGGTGATCTCCGCCTTGAGAGGGCGGCGTCCTAAACCGCTAGACGAACGGGCCACATGACATCTGCACTGCCGTGCTGCGAGGAAATATATTACGGGACAAAAAACATCAGCGCAAGAAGAAATTCCAAATTGCCGAAAAAATTGTCGGCAGGTTATGGAACGCGCAGGTCAACTGGTTAGCTAGTTCAAGTTGAGATGAGCCAGGAGGGCTTCGCGGTTGTTGGGGATGTTGTCCTCGATCACGGCGTCGAGGGCGGCGTTGAGAAGCTGTCCCAGCTCCGGCCCCGGCTTGACGCCGGCGCGGATCAGGTCGCCACCATTGATGGCAAGCATCTTGCGTGTATAGGGCTCCCCCGCCTGCAGCAGATCGTGGGCGAGCGTACGCATCTCCTCGATCGTCTCGACGTAATAGAAGCACGAGGGCGCCTTGCCGAGCGTGTCGGCACGCTTAAGGTCCATGAGCTCGTCCATCAGACGCGGCGTATCGACACCCTCGCCCGAAAGCGCGCGCATCATATTGAGCAGGCAGGAGCGCTCGGGGCGCAGCGGCTTGTCATGGTATTTGATCAGCAGGCACACATCGCGCACCAAATCGTGCGAGAGCGCCAGGCGATCCATAATGACGCGCGCCTTCTTGGCGCCGAGCTCGGGATGACCGTAGAAGTGGCCGCTGCCGTCGTGATCGACCGTAAAGCACTCGGGTTTGGAAACGTCGTGCAAAAACGCCGCCCACATAAGGCTCGACGAGGGCGCGACGCCGTCGCACAGCGCCAGCTCCCCTGCCACCGTCAGCACGCGGGCGATATGCTCGTAGACGTTAAACGCATGATAGACGCTGCGTTGATCAAACCCGCGAGCGGACGCGAGCTCGGGCACGGCGGCGCAAACAAGCTCGGGGTAGCGCAGCATCGCGTCTCCCCCATGGCCGGTCGAAAGGATACCCTCGAGCTCAATACCCACGCGCTCGCGCGCCACGGCATCGAGCAGCGGCGCGCACTCGGCAAGCGCCTGTTTAGTCTTAGGCTCGATCATAAAATCCAGACGGCAGGCAAAACGCACCGCGCGCAGCATGCGAAGCGCGTCCTCGTTAAAACGACGCTTGGGATCTCCAACGGCGCGGATGAGCTTGCGGTCTAGGTCGCCCTGACCATCGTAGCGGTCGACAAGACCACGCTCGGGATGCCAGGCCATAGCGTTAACGGTAAAGTCACGACGCGCCAGATCGTCCTCAAGCGACGCCGCACGCTCCACACTCTGGGGATGGCGGCCGTCGGTGTAAAAGCCGTCTAGGCGGTAGGTGGTGACCTCAATGCGCTCATCATCGCAAATAGCCGTGATGCCGCCAAATTTTATGCCCGACTCAACCACGGCAATATCAGCCGCTTCGAGCGCCTCTTTGGACTCCTGCCACAGGCCGCTGCAGCACATGTCAACATCGTGGCTGGGGCGTCCCATCAGGGCATCACGTACCCAACCGCCCACGTACCAAGCCTCAAGACCTGCTGCCTCAAGCGCACGCAGGACACGGATAGAGGCATCGGTCGGCTGCGTACCGTTGAGCGAAACATTGCACATGCCTATGGCCTCCTGCGACTATCAAATTGGCTATCGATTGCGTCTGCAAGAAGTCTAGCAAGAAACAGCCTCCACTGCACACGCAAGTCCGATAAACAAAAACGCATCCGTCCTGGTCTAAGACGGATGCGAAATAATTGAACTATTCAGGCAAGGTGCCGGAACTAGCAAACCTGACGGATTGCAATACCCTTCTGATACTCATCGACCTTGGCAAAATCGCCCAGACCCGGGCACTCGACCACGTTGGCGCCGGTGGCCATCGAGAGGCGCAGGGCATCCTCGACGCGCTCGGGGGCGTCGTGCCACACGGAAAGGAAGGCGGCCAGCGAGGAGTCGCCCGCGCAGACGGTCGACAGCAGCTTGACGTCGAAGGTGCGGTTGGCAAACCAGATGTGCTCGCCGTTGGAGAAGTACGCGCCGTCGCCGCCGAGCGTCAGCAGTACATTCTTAGCGCCCTTGGCGTGCAGCTCGGCCATGGCGCCCTTGACGGACTCGTCGTCGCCACCGCTCACCTTAATGCCAAAGATGTCGAGCAGCTCGTCGTCGTTGGGCTTAATGAGCAACGGCTCCATAGCAATGAGGTCGGCCAGCTGATGGCTCGAGATATCGAGCACGAACTCGGCGCCCTTCGCCTTCACGCGATGCAGGACCTCTGCCAGGAAGCCCTCGGAGGTGTTGGGGGGCAGCGAGCCGCTGATAACCAGGCAGGTCATGTCATCGAGCGAATCGATAAGCTCAAACATCTCCTGCTCGTTGGCTTCGTTGATGGCGGCACCGGCGTTGACCATGTTGTACTCGGTGTCGGGGCCGGCATTGAGGAACACGTTGACGCGCGTGATGCCGTCAGTCCACACGGGCTTGACGGGCACGCCCAGGGCCTCGGCGCCCTTAACGATATACTCACCCGAGAAGCCTGCGAAGAAGCCCAGGATCGTGGTGTCGACATCGTAGTGGTCGAGCGTAAACGAGACGTTGAGGCCCTTACCGTTGGGCGTGTAGACGGCGTTGCGGGTACGCGTGACGGTGTTGGCAGCAAGACCGTCGCAGGAGATGTTGTAGTCAATGGCGGGATTTGCAGTAAGCGTGTAAATCATGAATGTTCCTTTCACGAAGCAACGTGTTAATGAAAGTATATTCCACGCTTCGGCAAAAGGCTACAACAACTCGGTGAACGGTGTGGAAGCGATGAAGTACGGCAGGACACCTCTCCACCATGGCGGAACAAAAACGGCGCCCCGGCCGAAACCGGAGCGCCGCATGCGCACGAATATGTCGCGTTTCGCTTACTTGCGATCGAGCTTGCGGACAGCAACGCGCTTGCTGTACTCGTCGACGTGACCAAAGTCGCCGATGCCGACGGACTCAGCAACGTTGGCGCCGGTGGCCATAGCGAGCTTCATGGCCTCCTCGACGTTGTCGCGATCCCTGTACCACTTGTGCAGGAACGCAGCGAGGGTGCAGTCGCCGGCGCAGACGGAAGAGACAAGCTTGATGTTGAACTCACGCTTGGCATACCAGATGTCCTCGCCGTTGGAGAAGTAAGCGTCACCGCGGCTACCACGGGTGAGCAGCACGTTCTGGACGCCGGCCTCGTGAGCCAGCTTCATGGCAACGCGGACCTCGTCGTCGGTGTCGACCGGCACGCCGAAGATAGCCTTCATCTCGTGATGGTTCGGCTTAATGAGCAGCGGCTTCTTGTGAGCGAGCTCCTTGAGCTTGTCGGAGGACAGGTCCAGGACGACGTCGGCGCCACGGGCCTGAGCGTGCTCCATGACCTGAGCCAGGAAGTCGGGCGTAGCTTTGGGAGGCACGGAGCCGGAGACGATCAGGCACTCAAGGTCGCCCGCGGTGTCCAGGATGTTGTAGAGCTCCTCCTGGTGCTGCGGCGTGATCGGAGCACCGGGGTTCAGGATGCCGTACTCGTGCTGGCCATCGTTGACGTAGGTGTTGATGCGCGTGATACCGTCGGTCCAGACCGGGCGGCAGAGGCAACCCAGATTCATGACCTCCTCGACGATGAACTTGCCCGTGAAGCCGGCGAAGAAACCGAGCGCGACGGTGTCGACGCCCATCTTCTTAAAGGCGAAGGACACGTCGAGGCCCTTGCCGTTAGCCGTGTAGCTGGCCGAGCCGGTGCGGACGTTCTCGTCGGGCTCGAGCGGAGAGCTCGAAACCGTCATGTCGACAGCCGGGTTAGCGGTTAGCGTGTAGAACATTTACAGTACCCCCTGTATATGTGAGGGCCGCGTGGCCGGCCCATTCCAACCACGCGGTTACCTCTGATACCAAATTAGCGAGCTGCGGACTCGAGCAGTGCCTTGACCTCGGCAGCGGTGTTGCAGGCGAGCGCCTTCTCGGCGAGCTCGTCGCACTCGACCTTGGTCCACTGGCTGATGGTCTTGCGGGCGCGCAGGATGGACGGAGCGCTCATCGAGAACTCCTCCAGGCCCCAGCTGATCAGCAGCGGCTCGAGCAACGGATCGGCAGCGGCCTCGCCGCACATACCGACCATGATGCCGGCCTTCACGCCGCTCTCGATGATGTTCTTGAGCGAGCGGAGCACGGCGGGATAGTAAACCTGGTACAGGTTGGAGATGGTGTCGTTGCCACGGTCGGCGCACATGGTGTAGCCGATCAGGTCGTTGGTGCCGATGGAGAAGAAGTCGGCGACCTCGGCCAGGCGGTCAGCGAGCAGCGAGGCTGCAGGCGTCTCGACCATGATGCCGACCTCGATGTTCTCGTTGAACTTGCGACCCTCTTCGGTCAGCTCGGTCTTGCACTGCTCGACGAGCTCCTTGACAGCCAAGACTTCCTCGACGCAGGTGACGAGCGGGATCATAATCTTGACGTCACCGAAGGCGCTGGCGCGCAGCAGGGCGCGGAGCTGGACCTTGTACTGTTCGGGGTTGGCCAGGCAGTAACGCACGGCGCGGAAGCCCATGAAGGGGTTCTCTTCCTTGACCATGTGCAGGTACGGAATCTCCTTGTCGCCACCCACATCGAGCGTGCGGATGATGACCGGAGCGCCCTTGAGCGCGCTGGCGACCTTACGGTAGGCGTTGAACTGCTCCTCCTCGGAAGGAAGCTCAGCAGAGTCCATGAACAGGAACTCGGAACGGAACAGGCCGATAGCCTCGGCATCGTGATCGAGCGCGTTGGGCACGTCATCGGGGTTGCCGATGTTGCAGGCAATAATCTTCTTGATGCCGTCGGCAGTCACGGACGGCTTGCCGCGGAAGGCCTCGAGAGCCGCCTTCTCGGCAGCGAAAGCCTCGGCCTTGGCAGTGTAAGCGGCGAGCGTCTCCTCATCGGGATCGGCCTCGACGATACCCTTGCCACCGTCGACGACAACGGTCATGCCGTTGCGCAGTGCGGTGCAGCTGTTGGAAACCGAAAGGACAGCCGGGATCTCGAGGGCGCGCGCAATGATTGCGGAGTGCGACGTGCGGCCACCAGTCTCGGTGACGATACCGGCAACGTGGGCCTTATCGATCGTGGCGGTCATGGACGGCGTGAGGTCGTGCACGACAACGACGGTGTTCTCGGGCAGGACGGAAAGGTCGACGACCTCCTTGCCCAGCAGCTCGGCCAGAATACCGGTGCGGATGTCGGCGATGTCGGCCGCGCGCAGACGGAACATCTCATCGTCCATGGACAGGAACATGTTCTCGAACATGGTCGAGGTATCCATGAGCGCCTGCTCGGCGCAGGTGCCGCCGTCAATGGCGGCGTTGATGGCGTCGGTCATGCCCGGATCCTGAGCCAGGACAATGTGTCCGCTCATGATCTCGGCCTCGGCCTCGCCCACCGTCTCCTTCATGTGGTCGGCCTGAGCCTGGGTCTTCTCGCAGAAGACCGAAAGAGCGGTCTGATAGCGCTCCTTCTCTGCTGCCGAATCAGCAACCTCGTGCGGCTCAAACGTCAAGTCGGGATCGACGGCGACCATGACGGTGCCGATACCGATGCCCTCGGAAGCGTTGACTCCCTGATACATTCCCATTCCTCTCTCCGTGTCATGTGATAAAGCGTTTTGCCATATCCATGACAAAAGAGCGCAGCTACCTTAAGACAGGTCACTGCGCCCCCAAATATGAACTTAGTTGTTCAACATGCGACCCGTTTGAGTTCTACTCGCCAAGACCGCTCTTGATGAGCTCGATGGCAGCAGCCAGAGCCTCGGCCTCGTCGGCGCCGTCGCACTTGACCTCGACCTCGGTGCCGCAGGGGATACCAGCAGCCATGAGGGCCATCGGGGACTTGCCGTTGACCTCCTTCTCGGGGGTGACGACCGTCACGTCACAGGCGTACTTGCCCATGGTGGAGGCGAACAGACCAGCCGGACGCATGTGCAGACCCTGAGGATTAACGAGGGTAGCCTTCTCAGAAACCATAGTTGACTCCTTTTTTGTGTTTAACCCCTGTCATGCATGTGGCAGGAGTCAGATTCACGACGTTGTTTATATTAACTCACATCAAACGGTTTTTCATTGTGTTTCGCACGAATTGTTGGACGGATGTCGTTCGCTGTCCGCTCGCCTGCCGGGCGGGGCGGTTAAGTTTGCTGCTCTACAGTCCTGCGCAAGACGGAAAGCA
>UQPJ01000083.1:0-6159 GCA_900543015.1 uncultured Collinsella sp.
GCTGCGAACATTTGGTGGGCGTTAGAAGATTTGAACTTCTGACCTCTTCCGTGTCAGGGAAGCGCTCTCCCCCTGAGCTAAACGCCCGATCAAGGGTGCGCAAGCGCGCAAGGGATAATATAACGGAGCCTGAACTCGGTGGCAAGATCATTTTTAAAAATCGCTTACATTGTGGAATTCGGGGGTCTTGTCATATCCATTTCAAAAGAGCCTGCTGCCGCGATTTGGCTGTCGCATAATGCAAGGCCATTGCGGTGTCGAGCTATGGAAAGACGCCTGCGGAATTGTCCTACCGATAAGCGGACAAGCCTTCGGCTGGTGCCTTCGCCGTGGTAAGGTAAGCCGAATTGCTTCCAGACTGTTTCGGGGGAGTGGAATGAGCAAAGAGTGTGTCGAGCAGGTCGAAGGCGCAGGGGCTTCGGTGCCGATGACCGATATATCGAACATTGATGTGCCCGAGGGCACCGACGAGCTCAGCCGCAACACCCGTCGCGCATGGCGCGACCGCCTGAACAGCGCTTCGACGCGCAAGATGATCACGGGCGTCTTGGCTACGCTGGTGGGCGGTTCGTTTTGGGGCTTCTCGGGCACCAGCGCGAGCTTTCTGTTCGATACCTACCACGTCGACACCTTGTGGCTTATGAGCGTGCGTCAGATTCTCGCCGGTCTACTCTTTATGGCCGTGGTTGTTACGCGCGACCGCGAGCGCCTGATTAAGCTCTGGACCACACCCGCCGATCGCAAACAGCTGCTGCTCTTTACCGCCTTTGGTCTGCTGTTCAACCAGTTTTGCTATCTTTCGGCCGTGCGCCTGACGAACGCCGGAACCGCGACGGTGCTCCAGTGCCTGCAGCTCGTTATCATCATGGGCTACACCTGCGTGACCGATCGCCGCATGCCGCGTACTCGCGAAGTCATCGGCATTGGCCTGGCTCTGGGTGGAACCTTTTTAATCGCCACCGGCGGCGACCCCACCAGCCTGAATATCTCGCCACTTGGCCTGGCAGCAGGTCTTATGTGTGCGGTCAGCGCCACGTGTATGGCGGTGATTCCCGCCAAGATCCTGCCCGAATACGGCAGCCCAATCGTCACGGGCTCGGCAATGCTCACGGCGGGCGTGGTCTCGTGCGTCTTCGTGCAGCCTTGGGCGCATATGCCGGCACTCGACGCTGCCGGCGTCGAGGCGCTCGCGGTGTTCGTGGTTATCGGCTCGTTTTTTGCTTACATGCTCTATATGCAGGGCGTTAAGGACATCGGCTCGGTGCGTGCGAGCCTCATCGGAACTGTGGAGCCGGTTTCGGCGACCATCACCAGCGCCGTTATGCTGGGCACGGTGTTTTTGCCGACCGACCTTATCGGCTTTGCCATGATCATCGTGATGATGTTCCTCACGGTGTAGCTGGCGCCGCCGCCAGGACGGAAAAGGTGTTGTGCCGCATTTTCGCCAATTGATGTCCGTGTCTGGAGTTTAGCTGTCGATGCTCAAAATGCCATAAACTAGTAACGTTATGGACTTTTTCATTGCGACTCAATTGCGAGGATTTCTTTATGGCTGGTAATCACTTTAAGGGCAGCGATAGCGGCCGTCCTGCAGTTCCGCCGCGTCCGAACGGGGCTGGTAAGGCCGGCACGCCGGGCGGCGCTGGACAGGGCGGTTCCGGTAAGCGCGTGTCCCCGGGCGAGACGGCGATGTTTACCGCTCTGTACGAGCAGTCTCAAAAGGCAAAAAAGACCGGCCGTGCAAGAGGGAATGTCTTTGCGGGCGGTGCAACCTCCGCGTCGCAGCCGAGCGGGGCTCCTTCGGTACCTGCGAACAACGCAGGTGCTGCCAACGCCGCAAATGCCGCCGGCAACGTTAATGCCGGCAAGGCCGCCAACAATACTCCCTCTGCCGGTGGCGCGGGGCTTACGGGTAACCTTGGCACGATTTACACCGGTGCCTCCGAGACTGGCACGTTCGCCCGCCTGGATGATAGCGGTGCCGAGTTTGCGGGCTCGGGTTCCAAGGAAGATTATTACGATTTTGGCTTGAACTACGGTAGCGACGCTTCGTCGAGTTCGACCTCTGACGGTCTGGTCCGTCATCGCCATCGCAAGGGCGAACGCAAAAAGCGTCACACCGGCGCCATTATTGCCGCTGTAGTCGCGGTGCTTCTCGTTGTGCTTGGCGCAAGCGGCTTTATGCTGCTTAACTCGGCAAAGACCGTAAAGAGCGAAGCGAAGGAGGCTGTCGAGATTGTCGGTGGCCTTAAGGACAAGGTCACGTCGGGCGATTTTTCGACGCTGCCTGACGACGCGAAGAAGATTGATGAGCTTTGCGACAGCATGAAGGCGGAGACCTCGAGCCCGCTGTGGACGGCGGCTTCGTTTATCCCGGTGTATGGCAGCGACATCAATGCGGCCCGCACCATGATCGACGCCCTGTCCGATGTCTCGAGCAATGCGCTGGTTCCCATGGCCGATAACCTTTCGCAGGCCACGCCCGGCAAGCTGTTCCAGGACGGCATGATTAACGTGTCCGCGCTGCAGGCGGTCGCCGATTCGCTTTCCAGCAGCTCGAAGGTGTTCAAGAGCGCCAACGAGAAGATCCAGGGTATTGGCGATACTCATATTTCCCAGGTGACCGAGCTGGTTGATAAGGCCAAGGACGGCTTTGCCACCCTCAACGGCGCGGTTGACGCGGCGGAGAAGGTCGCCCCCGTCCTTCCCCAGATGCTCGGCGCCAACGGCCAGACGCGCAACTACCTTGTGTACGCCATGAACAACGTCGAGATTCGTGCCTGCGGCGGCTTTGGCGGTTCGCAGGGCCTGATTTCGGTCACCGACGGCCAGATGTCGATTGGCGAGTTTGTTCCCCGCATTGGACTCAGCGAGGATGAGGCGGTCGAGAGTGTCGACGAAGAGGATGAGGCGCTGTTCGGCAACCACAGTAACCTGTACAACTCGGGCAATACCTATTCGCCCGATTGGCCCCGCAACTCGCAGCGTGTCGCCGCGCTGTGGAAGTCCCAATATGGGCAGGACGTTGATGGCGTCGTCGGCATCGATCCTGTGTTCTTGCAGTACCTGCTGGGCCTTGTCGGTAATGTCTCGCTGTCCGATGGTACGGTCGTCGACGGTACCAACGCGGCGAAGGTTCTCATGCACGATGTGTATTGGAACTATCCGGTCGAGGAATCGGACGGCATCTTTGCGGCTGTTGCCAGCGCCGCCTTCGACAAGATTCTCGGTGGCATCGGTGACGTCGACGTTACAAAGCTTGTCGGTGCATTCGAGCGCGGTGCCGAAGAGGGCCGTCTGATTGCTTGGATGAGAAACGATGATGAGCAGAATGCCATCAAAGAGACGGGCATTGACGCTTCGCTACCCGATCCGGATGATCCGAGTGCCGATCCCGTTGCCGGCGTTTACTTTAACAACCTGAGCTTCTCCAAGCTCGACTGGTACCTGAATGCCGATACGCAGATTGGCCAGGGCATCAAGAACGGTGACGGCACGTGCTCGTATCGCATCACCGTTACCCTGACGAACATCATGACGCAGGAGGAGGCCGGCAAGCTGCCCGACTACGTCGCGGCGAGCGCGCCCGATGCCGCGCGCGACGACGAGCGTCTGAATGTCTCGTTGTTTGCACCGACGGGCGGCAACATTACTGATCTGACCGTCGAGGGCACCCAGTTTGGTCTTGGCGCCGCTACGTGGCATGGAATCCCCTTCTATTCGGGCACCGTTGACCTGCATGCTGGCGAGACGACGACGATCACATATACGCTGACCACGTCAGCCGAGGCGGGGGACAAGCCGCTTACGCTGCGTCAGACTCCTACATGCCAGGCGGCTCGCGACAGCGCGTCGGCGTAGGGTTTTTCTGGTAGCGCAGATAATCGAGTACCATTTTGGGGCGGACAGACAATCTGTTCGCCCCTATTTTGTAAGGAGAGCGCATGAAGTACTTTGGCACCGACGGCTTTCGCGGTGAGGCTAACGTTGGGCTGACGGTAGAGCACGCTTATAGGATTGGCCGTTTTGTGGGCTGGTATTACGGCGCCAACCGCGAGCGCAAGGCGCGCGTCATCGTGGGTAAGGACACGCGTCGCTCGAGTTATATGTTCGAGGCGGCGCTGGTGAGTGGCCTGGTCGCGAGCGGTGCGGACGCCTATATGCTGCACGTGATCCCCACGCCGGGCGTAGCGCATCAGACCGTGGAAGGCTGCTTCGATTGCGGCATCATGATCAGCGCGAGCCACAACCCGTTTTGCGATAACGGCATTAAGCTCGTCAATAGCGACGGTTTTAAGATGGACGAGGACGTACTGGAGCTCATCGAGGACTACGTCGATGGCAAGAGCGAGGTGCCGCTGGCCACGGGCAACCACATCGGCGCCACGGTGGACTACATGCAGGGCCGCAACCGCTACATTGCCTCGCTCATCGCCAGCGCGAACTTTTCGTTACAGGGCGTCAAGATCGGCATCGACTGCGCCAACGGCTCGGCGTCCTCGGTGGCCAAGCCGGTGTTCGACGCGCTGGGCGCCGACGTGCGCGTGATCAATGCCGCGCCTGATGGTTTTAACATCAACGTCGACTGCGGCTCCACGCATATGGAGCGTCTGCAGCGCCACGTGGTGGAGCAGGGCCTGGACGTGGGCTTTGCCTACGACGGCGATGCCGACCGCTGCCTGGCCGTGGATGAGCGCGGTCGCGTGGTAGACGGCGACCAGATCCTGTACGTGTGCGGCGTGTATCTGAACAAGCACGGTCGCCTTTCGGGCGGTACCGTGGTGCCGACGATCGCCAGCAACTTTGGTCTGGTCAAGTCGCTGGAGCTTGCCGGACTGAGCGCCGTGACCAGCGGCGTGGGCGACCGTCACGTGTATGCCAAGATGCGCGAGGGCGGCTACAGCCTGGGCGGCGAGCAGACGGGCCATACGATCTTTGGCGATATCGAGCGCACGGGCGACGGCATTATGACCTCGCTGCGCGTGATGGAAGTGATTCGTGCCGAGCGCGAGACGCTCTCGCAGCTCACGGCTCCGTGCAAGCTGCTGCCGCAGGCGCAGGTTGCCGTGCGCGTAGCGGATAAGGACGCCGCGCTCGAGAACATGGGCGTGCAGAACGCCATCGCCGAGGCCGAGACTGCGCTGGCAGGCGAGGGCCGCGTGCTCGTGCGCAAAAGTGGAACCGAGTCGGTGATTCGCGTTTTGGCCGAAGCGCCCGACCAAGCATCCGCCGATGCTGCCATGAAGCGCATCGCCAACGCGCTCGAGGCTCTGTAGTTACGCGGTTTTACCAAACCGCGTAACTGCTCGACGCTGCAAACGCCCCTAAGCGGCAATCTGACGTTCAATTTCAAGGGCGCGACCAGAAGGTCAGCGCCCTTTCATTAAAGGCTTTAGCCTGTGCGGGGCGCGCAGCGCGCCGCATCAGAAACCACCCGCTATGCGGGTGGGGACAACCGGCTTTACAAAGCCACCCCTGCGACCGATATTGACGATTGTTCAGGCCGTCAAGAATTCGAGTCGAAGGGGTGGTCGCCATGGCCCAGAAGGCCTACAGCCTTTCCCACACGAAGTGGATGTGCAAGTACCACGTCGTGTTCACGCCGAAGTATAGGCGCAAAGTCATCTACAACCAAATAAGGTCCGACCTCGGGGAGATCTTCAGGAAGCTCTGCCAGTACAAGGGGATAGAGATCATCGAGGGGCACCTGATGCCCGACCATGTCCACATGCTGCTGGCGATACCGCCGAAGTACAGCGTTTCGAGCGTGATGGGCTACCTGAAGGGGAAGAGCTCGCTGATGGTATTCGACAGGCACGCGAACATGAAGTACAAGTTCGGCAACAGGAAGTTCTGGGCCGAGGGCTACTACGTGTCCACCGTCGGCCTGAACGAGGCCACGATCGCGAAGTACATCCGGGAGCAGGAGAAGGCCGGCATCGCGCTCGACCGGCTGAGCGTCAAGGAGCACGAGGACCCCTTCGATTGGGGGCCGGGGCGCAAATAGCGCCGGTTTGACCGGCCCGTCACGGGTCAACCTGCAGTGCGGCCCGAACCCCGTGAGGGCCGGCGCCTTTAGACGCGTGCCGGAAATCCAAGGGTTATACCCTAAGAGCAAACCACCCCTTTTAGGGGTGGTTTTGATTTCACGTCACCTTG
>UQPJ01000084.1:0-6114 GCA_900543015.1 uncultured Collinsella sp.
AATCTATGCCCAATTAACAACCGTCAGGGAATTGTAATTGATGGTGAAGGTTCAAAGGTTATTTGCAAAGACTAATTTGAAAATTCGAGTGTCCTTGAATTTTCGGACAGTGCATGATACAAGGTAATTGGTTTTCCGTTAGGAAGGCTTCCAAGTGCCGGGGACGTTTTCCCCGGCTTTTTTCTTATCCATGAGAGCAATGCGAGAACTCATGACGCTCGACATCGAGCACTTCCAGAAGGTGACACTGCTTCGCGAGATGGAGGACCGCGGAGAGGGCGGCTACGCCATCGTGGCCGACTACATGGCATCGCTTACCGCTGCAAACAGGGAGTACCGCCTGCGCGAGCTCAAGATGAGCGGCCGCAGCCCCTACAGCTCGAGCCTCTACGCGAAGTACTCCGGCGACATGCCTGCCTGGGCCTTCCTTGAGCTCACCTCGTTCGGCACCCTCATCGACTTCGTGCGCTTCTGCGCGAGGCGATGGGGCGACAGGCGCCTCGAGGCCTCCCACTACGACCTCAAGCGCGTGAAGTCCGTCCGCAACTGCGCCGCGCACGGCTCGTGCCTGATCAACTGCTTCGCCGAGAGGGGCGCCGCCCGGGGCTCGGCGTCCAGCGGCGTCTCCCGAAGGGTCGCCGCCGTGGGAATCCCCAAGGCGACCAGGAGGAAGTGGATGGGGAACACGGCCATGCAGGAGGTCGCGACCGTGCTCGTGGCGCACTCCGGCTTGGTACCCGAGGGCTCCTCGCGCTCGCGCGCCGCATCCGAGCTCGCCGAGATGTTCGCCAGGGCCGACGGCGAAACCGAGGCGCTGCCCGACAAGGGGCCCGACGCCGCAGCTCGCTCCGCGCTCGAGTTCCTTCGCAGGTTGACAGAATCGCTCGGGTTGGTAGAATAGCCTGCAGATAGCAAAACCTTCACGGTTTTAGGGGCGGACTTGCGCAAGCGACTCTGCCCTATTTTTATATTCACTCGCTATAGGAGACGGGTGATACCTGGGTCAATTAAGGGAGGGGCATCGCATGGCGTCAAGCGCAGAATGCCTGGAATACGTCCTCGACCTGCTGGCCGACGTGCCGGAGGTCTCGCATCGGAAGATGATGGGCGAGTATCTGCTCTATGCGTCGGGCAAGCTCTTCGGCGGCGTCTACGACGACCGCTTTCTGGTGAAGAGCACGGAGTCCTCGCGCGCTGCTCTCGGTGCCCGCCGTGCCCTACGAGGGCGCTGCGGAGATGCTGCTCGTGGACGTGGAGGACAAAGCCGCCGTGCGCACCATCGTGGAGGGCGTGCTTCAGGAGCTGCCCGAGCCGAGGAAGCGCCGGGCGTAGATTCCCGCGGGTCTGCATATCGTCGCCGGCATCAATCACCCGTGCCTGCTCATATGGCGATTGCGCCATCACCACGCTTAGAAACCGAAGCTCTCCTAGGACTCCTCCAGGAGACCTCCTAGGAAGTCTTCGGGTACCCTACGCGGCAGTTATGGCGCTTACGACCCGGCGGCCGGCGCCGCGCTTCCCATACGAGCGCTGGTGGGCCGCGTGGAGCTGGCCATACCGGCCGGCTCGGAGGAATCCGACATAGCCGCGGCGATGAGGACGGCGGCGTCGCTGTGAACCCGTTCACCACGCCCGACGCCATCTACATCTCCAGGAAGCCCCAGGACATGCGAGCTCAGGGCTTTGAGTTTTTGTTTTTGTCCCAAAGGGCGCGGCGGGCCGCCTTTGGAGGCTCGATGGCGCCGAAAACGCCCGTTTTGAAACTCAACCGCCCTTTAGCCTGCAAGCCAACAGCTGCAATCGTAAGTGAATTAACGCAGGTGAATTGCTGTCCGTTCACAAAACCCCAGGTCGAAGGTCTTCGTCATCGGAGAGCAAAGTGAGTAGTATCGGGTGGCTTGCCCATGAGTCTTCTTTATCACTGAGCAGAGCAATACCATCAAGATGGCGGCTGCGGAGATTGCATCAGCATAAACTGATACTTTTAAATGAAGAAGCCCACGCTCAAGGTAATATAGACCCCGAGCGTGGACATATTGCCGCGGCAAGATCAAACCGGGCTTACCGTTTCAACAATCGATCTAAATCAACTTCTTCAACGGCAGAAAGAAATCTTGAATTCCAGTCTTCCGTGAAGTCCATTAGATTACGTATAAGATCATCGGGCGTGGCCGCATTGTCAATGAGATTCTCATAGAGAACTTCGATGCCGCCACGGGCGTAGGCGTCATATATCTTCATGCCTTCCGCTGCGAGATCGTCCGTTGCCCTAAAGGCTCGCCTGATCTCTCGTTAAGGTCTGGTTCGCTGCCTTTGTCTATGATCATCAGCATTTCATAGCTAAACAGAAGACGATCATGATGGTTGGACAAAGCGCCTTCCATGATGTTCTTTGTCGATTCATTGCCGTCTTTTTCTGCCGAGCGTTGATAGAGATAACCAATCAACGGAGCGACCTCATAGATTTCGACAACAGAATTGAACAGGTACTTTACCCGCGTAAAATTTCCGGCAGCTTATCTGCCCGATAAACTGGAAGTTGTCAGAGAAACAATTCCATTTTAATTTCATCAAGCGGCTTTCCGTCTGTATTCCATGTAGTATTTTCTACAGACTCAGTTGCCTTAAAGCCCAACTTTTCGTAATGCCGAATAGCGTCAGTAAGGGGGCTGGCTGTCCAGAGAATAATTTTCTGATACCCGGAATCCTTGGCTTTTTGCATAAAAGCGGCAATCAGCGCTGAACCAATGCCATAGCGTCGATAGTCCTTCTCGACGGCAAAAAGTCGTAACTGACCAACGGAAGGATCATCCGCCTGGCAAAGCATAATGCAGCCAGCTAAAACACCATCACAATCCGCAACAAATAGTTCTTCTCGGTCATTCTTACTGCCTTTTGCAAAATCTGTTGCAATTTTCATAGCATAATCTGTAAAGCTCGGTCCCCATGAGTATTCGGTTGAATAGAGTGCTTTGTGAAGATCTGCAACGTACTTTTCTTCACCTTGTTTATATGGTCTGATTATAAAATCCACCTTGCTATCCTCCTATAAATCTCGATTTGTCGCTCCGTTGCTTGGCTGACGTATAGCACAAAACTGTGAACCAGTCTACTCATCTAATTACTGATGCGAGCACAAACAGCGCATCTGCTCAAACAACGAAAACCAGCTGTAACTTTGCGAAAGAAAGCACCGATTGGCTAATGGACACCCGCTCGTCCGCTCCACTTTGTCCAGACGGCCCTCCCGCAATGTCTATGTCCCAGCCGATGGGTACCATTTACCCGGGTGCACCTGGGGCAACGGGCTGAAAAACCTGTGCAAGGTCGCTCGCAGAACACGCAACAGCAAACACGACAGAAGAGGCGAACGACAGATGCCGGATCCCGGACGACAGCACCGCGGAAAACAAGCATTCCGACCACAACCGAACCAACCTCGCTCCTAAGCAGGCGCCCGCACGGGCGCCTTTTACTTTTCAGCGACTTAGCCGCGAGCTAAGGCACGCGGTCCATGGCCGTTTCGTGAAGGCCCGACCACCTCGACCCACCTCGACCCTTCTCCACACCCGCCGGGTGCGCCGCGTGCCATCAGGCGGTTCAATCATCGCGCAGACGAAAACGCACACGGGACCGCGCAGACGCATGGCGCGGAAAGATTGGAGGAACCATGGCACGCACAGCCGAATACGCCGCGCCCGAGGGCAACCGGGGACGCGACGAGTGGATGACGGTGATCGAGATGCAGGAGTACATGGGGGCGAGCCGGAGCAAGGCGTACGACCTCATCTGGTCGGGAGAGATCGACTCGTACAGGCTCGGAAGGAAGCTCCTGGTGTCGAGGGCGTCAGTGGACGCCTACATCGAGTCGAGGAGCGGGAGAAAATGACGGCGGCGACCGCCCCGGGGGCCGCCCGCGGCCGGGCACTCGAGGGAGCCTCGAGACGAGAGGAGCTCGAGGACGACCATGACCAAGAGCATTAGCAGGAGCCAGGTGAGGCTCATAGCATCGACCAACGCGATATTCGGCGCCGACGAGGCGTGCGCGATGCTGCGCATCAGCCGCGACGCCATGTACCGGCTCGCCAAGGACCCCGACGACCCGTTCCCGATCCGCTACATCGGCGGCAAGACGCGCGACGGCATCGTGCTGCACGACGAGCTCGTCGCATGGGTCGAGCGGAACAGCATCGTCGGCTCGCCCAGAAGGGGCTAGCGCCGATGGCGGCCGCAGGCCCGAAGGGGCGCGACGGCCCCTCCCCGCGCGAGTTCACGACGGTACGGCACTTCATGATGGCGGACCTGGGCCTCTCCGGCCTTCCCCTGCTCGTCTACGCGCGAATCTTCGGCTTCTGCGACGCCGGGTGCGGCTACTTCGAGAGCAAGGGCGGCCTGGCCCGATTCCTCAACGTGCAGGAGCGCAGCGTCCACCGCGCCATCCGCGACCTGCTCGACCGGGGCCTCATCGAAGAGTGCGGCGTGCACGCCCCGGCGCGCGGGCACGCCACCAAGCGGTACCGCATCGTGCGCGAGAGGCTGCCGCCCGGAGCGCTGGCAACCCCTGACGGTTCGTCAGGGTTCCGGACGCGAAAGGGTGACGAACCGTCAGGGTTCGCAGCCCGAACCCCTGACGAGACGACAGGGAAACCCCTGACGATATGCCACCCAATAAGCAAAAGGGACAACAAGGACTTCAGAAGATAAGGAAGGGGCGCCCGATGGACCGAGCGGGACTCATCACCCTGGAGCAGGCCCGGGCGGCCGGGCTCTCCTTCGACGAGCCGGAGCAGAGGGCGTGCCCGCACTGCGGCGCCGCCCTCGATCCGCTCGGCGCTGCGCTGGCGGGCAGGGTCGCCTGGGTCTCCGCCGCCCCCTGCCCGTGCGAGGGCGCCACCCGCGAGCGGGAGGCCGAGGCGCGAAGGCGCGCCGCCCTCGCCGCCAAGGAGGAGGCGGCCCGCCGGGAGAAGGAGCTCTCGCGCGCGGGCATCCCCAGGCGATACTGGGCCGCCGAGGCCGACCGCCCCGAGTTCGCCGAGTACATCGCCTCGTTCGCCGGCAACGGGGGCGCCGGGCTCTACATACACGGGGGCGTCGGCGCCGGCAAGACGCACGCCGCCTCCGCCATGGCCAGGCTGTTCGCCGAGGCCGGCTACGACGTCGCCTTCACGACGGCCAAGGGCATGCTCGAGCGCGTGAAGGCGACGTTCGACGAGGGCGGCACCGAGGCCGCCGTCGCGCGGTACGCCAAGTGCGACGTCCTCGTGCTCGACGACCTCGGCAAGGAGGACGCGACGGAATGGTCCGTCGGCACCGTGTTCAGCGTGCTCGACGCGCGCTACGAGGACATGCGCCCGACCATCGTCACGTCGAACTACGCGCCCAGCGCGCTGGCGGACAGGCTCGCAAGGCGCGGCGAGCGCGTCACGGCAGAGGCGATCGCGAGCAGGATCTCCCAGACCTGCAGGCCCGTCTACCTGGGCGGAAGGGATAGGCGCCGGCGCGCCTAGCCTGTGCGCTTCCCGTGGAGGCGCGGACGGCTCGACCCAGCTCGACCCATCGCGGGCGGCCCCGATGCCCGCCGCAATCGAAATCGCTATACACGTCTTGGGCGGCGCCGACGCGCCAGCACGCACGCCTGCTCCGACTCGCACCGTGCCCCCATCGCGAGGACGCCGCCCGCCAAGCAACAAACGAAAGGCGGAGGGCCCATGGACGGCTTCGAGAGGATAACCGGCCGCGAGCACGACGGGCTCGTGGAGAAGTGCCAGGAGAACGGCTGGCTCAAGGTCGGCGGCTTCGACTGGCAGGACGACCCGTTCCTCGAGGAGTACCCCTACGAGTTCTCCCGCACGGACAGCGTCGACAGGCTCCGCGAGGCGCTCGGCTCGGGCAACTGGGCCATACGCCAGGGGCTCTGCTACCGCGACCTCGCGTTCATCCAGCAGGTGAACGGCGGCGACGAGTGGTGGACGCTCAAGCGCGACGGCGACGCGTGGACCGGCTTCGAGAGCTGGAGCTTCGGCGCCATCGCCCAGGAGCCCGAGCGCTTCGAGCGCGCCATGCGCGACATGTGCGAGGCGACGCCGGAGCAGTGCCGCAGCGGCGAGTGGGCCC
>UQPJ01000085.1:0-5632 GCA_900543015.1 uncultured Collinsella sp.
GAACGGCCTATATGCTCAATGTGTTCGGCTGAGATCGGAAATCAACCATTTCAGGCGCAGCGCATTGCTTACGACGCACACGCTCGATAAGCTCATGGCTGCAGCGCCAAACATCGGCGAGAGTTGCCAGCCGGTGAGCGGGAAGAACACGCCCGCGGCGAGCGGAATGCCGATACCGTTGTAGAACAGCGCCCAGAACAGGTCCTGCTTGATGTTGCGAATCGTGGCGCGCGAAAGCTCGATGGCCCGCGCAACATCCATGAGGTCGCTGCGCATGAGTACCACGTCGGCGCCCTCCTTGGCGATGTCGGCGCCGGTGCCAATGGCAAGTCCCACGTCGGCGCGCGCCAGGGCGGGGGAGTCATTGATGCCGTCGCCCACCATGGCGACCTTGCTGCCCGCATCCTGCAGTTCGTGCACGTGGCGTTCCTTGTCGGCGGGCAGGACGTCGGCGATAACCTGTTCGCTGGTGAGTCCCACGCGGCGGGCGATGGCCTCGGCCGTCACGCGGTTGTCGCCGGTGAGCATGCGCACGTCGACGCCGAGCTTGCGGAGCGCGGCGATGGCCTCGGCGCTCGTTTCTTTGACCTCGTCAGCCACGGCGATGGTGCCGGCAAGCTCGCCGTTCTTGGCGAAGAACAGCGGCGTCTTGCCCTCGGCAGCGAACTGCTCGGCAAGACCGGCGGGCACCTCCGCGCCCAGCTCGTTCATCAGGCGCACGTTGCCGGCTGCGATGACATTCTGCCCCTCGCGCGCCGTAACGCCTCGTCCAGGCACGGCGGCAAAGTCCTCGACCATGCGCGCGACGATTCCGCGTGCCTCGCACTCGGCCATAATCGCCTCTGCCAGCGGGTGCTCGCTCGAGCGCTCCAGCGCGGCGGCCAGCTTGAGCAGCGCCTTTTCGCTCATGGCGGGCGAGCCGTCGGCGCGCGCGGCAACCACGATGTCGGTCACGGCCGGCTTGCCGCGGGTGACGGTGCCCGTCTTGTCGAGCACCACGGTGCCCACGCTGCGCAGATTCTCCAGCGCCTCGGCGCTCTTGAACAGGATGCCCATCTCGGCACCCTTGCCGGTGCCCACCATAATGGCGACGGGGGTGGCCAGGCCCAGCGCGCACGGACAACTGATCACTAGCACGGCCACGGCGGAGGTGAGCGCCTCGTTTATGCTGCCGGTCAGTGCCATCCACACCGCAAAGGTTGCGGCCGAAATCACGAACACCACGGGCACGAACACGCCGGCGACCTTGTCGGCCATGCGGGCGATGGGCGCCTTGGTAGCGTTGGCGTCCTCGACGAGCTGGATAATCTTGGCGAGCGACGTATCGGCGCCCACACGCGTGGCGCGGAAGGTAAACGAGCCCGTGCGGTTGACCGTGGCCGCATTGACAGTGTCGCCGGCGGTCTTCTCCACGGGAATGGATTCGCCGGTGAGCGCGCTTTCGTCCACGGCCGAGCTGCCATCGAGCACCACGCCGTCAACGGGGATGGACTCGCCGGGGCGCACACGCAGCACCTGGCCGGGCAGAATGGCATCGACGTCGACGGTGGCCTCGATACCGTCCTCGGCCACGACGGTCGCGGTCTTGGGTGCTAAGTCGATGAGCGCCTCGATAGCGCCGCCGGTTTTGGACTTGCTGCGCGTCTCGAGGTATTTGCCCACGGTGACGAGCGACAGGATGGTGCCGGCGCTCTCAAAATATAGGTTGTCCATGCTCGTCATCATGGCCTCGTGCACCTGACCTGCGGCTAGCTGGTCGGCCATGATGAACATGGCGTAGAGCGACCAGGCGATGGACGCGGTGGCGCCCACGGCGATGAGGGCGTCCATGATAGGCGCGCCGTGCGCGAGCGATTTAAACCCATTGATAAAGTACGCGTCGTTGACATAGACGATGGGGATGAGCAGGACGAGCTCGGTGAGGGCGAGCGTCATGCTGTGGGCATGGTCGGTGAAGACGCCGGGCAGTGGCCAACCGAGCATGTGCCCCATGCCTATGTAGAACAGCGGGATGAGGAAGATGATCGAGACGATGAGGCGGGTGCGCATGGCAGAGGCGGCGGCCTCCAACTTTTTGGTCGGCGACTCCATATGCGCGGCGCCGGACCTGGCTTGCGCACTTCCGCTTTGGACAGCGTCGGTGCCCGTGCTGATGGGCGAGGCCGAGTAGCCCGCGCGGTCGACAGCGGTGCAGATGTCGTCGGAGGTGACCTGCGCGGGGTCGTAGTCGACCATCATGGAACCGGCGAGCAGGTTGACCGCGACGCTTTGGACGCCGTCGAGTTTGCTCACGGCGCGATCCACATGCGCCTGGCAGGCGGCGCATGTCATGCCGCCCACGTCGAACTTATCTTGAGCCATGGTTTCTCCTTTCTGCAGTTCGGTGTTGGAATTGTTAACCTGCCGATACTATACACCCATACCCCCTGGGGGTGTCAAGTGGGGATGAAAATGTATGACATTTCGCTACAGATGCGGGTGGCTGCTCAATCGTTGGCAGCTCATGTCAAACATCTCGATCTGTAACATCTAGCGGGGAAAATGACCTCTAACTGTTACAGATTGAGATTTTGTTTTGCGAGGTTTGAGTTTGTCTCAATCTGTAACAGTTAGACCGGTTTTTGGGTTCTAGATGTTACAGATCGAGACAATCGGCCCAGGCCCGCCTCGTCCGCTCCGTCATCTGTGGTTTACGTGGGGGCATGCGAAGCACGGGTATACTAACCCGCGGCGAATCTGCTCCATCGCTTATGGCCGCTGCGTCTGGACGGCGCGTGATAGGGCTGCCAAAGCGATCGCCAGCGTGCTGAGCAACGTCCTCTCTGTGCGCACCCGTTTTTGTATGTATTAGCGCACTACCAAGCACGCCCGCGCGGCCGCATGCCGTGCCCATTGCGCGTGCAGATAAGGAACAACAACATATGCGTAATTCTGTATCCGACGTCACCGACGCCGAGATCCTGGACGAGACCCGCGAGGCCATGACCCAGGCTGCCTTCGATGCCGCCGATGAGGCCAATGCTGCCCAGGCCGTCGAGTCCGCTACCGAGAGCCTGCCCGCCTTTGACGAGCTGGGACTTTCGGACGAGATGCTTCGTGCCATCGAGAACCTGGGCTACACGGCGCCGACGCCCGTGCAGGCCGGCTCAATCCCCGTGGTGCTCGAGGGCCGCGACCTGCTTGCTGCCGCTCAGACTGGCACCGGCAAGACGGCCGCTTTTTTGCTGCCGACCATGAACAATCTGGAGCACATCGCTCCTCCCAAACCCGTGCGCGAGCGCGGCGGCCGCAACCGCCGTCGCGGTGCTAAAAAGCCCGAGGGCAACGGCCGTGGCCCCGTGATGCTCGTCATCACCCCCACGCGCGAGCTCGCCCAGCAGATCGACGAGGTCGCGAGCAAGATCGCCGACGTCACGGGCCACGTTGCCGTGACCGTCGTGGGCGGCGTGAGCTACAAGCCGCAGACCGCGGCGCTCAAGTACGGCTGCGACATTCTGGTCGCCACGCCGGGCCGTCTGGTCGATCTGATCGAGCAGGGCGCTTGCCACCTGGACGAGGTCAAGGTGCTGGTACTCGACGAGGCCGACCGCATGCTCGACATGGGCTTTTTGCCCGCCGTCCGCCGCATTGTGCGCGAGACGCCGGCCGAGCGCCAGACGCTGCTGTTCTCGGCCACGCTCGACGAGGAAGCCGTGGGCGAGATCACCGACCTGGTGAGCGACCCGGCCCGCGTGGAGATCGCGCCCGCCACGTCGACCGCCGACACCGTCGACCAGTTTGTGTTCCCGGTGTCCATCGAGGCCAAGAACAACTTGCTGCCCGAGTTCCTCAAGAAGGAGGGCCCGGAGCGCACCATCGTCTTTATGCGCACCAAGCACCGCGCCGACAGCTGCTGCCGTCGTCTGGAGCGTAAGGGCATCAAGGCCGCCGCGATTCACGGCAACCGCAGCCAGGCCCAGCGCGAGCGTGCCCTTTCGGCCTTCCGCGACGGTACCGTCGACGTGTTGGTGGCAACCGACGTACTCGCCCGCGGCATCGACATTAGCGACGTGCGCTACGTCGTGAACTTTGACGTGCCGGCCGAGCCGACCGACTACATCCACCGTATTGGTCGTACGGGACGCGCCGGCGAGCTGGGCTGGGCCATCACGTTTGTGACCGAGCAGGACGTGGACGAGTTCTACGAGATCGAGAAGCTCATGGACAAGACCGCCGACATCTACGAGGCCGGCGACCTGCACGTGGGTCCCAATCCGCCCGCGGTTGATCCCGAGCGCGACCCTGCGGCCTTTAAGGTGAAGAAGAAGACCAAGCGCGGCAAGTCCAAGAGCAAGAAGAAGCTTGAGCAGGCACGTCGCGACGGCAAGCGCAACGGCGACGATTACGGCGATGTTGCCGGTCGTTCCAACCGCGGTCGCGACGAGCGCCGCGGCGACGGCGAGCGTCCGAGCCGTCCCAAGCGCGGCGGGAAGACCCGCGTGCGCGAGGGCGTTCAGGCTCGCGTGGACGAGGCTGTTGAGAGCGTGGCCCGCGAGGTGGCTGCCGAGGAGCGCGCTGGTGCTGGTGCCGCTGAGCAGCCTGCGCGCGGTAACCGTGCCGAGCGTCGTGCCAAGCAGTTCCAGGGTGAGGCACATCGCCGCCGTCGCGAGGATGAGGATCGCGGTGGCCGTCGTCGTGTCGAGCGCGAGGACGAGGGCCGCGGTTCGCGCGGTGGCAAGCGCGGTGCGGGCGACCGCCGTCATTCCGGTCGTGATGACGAGCGCGGTGGCCGTGATGAGCGTCGCGGCGGCGAAGGCCGTGGTTCGCGTGACGAGCGTGGTACCCGCGGTGGCGAGTCCCGCGGCGGCAAGCGCTTTGACGAGCGCGGAGGCCGCGAGGGCGGCCGCGGTGGTGAGCGTCGCGAGGGCGCTCGTGGCAACGGTGGCCGCAGCGGCGCCGGTCGTTCGAATGAGTCGCGCGATCGTCGCGACCCGCGTGCCAGCCGCGATCGTCGCGATGACTGGCGCAACTACGACGACACCCGCGATGAGCGTCGTGGCGGCTATCGTGGCGGGCGTGGCGGCAACCAGGCCGGCTCCCGCGGCGGCCGTGCCGGCGGTCGCGATAATCGTGGCAGCTATGGCAACAGCCGTGGCGGCAAGCGCGGTAGCAGCTCCCGTCGCCCCGGCGACGGCGGCGGCAAGCGCAAATAACATACGCATCGCCCGCTAGAGCGAGGTGAACCAAGGGCCCCGAGCAACTACGTTCGGGGCCCTTTTGTTTGCCGTATCCGATCGCTAGTTCAAATGTGATTTCCTCGGGAATGCATCTAGAGGATGCCGTGGGCTTGTTTCCTGCCATGCAGCAATGGGTCCTATGGGGTGCGCCGTGCATTTTTTGGAGTATTCTGCAGTTCGAGTTGTCTGCATATGATTCGACGTCGCCAACGGTGGCCTTCGGATATCCCTAGCGAGCGTTCCGAGTCAGATTTCGCCGTTTTCCGGAGCAGGGGGCGCGTCATTCTCGCCATGTCGGGACTTAGAATGATACGGCGCCCTACAGTTTTGCCCACCCGCGGCGGTGCTGGCGCGGTCACGTTGCAGAATACTCCGTTTTTTGCACGGTCCAAGGTAGGGTACCCTGAGACGAAGCA
>UQPJ01000086.1:0-5623 GCA_900543015.1 uncultured Collinsella sp.
GAATGTGCGGATTACATGGAAACCTCCCCGTTAGGACGTGCAGAATGTGCGTGCGCTTGAGCTCCCCCAGCAGCTCGTACATCTTCTTCTTGCCGTCGCAGGTGGTCTCGCCGATGATCATGTCGCTAAAGTACGTAAACGGGCACTTTTGCGAGTAGGCAAAGCCGTAGGTCGACTTGATGAGCGGGCAGAGGTTCGCGGGCAGTACCTTCTCGGCCTCGGGGATCACCTCATCGGACGTACCGCACAGAGCGACACTTGCGGCCCCCGCGGCATCGATAATCTCGAGCGGCGTATAGCTGCACAAAAAGCCGACCAGGCGATTGCCGGCCTGTTTATAATCCTTGACGCGAATAAACGCGGCCTTGCGCTGCTCGTTGAACTCCTCAAACGTGCTGGGCAACGGCTGCTCAATATTTTCCGACATATAACTCCTAAACCTTTTAACCAACCAAGGAAACGGCTTTCCCAGGCGCCCGAGGTTGCCGTGAAAGAGCAGCTCCGCGCACTTTGGTACGCAAGCGACGGTTTGAGGGGCAAGGTCGGGTGCCTGGGGAAGCCCTACAGCTCGAGTTCGTTGAGGCGCAGGATTGCCACGATGTAGATCTTGAGCGCCTGCTTGAGCTGCTCTTCGTTGGCGCACTCGTTGGGGCCGTGCATCTGGCCGCCCCATGGGGGCAGCTCCAGGCCGGTCTCCTCGGGGCCAAACGAGACGGCGCGGGCAAAGTTGCGTGCGTACGTGCCACCGCCCATGGCGAAGGGCTCGACATGCTTGCCCGTAAACTCGTTATAGGTATCGATAAGCGCCTTCACAGCCGGATCGTCGGCAGAGACCGAGAACGGCACCTTTGCGCGATCCACGCGATACGTCACGCCAAAGCGGCCCACAAGTGGCTCGAGCTGCTCGCGGATGGTATCGGCGCTCGTGCTGTCGGGGAAACGCACGTCAATGACCTGCTCAATGTGGCCATCCACCACGCGGATGACGCCGGGGTTGCACGTGAGCGGGCCAAACGCCGCGTTCGTCGCATCGATACCCAGGCCGCGGCCATAGGCATCCGCATGCACAAAGGCCAGGAACTTGACGAACTGGTGCTCGGCAGGCGTCAGCAGGCGCTCGTCACGGGCACCAAACGCATCCTCGGCCTCGCGCAGATACGCCACGATGAGGCCGACGGCATTGATCGTCCCCTCGGGCATCGAGGCATGACCGCCAATGCCGTGGGCAAAAATCTGCGCATGCCCGTTATCGAGCGCCGTGATCTCCAGGCGGCCGGCATTCTCAACAGGCGCCGGCAGTTCATCGGCGGCAATCGCAAGCTCGCAGATAGACTGCGACGGAATAGCGTTGCTCGCCTCGGCACCGCTCCAGGACACAACGCGCCCGCCGTCGATCTTGGAGCTCACAAACGTCGCCCCAAACTGTCCCTTCTCGGCATTGCAGACCGGGAACTCGGCATCGGGCGTAAACAAAAAGTCGGGGTTCGCGTGGTTCTCCAGATAATGGTGAACGTCGGACATGCCCACTTCCTCATCGCAGCCCAGCAGCGCGCGGAAGGTGTAGCGCGGGTTAATACCGTGCTTGAGCAGATAGGCGCCGGCGTAGAGCGACAGCACGGCAGGGCCCTTGTCGTCGATAACGCCGCGGCCAAGCAGCCAGCCCTCGCGACGCTCCATCGCAAACGGGTCGGTGTTCCAGCCAGGGCCGGCGGGCACCACGTCCACATGGCAAATGGTCGCGAGCTGCTTGTCGCCGCGGCCCGGGATATCGGCAATGCCCACATAGCCCTCGTCGTCGCTCGTCTGGTAGCCGAGCTTTTGCGCAATGCCGAGCGCGCAATCGAGCGCGTCACGGACCGGGCGGCCAAACGGCGCGCCGGGCTCCGCATCGGCAGAAACTGCCACGGACGGATAACTCACCAGCTGCTCGATATCGGCGACGACATCTTCCCAGACCTCATCGACATACTCAGCGACGCTCTGCTCCACCTGATTCATGGACGACCTCCTTACCAATGAGCGGCGAGCGTGCCCGCCCCTCACATCACATACTTATATAGCGAAAAGTTTAGCAAGCTCGGCCACCGAGTGCACCACCGCATCAGCGCCCGCGGTCTCATGCTCACCCGGCGCCGCCGCGCCCGAATAGATGCCGATGCACGGCACGCCCATTGCGTGCGCGCCCTCCACATCGTTAAAGCGGTCGCCGATCATCACGGCCTCGTCGGCCGTCGCACCGAGCGCCGTCAGCGCATCGCGGATCGAATCGGCCTTGGTCTCGCGCCCCTGCGGCGGATTCATGCCAATCACCGCCTCAAACTGAGAGAGCCCGAGCTCATGCACCATGTCGATGCACTTGGCCTCCATGCGCGACGTCGCCACGGCCATACGTTTGCCTTGGGCGACCAACCCATCCAGCAGCTCGGGGACCCCATTGAACACGGGATACTCCTCCGGTCCCAGTTCATCAAAAAAGGCACGGTACTCATCTGCCACCACGAGCGACTCCTCGCGCGTAAAGCCGTAAAAGTCGTGGAAGCTCTTCCACAGCGGAGGCCCGATCATGCGGCGCAGGTCACCCATCTGCGCCTCCGAAAACCCGCGCGCAGTCAGCGCCTTGCGCGTCGAGGTCATCACCGCCCGACCCGTATCGGCCACCGTGCCGTCAAAATCGAACAGCACAACCGGCCGCCTGCATATCTCCAACGCCTCCATCGGCATTCCTCTTCCCCAGTTGACGATTTCCACACCGACACTTCAAACTGTTGACTATTCAACAATTGAACCTAGCAATGTAGAGCAACTCCACTATACTTGTCGCACTTTGCTCTCAGAAGGCGGCGCCGTCGCGCCCCAACGAAAGGTGCAATTATGTCTTTTGCCATCATAACCGACTCCACGTCGGACATCTCCCCCGCCCGTGCTCAAGAGCTTGGCATTTACGTGATTCCGCTGCATGTGATTATCGAAGGCGAGGACCTGCTCGACCAGGTGCAGATTACCGCTCAGGAGTACGTCGAGCGCATGGCCGGCTCTGAGCAGCTGCCGCACACCTCGCAGCCGAGCGCCGGCGAGTTCAAGGCACTCTTTGACCGCGTGCTCGCCGACGGCCACGATAGCGCGATCTTTATCTCGCTGTGCAGCGAGTGGTCCGCCTGCTATGCCAACGCCAGCCTGGTGGCCGAGACCCACGAGCTCGACGTGCGCTGCATCGATTCGCGCACCGGCTCGGGCGCCGAGGGCTTGCTGGTGGAGTACGCGCTTGCCATGCGCGAGGACGGCCGCAGCTTGGACGAGACCGAGGCGCAGATCCGCGCGACGTTGCCCGACGCCCATCTGCTGCTGATTCCCCGAACGCTCGAGAACCTGGTCAAAAACGGCCGCGCCCCCAAGCTCGCCGGCCAGCTGACGCAGATGCTCAACATTCGCCTGGCCGTTTCGCCGGAGTGGCAGTCGGGCGAGATCAAGGCCATCAAAAAGGGCCGCGGCGCCAAGCGTATCGTCGCCAGCACCATGGCAGACTGCCTCACGTTTTTGGACGAGCACCCGGGCTCAAGCGTGCGCGTGCTCACGACCGGCGCCGCCGAGGAGCAGGAGCTCGTCAGCCAAGCGCTCGCGGGCCAAGACTACGTAGACGCCGGCACCGGTCCCATCGGCTGCACCATCGCCACCCATGTAGGCGTGGACGCCATAGCCATCAGCTATTGCCCCCGCTACCAACCTGCCAATTAGGGACAGGTTTATTTTGGCAGGTTTTATCATGGCAAACGTCAAGCGCCAACAAAGGTTTGTCTGACAAGGCCGGACATGCCGGGACTGTCGAGCGACCGAGGTACTACCAGCCGCAGCAAAACCATCACGCCGGCGCACCCAACTCAGGGCGCGCCGGCGTTTCTTTAGAAGTTGCGGCGGAACAGGACCGTTTTAGTCGAAAGGCCGCAAACCGCTTCCCATTGCGCCGCAACTTCATTGCCGCTCAGCCACCCAATCGAGATAATGATGGCGATTGACGCTTTATCCGACCCCCTCTGCGATACCCCGTGGGCAAAAAATGGCAAATATGAGTACTGTTACCAATTTAGTAGCAGCGAAATATGGCTGAATTTGTCACCTTCAGTCAATTTCGAACACCATACCGTCCCGAATCGCCCTGTTTAGGGGGTTGACTATATCCAATTTCAAGCGATTGTCTTAGATTCATTCCAGATGATATGATACTACTCCAACAACAGTACTCATATTTGCCATTTTTTGCCCACCAGCCCATTCGGGGGCAACTCCCTGTTGTCTCTAACCCACCCCATATCCGCTAAAACCCATTCCGCAACAGCCGCACACACTTTGGCGCCACCCGAACACCACTCACGGAGCCGCACTCCACTATCACCGAACCGAAACAAGAGCCGAGCGCCCCAACAACCAAAATAACGTACCCTCATTTCAATGAACCCTGACAAGGACGGCATTTACATGAGCAACGTCACGCATCAATACGCCCTCATCGGGGACACGTTATTCCAATTCAAGAAAGCAATCTCTCACGTATCGGAGCCGCAAAGTCAAATCGTCATCTGCAGCAACGGTCCAGACATCCGTTACGCAACGCTCGAAGAATGGGAGAAAGCTGGCAGATCTTTCGACAAACGGGCACAGGCCGAGGGCATCGTCACCAGCGCGAGCCCAGCGCGCGACAAACTCGAGCTCTTTCGCAATCTCTTTACTGGTCGTAAAGATGTTTACGCTCATGGGTACCGCAGAAAAGACGGGGGAATCGGCTATGCACCCGCCTGCGCAAATGAGTGGAAGTCAGGCACTTGTCCCAAAGCGAGCCATCAGAAAGTCAAATGCGCAGAATGCGGCAGCCGCGTCTTCCCCGAGTTGAGCGATGCCACGATCATCGACCATTTCAAAGGCAATGACGACAGGCTCCGAGACGTCATAGGTCAGTATGTTCTCGATAGTGACAGCAACACAAAAGTCCTGGTCATCGATTTTGACGGAGCCGATTGGAAAGAAGCGACCAATGCCATTCGGCTTGTCGCAAAAAGCCATGGAATCGATGCTGCAGTTGAACGATCGAGATCAGGCAACGGCGCACATGTCTGGTTTTTCTTCCTAGAGCTCGCTAGCGCAAAGACTGCACGAGATTTTGGAAGCAGCCTTATCGCCGAAGCGGCGATGCTCAACAAGACAATCACCTTCGAAGCTTTTGACCGAATGTTGCCCGCGCAGTCCACCATTCCCGAGGGCGGCTTCGGAAATCTCATAGCGCTACCCTTTCAAGGAAAAGCGCAGCGAAAAGGGAACAGTGTATTTGTTGACGAGCAATTTGAGCCCTTTCCCGATCAATGGCTCTACCTTTCGCAAATCCAGTTAATCCCGCGCGTGACGGTGCAAGGTCTGATTGAGAGCATCGATAATAGACCGCATGGAATAGCGGCTACGGCGACGGCAAACACCACTGCGCCACATTCCCAGAGGCCGCGAAAGCGGCTCCCGCTCACGCCGCGGGACTTTCCGTCATCGCTGCCCGTCACGCAAGCTGACATGCTCTACATCCCCGAAAAGTCTCTGAGTCCAGCAGCTCAAATGGAAGTCCGCAGGCTTGCGACGTTTGCTAACC
>UQPJ01000087.1:0-5515 GCA_900543015.1 uncultured Collinsella sp.
ATCTATTTCAACCGCTACGGCAACTACCCCGGCGTGGGCGCGTGGCAGAGCGAGGATTCGCCATGGCGCGATGCGTTTTATTTCCATGAGGACGGCTCATACGACTGCTGGTGGGGCGTGGGCAATATGCCCGCCATCAATGAGAGCTCTGAGCTGGTACGCGAGCGGCTCCTGGGCAAGGACGGCGTGATCCGTAAATGGCTACGTGCCGGCGCTCATGGCTGGCGCCTAGACGTGGCCGACGAGCTTTCGGACGACTTCCTGACCGAGATCAAGAAGGCAGTACTTGCCGAAAAGCCTGACGCACTGTTGCTCGGCGAAGTCTGGGAAGACGCCTCCAACAAGATTAGCTACGGCCATCTGCGTCGCTACCTACAGGGCTCCGAGTTGGACTCTGCTATGGATTACCCCTTCCGCGACATGGTCATCGGCTTTTTGATGGGCTACAAGAACGCCTACGAGGCCGCTGAGGATATCGAGACCCTGCGCGAGAACTATCCCCGTGAGGCCCTGTCCTGCGCACTTAATCTGCTTTCGAGCCACGACCGTCCGCGCATTATCTCGGTGCTCGGCGGCGGCCCCGATGAGTCGCAGCTGCCCGAGAGCGAGCGCAGCAAATGGCGCCTGGACGAGAACTCGATGGGCCTGGCCAAGAGCCGTTTTTGGCTCGCCACGCTCATGCAGATGACCTTCCCCGGTGTGCCTTCGATCTACTACGGCGACGAATACGGCCTGGAGGGTCTAACCGATCCGGGCAACCGCCGCACCCTGCCGACCAAGGACCAACTGCACGACTTCGACACGCTGGCTATTGTCAAAAACGCCTCCGCCGTACGTCGCGCACTGCCGTTTATGATCGACGGCGAGATCAAGGCCTTCGCGCTCAACGACGAGGTGCTGGCATACAACCGCACGGGCAAGGATGGCGAGTCCGCGACGGTTATCATCAACCGTAGTCTGCGCAATTCGCACCGCGTGACGATTCCGGCGCTCGACGAATGCGCGAGTGACGTGATCAGCGGTCACGAGTGCGAGATCCACAACGGCACGGTCACGCTCGACTTGTATCCGCTGGGCTCGTCGATCATCTATCACCATGCCGAGCAGCGCTTGCAGGAGCCGCTCGATCACGGCGCGGGCGTTGTGTGCCATATCACCTCGGTACCGACCGATGACGGCAAGCCCGGCACGATCGGCGCACCCACGCGTCGCTTTATCGACCATCTGTCCGCTATGGGCATGCGCTACTGGCAGGTCCTGCCCGTCAACCCCACGGACTTCTTCCGCTCCCCTTACGCCGGTCCTTCGGCCTTTGCAGGCAATATCGACCTGCTGCCCGAAAGCCACGAGGAGCTAGCAGCCGACTTTGAGACCTGGAAGGCCCGTGGCGGCGAGGATGCCGATCCGCTGTACACCGCGTTTAAACATCGCAATGCCGATTGGCTCGAGAAGTACTGCGTCTATATGGCCGTCAAGAAATACTATGAGGGCGAGTCGCGCCACGATTGGCCGGCAGATGTTGCGCGCTACAACGAGCACCTGATTGACGACAAGCGCTTCCACGACGAGGCCGAGCTTCAGGCGTACATGCAGTACCGCTTTGACCTAGCCTGGTGCGAGCTCATGAACTACGCGCACAAGAAGGGCATCGAGGTCATCGGCGATATCCCGATGTATGTCTCGGACGATTCGGCCGATGCATGGAGCGAGCCCGAGAACTTCTGGCTGTCCGATACCGGTAAGGCGATTGAGATTTCTGGCGCGCCGCCCGACAACTTTGCGCCCGAGGGCCAGGTGTGGGGCAACCCGACGTTCCGCTGGGACCACATGAAGCAGAACGGCTATAGCTGGTGGATGGATCGCCTGCGTCGTGCGTTTTCGCTCTACGACCGCGTGCGCTTGGATCACTTCCTGGGCTTCCACAGCTACTTTAGCATTCCCGCGGGTAAGGCCTGCGCCGACGGGCGTTGGCCGGCAGGCCCGGGCAAGGACCTGTTCCAGACCGCCTATGACGAGCTGGGGCCGCTCAACTTTATCGCCGAGGACCTGGGCTACCTGACGCCCGGCGTTCGCGCCATGGCTTCGACTTGCGGCTTCCCCGGTATGGACGTACTGGAGTTTAGCGATTACGACGTTCGTTGCGGCGTGCACCCTTCGCCCGGCAAGATCCTGTACACATCGACTCACGACACGTCGACGCTCGCGGGTTGGTGCACGCGCTCCTTTGCGGGCGGCGACGAGCCGAGCGGTGTTGAGGTGGCAGCCAAGCTGATGAGCGACGCGCTGACAAGCGACGCTCCCCTGGTGATGATGCCGCTGCAGGACGTGCTGGGGCTTGGCGACGACACGCGCATGAACGTACCGGGCGTGGCCACGGGCAACTGGACCTGGCAGGCTGACGAGGCCGACGTTGCGGCCGCTGAGGGCAAAACCGCACAGCTCCTGCGCAACACGCATAGATTCTGGGGCGAAGCGTGATAAAACGCCCGATATAGGGTACAGTTACAGACGTTTGAATTTTTGCGGGCAGAGCGATCTGCCCGCTTTGTGCTGAAAAGGAAGTATTATGGCGCGCTACGATTACAAGTGCTCGAGCTGCGGCAACGTGTTTGAGGTTGAGCATCCCATGTCCGAGACTCCCGAGGTCGTGTGCCCGAGCTGCGGTGCCCCGGCGGCCAAGACGTTCTCGACCAGCGGTATTAAATTTGAGGGCAGCGGCTTCTACAACACCGACCAGCGAAGCGGCGGCTCCAGCACCAGCGCCACCAACGGCTGCTGCGCCAACTGCCCGCGTAACCACTAGAAACCAATCAGCCCCGCGACCGACACCAATCGCAGGGCTGATTCTTTAGCTGCCCAAGTTTCCTTATGAGTTGCGGTGAAATAAGGACTGTTTGGCGGGCGGAAGCCGCTATTCAATCCCTATTTCACCGCAACTTAGTAGCTACTTGTGGACCAGGCGGGCGCAGAAGTGGCCGTCGTAGGAGTCGGCGTTTACCGGCACGCTTTGGAAGAGGCCTCGATCGTTCTGACGAACGGATACGAGCTTCTTGGCCTGATCGAACTCGGGAAGTTGCAGGATCTGCGCCTCGGAGAGCGGCTCCAGGCTAAAACCGGTGCCCTCGGGAGAGTTCAGGAAAGCGTCCACCACCTGCGTATTCTCCTCGTCGAAGACCGAGCACGTCGCATAGATGAGCTCGCCGCCGGCAGCCACGCGGGCAGCAGCCTCCTTGAGCATCGTAAGCTGCAGTTTGGGCAGCTCAACCGTCACATCTTTTTCGGTCAGGCGCCAAGGGATCTCGGGATGACGACGCATGGTGCCGGTGCCAGAGCACGGCGCATCGATAAAGACCGTGTCGAACTTAACCGGCTTGCCAAGCATGGCATCAAACGACGTCAGTACTTCATCAAGCTCGCAGGCATCACCCGAAACCGTACGAACGCCCTGAATACCGGCCTTATGCAGGCGAGCGAGATTCAGATCGCACTTGCGATCATGCAAATCGAGCGCCGTATGCTGACGCTCATAGCCCGCACGCTTGGCCTGGCACATCATCACATAGGTCTTGGTGCCACGACCGGCACCAATCTCAAGGCAGCTTCCAGGGCGCGTGGCAGCTGTGGCGATGAGCTGGGCGTTAAGATCCGAGGCCACGGCAGCAGCGCGCTCAAATACGCCCGACGAAACGGTAACCTGGGCATCAACCGGGGCATGACAGCCCGGGAAGACAGGCGCGACGAGCTGCGAGATATACGGATCGGGATTAGTCGCAAAGGCGTTCTCATGCAGAGCCAGCGGCGCGGGCGCCAGATTGCCGGCAAAGTTGAGCGCACCCTCTGGCGTGTCGAAGGATGCCATAATGCGAGCGCACAGCCAGCGCGGCAGACCCATCAGACGCGACAGACGAACCAATCGTCGCTCAGACTCATTCACATCGGACGCCGTAGCAAAGTCCTCAACGTTATCCGCAACCTTATGCAGTACAGCATTGGCCAAGCCAGCGGCAGACTTAGCACCACTGCGAACGAGCTCAACTCCCTGACTTACGGCAACGCGGCCAGGCGTATGCAGGTAGAGCATCTCGAAGGCAGAAATACGAAGCGCCATGCGAACGCGCGGCGCAACCTTTTTGGGCTTATCGAGAAACTGATCGAGCAGCTCGTCCAAAATACCCTGAGTGGCGGCCACACCCAGCGCCAAGCGGGCGGCAAAAGCGGAATCGCGCTGGTCAATAGCCTTGGCCGATGCGCGAGAGGACAGCACGTCGCGCGCATACATGCCGCGGCGATCGGCCTCCATCAGCACATCGAGCGCAAGCTTGCGCGCGGGAGACAGCTTGCTCATGACAAAACACCCCACGAAAGATCGGCACCCTGCAGGCCAGCAGCCCAAGCAGAAGCAGTCATAGCACGCTTGCCATCAGGCTTAACCTCGAGCAGTTCAACCGAGCCATCAGAAAGGCCCAGGTAAACACACTTGGCCTTAACGAGAACCTGACCCTCGCCGAGCGACACATCAGCCGCCGCAGCATCGAGCACACGCACGGTCTTGCCGGCAATCACGCAACGAGCAGGCGCGGTATCGGACGAAGCGAGCACATGACGCACGCAATCGAGCGCCGCCATTTGCGGATCCAAGCGCATCTCCTGCTTAGAAATCTTGGCAGCATGGGTAACGAGCGCCTCATCCTGTTCAGTCCACACGGCAGTGCCATCGGCAAGAGAGGGAAGCGTGTCGGCAAGCAGTTTGCCGCCGAGCTCAGCGAGCTCCATGGTCAGCGCCTCAGCATGCTTACCGGCAACCGACGTGGAAGTCTGAGCACAATAAGCACCAGTATCCACGCCATGCCCGATGCGCATGATAGAAACGCCAGCAACCTCATCACCAGCGAGAATCGCACGCTGAATAGGAGCAGCCCCACGCCAACGAGGCAGCAGCGAAGCATGAACATTCACAATACCAAGCGGCGCCATATGCAGCACCTCATCGGGCAAAATGCAACCATAGGCTGCCACACAGAAAATATCAGCCTGGGCAGCCTGGAGTGCCTCAACAACCTCAGGGGTCATACGATTAGCCTCAATGACCGGCAACCCCAGCTCCAGTGCCTTAGCCTTAACAGGAGACGGCTCTAGCTTCTTACCACGCCCACGAACAGCATCAGGACGAGTAACAACAAGCGCAATCTCATTCCCAGCTTCAACAAGCGAAGTCAAAGAAGGCACAGCAAAATCAGGCGTACCCATAAACACAATACGCATAAAAGTTAGTCTCCTCTCAATAACGAGCCGAGACGGCTACAAAAAAGCGTTCTTGGTCGCAAGCGCGCCCAGCCGCAAGAATAGTTCAACTGAAACAAATATACCCAAAAACAAAGAAAGAGCCGCATAAAAGCAGCTCCCTCTCAACAAAGTCCTATCAGCAAAGACGCCCATCCCTGGCCCAACGGCACCCGGGCGAACCGAGCCAGAACAACGCAGTCCCCGGTGCTGAGCGCCCACATATCGTCCCGCG
>UQPJ01000088.1:0-5473 GCA_900543015.1 uncultured Collinsella sp.
ATGACCAGAAGGTCTATGCCGTCCTCTTTTCATGCCAATTTGTTCGCTCTGGTGACCGCTCGCTGGCATTACCAAAACATCGACGGTCCAATAATGATCCCTTGGGGACGGAGAAAAAGTGGTCGTTGGGGACGTTCTTGTTTGACTAGTCGTTTAAGAACGTCCCCAATGACTATTTATTCGGATTGCTAATTTGTGCGGGTTGTGGTTTTGTGACCTGCTGAAATTTGAGATACTGTACAACTGTACGTTAACTAATCTTCGTAGTATATTGCTACCCGCAAAACTCAATACCATTGTGCTTCGAGACGCTAAAGCGCCTACGTACAATGGTTTTTGATAGTACGATTTGATTCAACGACAGGATGGATGGTCCAAGCGTGAGTCTCGGCAGCAAACTATCCAACGCAAAGGTCTCCTTTGCGATATTTAAGCGCGACATTAAGCGACTGCTTATGAACCCCGTCGCCCTGGTGGTTACCTTGGGCGTGTGCGTCATTCCCTCGCTGTATGCCTGGTACAACATCGTGGCAAACTGGGATCCGTACGGAAACACCCAAGGTATCAAGATTGCCATCGCCAACAACGATCAGGGCACCCAGAATGACTTGGTGGGCGAGCTCAATGCAGGCGATAAGGTGGTCGACCAGCTCAAGGAAAACGATCAGCTGGGCTGGACCTTCGTCGACTCGGCTGCCGATGCCAAAGAGGGCGTCGAGAGCGGGGAATACTACGCGGCGATCGTAATCCCCAAGAACTTCTCCGACAATCTTGTCTCGATGCTCGATGGCAATTACCATCAGCCGAAGCTCACCTATTACGTCAATGAGAAGAAGAGCGCCATTGCGCCCAAGGTCACCGATACCGGTGCCAACACCATCGAGGAGCAGATCAACTCGGAGTTTGTCTCCACGGTGGGCGAGACTGTTGCCAGTATCGCCAAGGATGCCGGTGTCGATTTAAAGGACAAGGCAACCCAGACTCAGGACTCGCTGACAAGTTCGGTGTCCGAGGCATCCGACACCTTGGGTGAGGTGCGCGATTCGATTGGCGATATGAATGCCGCCATCGATAAGACGAGTGGCGCTATCGCCTCGGCTGATGCGGCGCTTGCCGGCTTGCAAGGTCAGGCACCGTCGCTGACGCAGGCAATCTCCCAGGGCAACGACCTGCTGGGCGAGGCTCGCGCCACGGCGGGCAACTCTATCACCTCGCTCTCCAAGGCACTCTCGGAAGGTAGCCTTGCACTCACCAAGACGTCAGCCTCCGCGAACGCTGCGATTGGCAAGCTAACGGGTACGGTCACATCTACGACCACCCGCATCGACAACTCGCTCGAGTCTCTCCAGGCGACGATCGATCACAATAAGGCCGTTATCGGGCACTTGGAGATTCTCGTTAATGACACGTCGACAGGTTCCGAGGAAATTGACGCGCGCATTGTATCGACCATCGATTCGCTTCGCGAGCAAAACCAGAAGCTGCAGAGCATCAAGGATGGCCTTTCTGCACAGTCGAGCGCCATGGCAAACGACGCTACGGCAATCTCGAACGCGAGCAACGCACTCAACGCGGCAATTCAGACCGGTACGGCTAACCTCGGTCAGGCTCAGACCGATCTGGGTCAGAACGCACTTCCGAAGGCTTCGAGCGCGCTTGACTCCTTTGCCGCCGTTTCGGGCGATTTGACCGGCATTGTGTCGGGTATGACCCCCACGATAGCGAGCGCGCGCGGCACGCTGGCGCAGCTCGACGCCACGCTCAAGCAGGCAAAGACCACGCTGTCCCAAACCGACGCCTCCCTTGCCAAGGTTCAGGACAAGCTAGCGACCGCCGCCAATGACATTGCGGCGCTGCAGACCTCTGAGTCTATGGGCGAGTTAGCCGACCTCATGGACGTCGACGTCAATGACGTGGCAGATTTCATGGCATCTCCGGTTGAGCTGACGTCCAAGTCAATCTATCCGGTCAAGAGCTTTGGCTCGGGCATCGCGCCCTTCTACACCAATCTGGCGCTGTGGGTAGGCGGCTATGTACTCATCGCTATCTATAAACTCGAGGTCGACCGCGAGGGCATCGGTAGCTTTACGGCGCGTCAGGGCTACTTTGGCCGCTGGCTGCTGCTGGTGATCCTGGGTGCGTTGCAGGCCATCATCGTTACGGTGGGAGATCTGGTCATTGGCGTTCAGTGCGTCAATCCGCTGCTCTTTGTACTGGGCGGCATCGCTATTTCGTTCACCTACGTCAACATCATCTATGCGCTGTCCACCACGTTTAAGCATATCGGTAAAGCCATTGGCGTCATCCTCGTCATTGTGCAGATCCCCGGCTCGTCGGGCATGTATCCCATCGAGATGATGCCCGGCTTCTTCCAATGGCTGCATCCGCTGCTGCCCTTCACCTATGGCATCAACCTGCTGCGCGAGACCGTCGGTGGCATGTATTCGTTCAACTACCTGTTCAACCTGTGCATCCTGGGCGTGTTCCTTGCCATCGCACTCTTTATTGGCTTGCAGCTGCGTCCGCTGCTGCTCAACCTCAACCTGCTCTTTGACAAGCAGCTTTCCACGACGGGCCTCATGATCTGCGAGTCCAACGACCTGCCGCGCCAGCGCTATTCGCTGCGCACGGCCATGCGCGTCATGCTCGATTCGGATTCGTACCGTCGCGAGCTGCTCGATCATGCCGTGGCGTTTGAGCATCGCTACCCGTACTACATCAAGGGCGGTTTTGCCGCCGTGGTAGGCGTGCAGGTTCTGCTCTTTGTGCTTTCGACGGTGCTCGATATCGACAATAACGGCAAGATCATCCTGCTCGTTATCTGGATCATTTCGGTTATCGCCATCTGCGGCTGGCTCATCAACATCGAATACATCCGTGCGAGCCTCAATACCCAGATGCGTATCTCGGCGCTTTCGGACGAGGACCTTCGCCGCGAGATGCGCGAGCACACGGCTGCCATCCCTGCCGCCCGTCGCATGTTTGGTCTCAACGCCAGCGAGCGTGGCGCCAAGGGAGGCGAACAGCCTACGAGCCGTCTGTCGCATATCGGTGCGCATCGTAAGGCTCAAGATGCCGACGGCGCTGACAACGTAAACGGAAACGACGGGGACACCACCTCGCTTGGCAAGCACTCTAAAGGAGGTGAGGCATAAATGAAAAACATCCTGCACCTGTTTAAGCGCGATGTCCAAAACGTGTCTCGCTCCGTGATCGGCATGGTCGTCGTGATGGGCCTGATCATCGTGCCATGTCTCTATGCATGGTTTAACATCGCCGGAAGCTGGGATCCCTACGGCAATACCGGCAACCTTAAGATTGCAGTGGTCAACACCGATGAGGGTTACGAGAGCGATCTGATTCCCGTCGAGGTCAACGTGGGCGAAAACGTAACCGCCACCCTGCGCGGCAACGAGAACTTCGACTGGGTCGTCCTCAACGACCGTGATAAGGCGATTGAGGGCGTTAAGTCGGGCGCGTACTACGCTGCCGTCGTTATCCCTAAAACGTTTAGCGCCGACATGATGACGCTTTTCTCGACCGAGGTGAAGCACGCCGATATCGAGTTCTATGAGAACCAGAAGGCCAACGCCATCGCACAGATCGTGACTGAAAAGGGTTCGAGCGCCGTCCAGAGTCAGGTCAACGAGACCTTTACCAAGACCATCACGACCATCGGCCTTAAGACCGTGTCCAGCCTGCTCGACTATATGAGTACCGACCAGGTGAGCAACTTTATCGCCAATCTGTCCTCGACGCTGGGCGATTCGGTCGAGGACCTGCAGGACGTTCAGGCGAGTGCGACGTCGCTCGCGGGCATTTTGAGCTCCACGTCCGATTCACTGACATCGGCGGGCGGCATGCTCAAGCAGACGGGCACCGTTGATGAGTCGACGAAGCAGCTGATGGAGCACGCCAAGAGCGGCATCAATGATTCCAAGGAAGCGCTCAAGGCCGCCAACGATGCCGTTGACGCGGCGATTGACGGAAGCGCGGGCTCGTTCGACAACGTGTCCGCCGAGCTTGCGAAGGCATTCGATGCCGCGAATCAGCATGTTGACCTTACGGTGTCTCAGCTCAACGAAGCCGCAGCGGCGCTCAATACGCGTGCTGACGATATCGATGCGATGGCCGATCAGCTCCGCAACCTTGCCGACCAGGTGAGTGACGACAAGTTCAAAGACGGTCTCAAGTCCGTTGCTACGTCGCTGGGCAGAATTGCCGTGGAGTACCGCAACAATGCGAAGGACCTGACGGCGACCGCAAAGTCCCTTTCGGACGGCATGGCGGAGGTCAACAACTCGCGTGCCGAGGTCGACCAGGCCATCGCCGATGCCAAGGCGGGTATCTCGGGAGCCAAGTCCGACTACGATTCCACGTTCTCGGTTAAGGCCAAGGAGCTTAAGAAGACCATCTCGGGCGTTCTGGATTCCCTGAACGGTATCTCGGGTGACTTGGATAGCGCCGTGAGCGGTCTGACCGACGCCTCTGGCTCGCTCGCAAAGGGTCTGTCCAAAGCCGCAAAGCTCGTCAACAAGGCTTCTGACCAACTGGGTGAGGCGTCGGACAAGATTAGCGCTTTCAAGGACGAGCTCGACGGTGCTCTTATGTCGGACGATCTGGCCACGATCAAGACGATGATCGGCAACGATCCCGAGGGTCTGGCCGTGTCGCTTTCTGGCCCCGTTGCGCTCGATCGCAAGCCGGTCTATCCGATCCGCAACTACGGTTCGGCCATGGCGCCGTTCTACACGATTTTGTCGCTGTGGGTGGGCTCGATTGTTCTGGCGGCCATGATGAAGGTCTCGGTTGACGATGAGCTTATCAACGAGCTCATCCCCGTACGCCTGCACGAGATCTATCTGGGCCGTTACCTGTTCTTTGGCGGTTTGGCCCTGCTGCAGGCAACGCTCGTGTGCGCGGGCGACATTCTGTTCTTTGGCATTCAGTGCGACAACCCGCTGCAGTTTGTGCTGGCGGGCTGGGTCGCGAGTCTCGTGTTCTCCAATATCGTCTACACGCTCACGGTTTCGTTTGGCGATATCGGCAAGGCGCTCGCTGTCGTGCTGTTGGTCATGCAGGTCGGCGGTTCAGGCGGTACGTTCCCCATCGAGATGACCGGCCCCGTGTTCCAGGCGATTTACCCGTTCCTGCCGTTTACCCACGGCATCAACGCCATGCACGCCGCCATGGCTGGCGCCTACCATATGGAGTACTGGGTTGAGCTGGGTATCTTGGCGAGCTATCTGATTCCGTCGCTGGCCCTGGGCGTCATCTTCCGCCGTCCGGTCATCAAAGCCAACGACTGGATCATCGAAAAGCTGGAATCAACAAAGCTTATCTAGTACAGCAACGTTAACGCCGATGCAGCGCTAATGCCAGCGAGCGAGCCGCATTTGCGCCAAGGTGACGTGAAATGAAAGGGCGCTGACCTTCTGGTCGCGCCCTTGAAGTTGAACGTCAGATTGTCCAA
>UQPJ01000089.1:0-5189 GCA_900543015.1 uncultured Collinsella sp.
TACAAAGGGATCAGGTTACTTTGCGCCAAAAGGGGAAGTTGCGGTGGAATAGTTCCCGTTTGGCCGTCTTGAGGGGTTAAACAGGAACTATTTCACCGCAATTTATCGATGGCGTGTTGGGTTGGTGCCTGTTGATGGTTTGGGTATCGGGGAGGGAGGGCTCCGTTATAATCGCCTAGAACATTAAATGGAAACGGGACGGGAGCCATACATGCGCCAGGGTTTCGACAACGCGAAGTATATCGAGCTGCAGGCCGCTCATATTAAGGAGCGCATCTCGCAGTTTGGTGGCAAGCTCTATTTGGAGTTTGGCGGTAAGCTGTTCGATGACTATCATGCGAGCCGCGTGCTACCGGGTTTTGAACCGGACAGCAAGTTCCGCATGCTCAAGAGCATTGCCGATGACGTTGAGGTCATCATCGCGATCAACGCGAACCACATCGAGAAAAACAAGGCTCGTGGTGACCTTGGCATTACCTATGACGAGGATGTGCTGCGCCTGGTTGACCTGTTCCGCGGCAACGGCTTTGCTGTCGCGGCCGTGGTCATCACCCAGTACGCTGGACAGCCCGCTGCCGATGTGTTCCGCAACCGCCTGAACGCGCTCGGTATTCCCGCCAAGCTGCACTATCCCATCGAGGGGTATCCGCACGATGTCGATCTGATCGTGTCCGACGACGGCTATGGCAAGAACGAGTTTGTCGAGACCACCCGACCGCTCGTTGTCGTGACGGCGCCCGGCCCTGGCTCGGGCAAGCTTGCCACTTGCCTGTCTCAGCTCTATCACGAGCACAAGCATGGCACGGCCGCCGGCTATGCCAAATTCGAGACCTTCCCGGTTTGGAATCTGCCCCTTACGCATCCGGTCAATATTGCCTACGAGGCCGCCACGGCAGACCTCGATGACGCCAACATCATCGACTCCTTCCACCTGGAGGCCTACAACAAGACCACGGTCAACTACAACCGCGACGTCGAGGCCTTCCCGGTAGTCCGTGCCCTGATGGAAAAGATCCTGGGCAAGAGCCCCTACCAGAGCCCTACGGACATGGGCGTCAATATGGTCGGTTTTGCCATCACCGATGACGATGCCTGCCGCGACGCTTCCAAGATGGAGATCGTCCGCCGCTACTTTACCGCGGTCGAAAATGTGCGCCGTACCGGCGTGGGCGATGAGCAAGTCGACCGTCTCAAGATTATTATGAAGAAAGCCGGCATCGATAAGAACTACTCACCGGCGCGCTCGGCGGCCCTCACCAGGGAGCAGCTGACGGGTGGTCCCGTGGGTGCCATGGTCATGCCCGATGGCTCCGTGGTGACCGGTAAGACCTCCACGCGCCTGGGCGCCGCAAGTTCGCTCATTATGAACGCCCTCAAGCATGTCTCGGGCGTCGACCTTGAGCTCGAGGTCATTAGCGATGAGGCGATCGAGCCCATCAGCAAGCTCAAGACGCATTTCCTGGGCAGCAAAAACCCGCGCCTCCACACCGACGAGACGCTTATGGCGCTGTCGATCACCTCGGCCACGAGTGAGACGGCCGCTCGCGTCCTTTCGGGCCTGGAGCAGCTGCGCGGTTGCGATGCCTTCTTTAGCGTGATTATCTCGCCGACGGACGAGACGGTACTGCGCAAGTTGGGCATCAACGTGTGCTGCGAGCCCAAGTTTGAGCGCCGCGGTTTCTTCCATCGCTAAGTTTGAAGCACCGCGGTAATTGCATTGCATTTTGGCCGTATCGGGTTAGCGCCCGGTACGGCTTTTTGATCAATAAAGCGTCTATTTCGGCGAAAAATAGCTGTTTACCTGCCTAGAAACAATTTGAGCGGTATACAATAACCGTAACTGTTTCATCCTTAGCGGGATGCCGCATGATGGATATTACCTGCCATCGTGAGGTGTGTCGGTCGCGCACGGCGCGTTAGATGCTCGTGCTCGGTTTGAGGAGGCTGCTATGGCGGGCAAGGGTCGTGCGAGTGTCAACGATATGAAGCGTGTCGAGGTGCTGGTGTTGATGGAGATCGACCAGCAAACCGAAGACAATGGCGGGCCGTATGGTTTCTCGCGCAAAACGCTTGCCGAGCGCGTGGGGGTTTCGCCGTATCGTGCCCGCGCCGCAATCGATCGCTTGGATTCCGAAGGTATGATTGATGTCGTCTCGCGTTATAGCGACGACGGCGGTCAGCTTGCAAATGGCATTTGCCTCACCGAACGTGGTGAGTGGTATCTTGAGGGCGTCCGTACCGGCATGCTCGTTCAAGAAATGCTTGAGGACGAGGTTGCTGATCGATAGCAGCATGTAACCCTTGCCATAGTGACGCCGCCTGGGAAACCGGGCGGCGTTTTGTTTCAAGATTGAGAAATGCAATCGCACGCGAGAAAAATTGCGGACGGTCCGCGGCGCGAGTATTACAATGAAGACCCGTAAGATGTGGATAAACAACTTCTACGGGAAGCGCAGGTAACTCAATATGACCAAGCATGTGTTCGTAACCGGTGGCGTGGTTTCGTCCCTGGGCAAGGGTATCACCGCGGCCTCGCTGGGCCGTCTGCTCAAGTCGCGTGGCTACAAAGTAACGATGCAGAAGGCCGACCCGTATCTGAACGTCGACCCCGGTACCATGAGCCCGTTCCAGCATGGTGAGGTCTTTGTAACCGAGGATGGTTACGAGTCCGACCTGGACCTGGGTCATTACGAGCGCTTTATTGATGAGAATCTGACCCGCGATTCCAACTTTACGACCGGTGCCATCTACAAAAGCCTAATCGCCCGCGAGCGTCGCGGCGACTTTTTGGGCGGTACCGTGCAGGTGATTCCTCACGTCACCAATGCCATTAAGGACAAGTTTCGCCGCATCGAGGAGCAGACCGGCTCCGATGTAGTCATCACCGAGCTGGGCGGCACGATCGGCGACATCGAGTCCCAACCGTTTGTCGAGGCCATTCGTCAGTACCGCAAGGAGGCCGGCCCCGAGAACGTATGCTACATCCACGTGTCGCTCGTTCCCTATATCGCCGCCGCCCACGAGGTCAAGACCAAGCCCACGCAGCATTCCGTCAAGGAGCTCCGCAGCTTTGGCATCCAGCCCGATATTATCGTGTTGCGCTCCGACCACCATATCGATGACGCTATCCGCGGAAAGATCGCAAGCTTCTGCGACGTCGACACCGATTGCGTCTTTACCAACGAGGACTGCGCGAGTATTTACGATGTTCCGCAGCTGCTTGCCGAGCAGGACTTTGACCTGCGCATTTGCGAGCGCCTGGGTCTGGACCCGCGTGAGCGCGACATGAGCGAGTGGAACGAGTTCCTGCGCAAACAGAATCACGCCAACCATCACGCCGACAAGGTGAAGATCGCCGTCGTTGGCAAGTACACGCAGCTGCCCGATGCGTACCTGTCGGTTATCGAGGCCCTGCACCATGCGGGCGTCTTCTACGATCGCCATGTGGACGTCCAGCTGGTCGACGGCGAGAGCCTCGACGAGCAGAATGTCTCCGAAGTTCTGGGCGACGCCTCGGGCATCCTGGTCCCCGGCGGCTTTGGCAAGCGCGCCCTGGAGGGCAAGATCCTCGCGGCCGAGTTTGCCCGCGAGCACAAGATTCCGTATCTGGGCATTTGCCTGGGTATGCAGGTGGCCGTGTGCGAGTTCGCCCGCAACGTCGTCGGCCTTGCCGGCGCCAGCTCCTCCGAGTTCGACCCGGACGGTCCGTTTAGCGTCATCGATCTGATGAGCTCGCAGGAGGATGTCACCGAGAAGGGCGGCACCATGCGTCTGGGCGCCTATCCGTGCAAGCTCGCCGCCGATACCCTCGCTCGCGAGGCATATGGCGAGGATCTCGTCTACGAGCGTCACCGTCACCGCTTTGAGTTTAACAACGCCTTCCGCGACCAGCTTGAGGGCGCCGGTTTGGTTATCTCGGGTCTGTCGCCCGACGAGCGCCTGGTCGAGATGGTCGAGCTGCCGCGCGACGTGCATCCTTGGTATGTGGCAACCCAGGCTCACCCCGAGTTCAAGAGCCGTCCGACCAACCCGCAGCCGCTGTTCCGAGAGTTCGTGCGTGCCTCGATCGGTCAGCACGAGGGTGTCGATCGCCTGCAGGTGACGCCCATGAACCTCGCTACGGACTAAGGGTGCCGGCGAACAAAGAACATACCGAAGCTACTCCCTCGTCGCTCGCCGTGGCGGCGGGGGAGTATCTCGATTACCTCGCGGTCGAGCGGGGTTTGGCGCGCAACACGATTGCGGCCTACCGTCGTGACCTGACGACGTACTGCGCCTATCTGGAGCGGGCGGGCATCATGTCTTTTGATGAGGCGACTCGTCAGGTCGTGGAGGGCTTTGTCGCCGACCGTCGCGATGGGGGCTATTCCGATGCCTCGGTGGAGCGTGCGCTTGCGGCCGTGAAGGGCCTGCATGCCTTTTTGGTGCGCGATGGGATTGTGGCCCAAAATCCAACGGCGGCGTTGCGCCTGCCTAAAAAGGCTGAGCGTTTGCCGGAGTATCTATCGGTGGAGGATGTCTCGGCGCTGCTCGATCAAGACTTCCCCGAGGGCGAGATGGGCTTGCGCGACCATGCCATCTTGGAAGTGCTCTACGGATGCGGCTTGCGTGTGAGCGAGTTGGTGGGGCTCGATGTGGGCGATATCCATATCGACGATGGTTTTGTACTCGTTCGCGGTAAGGGCTCAAAGGAACGCCTGTCCCCGTTGGTGGGAAGCGCGGCGCGAGCTCTGACGCGCTATATAACTAAGGGGCGTTCTCGCTTGGCGGCCCATGCCCGCGGAACCGAGACCTCGGCGGTCTTTTTAAATAAGAACGGCCGCCGTCTGTCGCGCCAGGGCATCCATGCCATCTGTGAGCGCTACGGGCGCCAGGTGGGGCTGGTGGGACTCCATCCCCATACGCTGCGTCACTCCTTTGCCACCCATATGCTTGCGGGCGGTGCAGACCTCCGTGTGCTACAGGAGATCTTGGGACATGCCGATATATCGACCACGCAGGTCTACACGCATGTCGATCGTACGCAACTGACCGAGGTCTATCTGGCGGCGCACCCGCTGGCACATCGTTAACACATCGCTGGCCTGCATATCTATAGGTATTTGGGGACGGGCCCCAGATTGCCGCGGCGTGCTTTTGCGCGCGCATGGGCAATCTGGGGCCCGTCCCATTTTCGCCACTTGTCGTCG
>UQPJ01000090.1:0-5155 GCA_900543015.1 uncultured Collinsella sp.
GGAAGTTCGCGAAGCCCACTTCCCCAGACAAAGCCACCCCGCCGGGCAAGGCCCCAGCGCGAGACCGTCCCGGATGCCTACCTACTCGTTGTCGCCCGCGGTCATCTGCGTTGCGGAGAGTGCGCCGTCGGCAGCGGTTGCGGCTGCGGCGTCGGGCCAGACCCAGTCGGTAAAGGCCGGGTGATCGTAGCCCTCATCGCACGCGAACTCGAAGGCCTCGGTGCGGAATGCCTCCCACTTATCAATCTGCTCGGCAAACTTATCGGCGTCGACCATGCGCAGCACGTCGGCGGCCAGTGTCCAGCGGTCCATGTTGTTCAGGCGCAGCATGTCGAACGGCGTTGTCGTGGAGCCTTTCTCCTCGTAGCCGTGGACGCGGAAGGCATCGTGGCCGGGGCGGTTCCAGATCAGGCGGCGAATCGTGCCGGCATAGGCGTGGAACGCGAAGAGGACGGGCTTCTCGCCGCAGCCGAACAGCTCAGCCCAGCGCTCGTCGCTGAGAGCCTGGTCGTTCTCGCAGACGTTCTGGATCTTGAGCAGATCGACCACGTTGACGAACCATACCTTGATGCCCAGCTCGCGCAGCATGTCGGTTGCAGCCAGAGCCTCAAGCGTCGGCACGTCGCCGCAGGTGGCGACCACGACATCGGCCTCGGCGAGCGAATCGGCGGTCGATGCCCACTCCCAGGTCGCAACGCCCTCGGCGAGCTCCGCCTTGGCCTCGTCGACCGTCTGGAAGGTCGGAGCAGGCTGCTTGCCGCAGAAGATGGCGTTGACGCAGTCGGTGGACTGGTAGACGCGCTCGGCAACGGCAAGGGCCATGTTGGCGTCGGCCGGATAGTAGGCATTCACGATGTGCGTGTCGTTGGCCTTGTTGAGCAGCAGGTCGATAAAGCCGGGGTCCTGATGCGAGAAGCCGTTGTGGTCCTGACGCCAGACGTGGCTCGACAGCAAAATGTTAAGGCCGCTGATGGGGGCACGCCACGGAATCTCGCGCTTGGTAGCCTCGAGCCACTTGCAGTGCTGGTTGACCATGGAGTCGACCACATGGACAAAGCTCTCGTAGGAGCTCCACACGCCGGAACGGCCAGTGAGCACGTAGGCCTCGAGGAAGCCCTCGCATTGGTGCTCGGACAGCTGCTCGACGACCTTACCGGAGCCTGCCAGCAGCTCGTCGTTGGCCTCGTCCTCGTAGAAGCCGGCGTCCCACTGCTTCTTGGTCACCTTGTAGGCAGCCTGCAGACGGTTGGACGCGGTCTCGTCGGGACCAAAGATGCGGAAGTCATCCATGTTCTTGGCCAGAACGTCGGCAGTGTACTCACCAAAGACGCGGGCGGCCTCGGTGGAGCCCCAGCCATGACCCTTAGTTGCGACGGGGACCTCGTGGGCATGAATATCGGGCAGCTCGAGCTCGCGACGCACCTTACCGCCGTTCGCGTTGGGGTTGGCGCCGATGCGCAACTCGCCGGTCGGCATAAAGGCCGTCACCTCGGGGCGCACCTGGCCCTCGGGCGTAAAGAGCTCCTCGGGCTTGTAGGAACGCAGCCACTCGCGCAGCACGCGGAAGTGCTCGTGGGTGTCCTTGGCACTCGCCAGCGGCACCTGATGCGCGCGCCAGGAGTCCTCGGTCTTCTTGCCGTCGATGTGCTTGGGGCAAGTCCAGCCCTTGGGCGTACGGAACACAATCATGGGGTAGGCCGGGCGGACCACGGTCTCGCCTGCGGCGGCCTGGGCCTGCGCGGTGACCTTGATGTCACAGATCTCGTCAAAGACCTGCTCAAACAGGGCAGCGAAACGCGCATGAATGCTTGCGTGGCTCTCGTCGTCAAAGCCGGCGACAAAGAAGTGCGGCTTATAGCCCATGCCCTCAAAGAACTTGGTGAGCTCCTCATCGGACACGCGGGCAAGGATGGTGGGGTTGGCGATCTTGTAGCCGTTGAGGTGCAGGATCGGCAGGACGATGCCGTCGGTTGCCGGGTTCACGAGCTTGTTGGACTGCCAAGAGGTCGCGAGCGGACCGGTCTCGGACTCGCCATCGCCCACCACGGCCACGGCCAGCAGGCTCGGGTTGTCCATGACGGCACCGTAAGCGTGGCTGAGCGTGTAGCCGAGCTCGCCGCCCTCGTGGATGGAACCGGGCGTCTCGGGCGCAAAGTGGCTCGGGATGCCGCCGGGATAAGAGAACTGGCGGAAGAACTTCTGCAGGCCTGCCTCGTCATTGGTGATGTCGGGGCGAATCTCGCGGTAGGTGCCGTCGAGCAGCGACTGAGCAGTACCGGCGGGGCCACCGTGACCAGGGCCCATCAAGAAGATAGCATTCTGGTTGTGGTCGGCGATCAGTCGATTGACGTGACCGAACAGGAAGTTGATGCCGGGCGTGGTGCCCCAGTGGCCAACCAGGCGGTGCTTAACGTCCGGACGACCGAAGTCGCGCACCTCACCGGTTTTCTCGTCGACAAAGTCGGGGCGCATTAGCGGGTTAGAGCGAAGGTAGACCTGACCGACGGACAGATAGTTCGATGCGCGCCAATACAGGTCGACGCCCTCGAGCTCGGAAGCCGGCACCTCGTGGCCCAGCTTTTGCCACGGCGTCCCCAGTGTTTTAGCCATTGTTTATGTCCCTTCGCTGTGCGGTCACCCTCCAATACGGCAACCTTTCGTTGGGACCAGTATATTTGCTAAAACGTTTTATCATGGTGAAAAAACGTTTTATCACCCTTATCAATCCCATCGATTAGCAAAACGCGACATTCACCTGCGGCGTTGATTGTCACAGGTGCTCCACATTCGGTCTCTGCAAATTGGTAAACGTGTTTAGTTGTGTTTAGTAAGTTCGAGCACGCTGTCCTTAACGATAAGTGCCGGCTCCAGAACGACCTCTTCGGCACGCCTACCGCCCCTACCGGCAAGACGCTTGGACATGCAGCCAAAAGCATGCTCCGCAAGGACACCAGGATCCTGCTCAATCGCGGTCAGCGCCGGCTCAAAGAGAACGTCGGCCGCCGAGTTGTCATAGCTCACCACCGAGATATCGCCCGGGATGCTCTTCCCCATCTCGTGCAGGCGCTTAAGCAAACCGAGGGCAATGTTATCCGAGCTTGCGAACACGGCGGTGGCGTCAGTTGCGAGTACCGCCTCCGAGGCCTCGTATGCGCTCGGAATGTAGTACTCACTCTCAAACTCCAAACGCGCGTCGATTGGCAGGCCAACCTCGCGCAGCGCGCGCTCATAGCCGGCAAGTCGTTTGCGACCCGTATTGGAACGGCGCGCGTTAACCAGACAGGCGATGCGGCGATGACCCTGCTCAATTAGATACCGCGTGGCCATGTAGCCACCCATCTCGTGGTCGAACATCACTTTGTCGCACTCGAGTCCTTCAATGGCACGATCGACCATCACGGCAGGGATGGGTAGATGGCTGACCTCTTCGCGCAGGGCGCGGTCGTCGGAGAACTCGTCACCCACCACCAGGAAGACGCCATCAACGCCGCGCGTCACCAGCTGGCGCAGCAGCTCCAGATCGTCATCGGCGCTTCCGCCCGAGCTGGTAATGAAGAGCGCATAGCCGTCCTCGCGGCAGCGCTTTTCCAGGCTACCGGCGAGCGAGGCAAAAAAGCGGCTCTCGATGTTAGGGACGATAAGGCCCAGCGTGCGCGACTCGCGCATGACCAGGCTGCGCGCAATCTGGTTGGGAACATAGTGGTTGCGCGCCGCGACCTCTTTGATGAGCTTGCGGTTTTCTTCCGAGATGCGACAGGGCCGATTATTGAGAACAAGCGAGACCGACGAGGGGGAAAGCCCCACCTCCTGGGCGATCTGCTTGAGGGTGACTTTGTTGGCCATCTCGCTCCTTCCGGGTTTACGCGCAATCTCTTGAAAGTATAGCGACTACCCCTCTACCTCGGTGATAAACACTTTACCAATCCGGTGGACGGCTGTTTTATCGCCGCCAGCGCACCAAATCCGTCCGGGTGGGGTATATTGCAATCGATTGATGACAACGACCACCAAAAGGCGGATATCCGTATGCACGAGAACGATTTTTTTAACGAGGACCTGCTGTGCGCGCTCGCTGGCGTTGCCGGCGAGGACAACGTGCTGATGAGCGAGCCCATGCGCGAGCACACCACGTTTAAGATCGGCGGTCCGGCCGACGTCTTTGTCACGCCCGATACTGAGCAGGGCCTCGTCGCCACGCTCGATACCTGCTATCGCTGCAATCTACCACTCACCATCGTGGGCAACGGCTCCGACTTGCTCGTCGGCGACAAGGGCATCCGCGGCGTCGTCGTAGCGCTGGGCGAGGGCCTCTCCGACATTACGGTCGACGGCACGCACGTCACGGCGGCAGCCGGCGCCTTGCTTTCCGATGTCGCAGCCGCGGCAGCCGAGGCCGGCCTTACCGGCATGGAGCCCATCTCGGGCATTCCCGGATCGGTCGGCGGTGCCTGCTACATGAACGCCGGAGCATACGGCGCTTGCATGGCCGATGTGCTGGAGTCCGTGCGCGTCTACAAGCCCGCACGCATGCTCGACGACGGCACCCGCGGTAGCGGCAGCATTATCGAGTTCGATGTCGATGAGCTCAACCTGGGCTATCGCAAGAGCCGCATTGCCGACGACGGTTTCATCGTGCTTTCGGCCACTTTCAATCTCGCCCCGGGCAACGCCGCGATGATCAAGGCCGACATGGACGACTACCGCCAGCGCCGCGAGGACAAGCAGCCGCTCGACATGCCGAGTGCCGGCTCCACCTTCAAGCGCCCCGAGGGCTACTTTGCCGGCAAGCTCATCATGGACGCCGGCCTGCGAGGACACGCCATCGGCGGCGCGCAGGTGAGCGAAAAGCACTGCGGCTTCATCGTCAACGCCGACCACGCCACCGCCGCCGATGTCGACGAACTCATCCGCCACATCCAAACAACCGTCAAAGACCAATTCGACGTAGACCTAGAACCCGAAGTCCACCGAGTAGGCGAATTCCTCTAAACAAAGAAGGCCCCGAAAGAGGCCTTCACTTTCTTTAATTCAGACAACCAGTCCGGTGTGTCGCGCCCCGAACCCAAGAGGGCCGGGACTGTCCGAGAGGCATAAGGTTGATCGCGAGTTCCGCACGAGCCGGAGAGCACTTAATGTGCTCTCCGTGCGAGCAGGA
>UQPJ01000091.1:0-5138 GCA_900543015.1 uncultured Collinsella sp.
TGCGGGGTTTCCACGGGCACGTCCTCGCCGCGTTGCGGCTGCGGGATGTGCCCTTTGGAAACCCCTCTCGGCGGGCGGGCCCTGCGGTGACGTTGCTGACTTTTCTCCCGTGTGGATGATAAAGGCTGAGGGAAAGTGTGTGGGTCGGTCGAGCATTTGCTCGACCGACTCTTTTTTGTGGGAAAATACCTGCTCAGTTGTGATTTATGGTGCTGGGAGGCGCTTGTGGGCAAGGCTAAGGCTAAGGCGAAGAAAAAGACGACGGGGGCGCGGGCTAAGCGCGATCGTCGTCGGAAGCTCGCGACCGAGGCTCCCGCACCTGCTGAGGAGCTGCTGGCAAGCGTGCCGGGGCTCGACGCGCTGCAGGATGTTCCGGCGTTTGATGACCTGCCGGTCGATGAAGCCCAGCAGGCTGCCTTTGATGATTTCTGCGCACATGCCGAGGAGCCCGAGCAGATGCAGCTTGGCGCCGTGGTGCGCTTGGATCGCGGGTTTCCACTGGTGGCGACTGCCGATGACACGTTTCGTGCCGAGCATGCTGTGGGGTTTGCCAAGTCACGCGGCGAGGACGAGGTCCTGCTGCCTGCCGTGGGCGATCGTGTGGCGGTGCGCCGCGCTCCCGGGCACGATATGGGCGTGATTGAGTGCGTGCTGCCGCGCCGTACGAGCTTTGAGCGTTGGCGCGGCCGTGCCCGCGGGGAGCGTCAGGTGCTCTGCTCCAACGTGGATAGCGTGCTAATCGTGCAGGCGCTCGGTGCCGGCGAGGTGCTGCTCGACCGCGTGGCGCGCTCGCTGGTGTTGGCGCTCGACTGCGATGCCGAACCGGTGGTGGTACTCACCAAAGCTGACCGCTGCGATGCCGAGGAACTCGAGCGCGATCTGGACCGCGTGCGCCGCCTGGTGGGTCCGGACGTGCGCGTGATCGTGACGTCCTCTGCCGAGGGCCGCGGCCTGGACGAGGTCCGTGCCTGCGTGCCCGCCGGGAGCTGCGCCATGATTCTGGGCGAGTCGGGTGCCGGCAAGTCGACGCTGCTCAATGCGCTGCTGGGCCACGATACGTTGGCGACCGGCGGTGTGCGCGAACGCGACGATCAGGGCCGTCACACTACCGTCGCGCGCGTGATGGTGGCACTGCCGGGCGACGCCGGCGTGATCGCCGATGCCCCGGGCCTGCGTAGCCTGCCGCTCGTGGGTCACGAGCGGGGTCTGGCGCGCGCTTTCCCCGAGATTGTCGAGGCATCGCGCGCGTGCCGGTTTGGCGATTGCACGCATGTCCATGAGCCGGGCTGCGCCGTTCGCGAGGCCGAGGACGCCGGGCAGATCGATAGCCTGCGTCTGGAAACGTTCCAAAACCTGGCGTCATCCATGCGCGTGAGTGCTCAAATGCTCGATCCCGATGTCCATCTGTAATTGATTTTTCCTATGACAGCCGTCTCCCAACTGTTCGGGAGACGGCTTTTTTGCTGTGGAAAAGCCTCGAAACATACAGTTTGCTGACGTGCTGACCAAAACCTTGCCACGAGCTTGACGGGCTGGTCAGCTTTTGGTCAGCGATTGGTTTGACATCGAAAACCAAGATTGCGATTGCGCCGCTTTGCACTCTGACCGCTCAGACAATGGTGGTACGGGCATTCGCCCGGCACTGCCATGAGAGGAGCGGCCGTGAACAAGAGCAAGCGCATCGCCATCAGTCTGGTCGCGGGCGTGCTCGCTGCTCTGCTCTGCATGGTTTACGGCTCGTCGATCCGCTCGCAAGCCGAACAGGTCCAGGCTGAGACCTTGGCCAAGTACGGTGGCGATCGCGTCGAGGTTTGCGTCGCGGCGCGCGATATCGATGTGGGCGAGACCCTCGATGAGACCAATGTCATAACCCAGGAATGGCTGACGAGCCTGCTGCCGCGTGACGCAGCGACCGAGCTGCGCCAGGTGCGCGGCGACGTGACGACTTCGCGTATTCCCAAAAACGCCGTGATCTGCAATGTCTACACCAAGGCCGAGAGCCGCAAGCTCGAGGTGCCTAAGGGCAAGGTTGCCGTTTCGGTGGCGGTCGATGCCGAGCACTCGGTCGGCGGTGCCACGGGCGTGGGCAGCTACGTGGACGTGTACGTGCAAAAGGACGGCGTGACCGATCGGCTGTGCGGCGCGCACGTGATCGATACCAGTGAGGATTCCGGTGCCACGCGCGAGGGCAAGATCGAATGGGTGACGCTGGCGGCTGACCCCGAAGACGTCAAGGAACTGCTGGGAGCCTCGGGCAAGGGAACGGTCAGCTTGACGATTCCCGCCACGGCGCGCGGCAAAAAGAGCGGAGGCGACGAGTGATGAAGGCGATCTGGCTTGCGTGCTGCGCGTGCGGCGATTACGGGCTGTTGCAGCGGGAAGTCGAGGGCCGTGATGTGGGTGCACAGGTGCTTCGCGTGGGTGACCTGGACGGGCTGGTTTCCATGGCGCGGGCGTTTCCGTCGCGCCGCGGGGCTGCCATCATCGCGGCGTCTCTGTTTGATACCGAAGATGTGCGCAAGACTGTTGCGCGCCTGACGGCCGAAGGCCGCGTGAGTCGCGTGGTCGTGTTGATAGAAGCGCTCGATCCGTCGGATATCGAGGGGCTGTTTCGCGCGGGGGCGACCGAGGTCATCGCTGCACACAGTATATGCGGCAACGGGCGCGCGGGCGAGGGAGCGGTTGATTCCGATCGGAGCATGACGATTGAGCCCGATGCTTTTGTTGATAGGGAACCCGGGGCGCCTCGCGCTACAAGAGGCCCGCGTGTTGATGATTATGGAAAAGCGGAAGCCGAGCATGGTCGGCGCCCCCGGAACCCCCTTGTATACGATGACGCTGGAGGGCCGGCGCAGCATGCTGGCGACTCCCCGGCAGTAGATATGGGATACGTGCACGGCGTGAATCTGGCGGATGAACTCGATGAAGTTGAGGGCTTTGCCGGGTGCGGCGAGTTGTCGCTGATGCAGCATGAGCAGATTGCGCAGAACGAGCCTGCCTCGCAGACCGAACAAGCAGCCATGCCGGCTTGGACGCAGCACGTGGTTGCGGCGGGGGAGACGGGGACGCTGTCACCGACGCCCGCCCCGCCGCCTCCGATGCCGCCGGCAGACGCTGCCGCTTCGCCGCATCGAGCTCCGGTCATCTGCGCCATTTCGGGTTCGGGCGGTTGCGGCAAGTCGACGATCGTTGCCACCATGGCACACACATCGTCGCTGTTGGGCTTGCGTGCCGCCGTGCTCGACCTGGACCTGATGTTTGGAAACCTTTACGACTTGTTAGGCGTCGATGCTCCGCGCGATATGGCGGCACTTATCGAGCCGTCGGCGGCGGGCACGCTCACCGAGCCGGATATCGTAGCCACATCGATGCGCGTGGCACCGGGCGTTACGCTCTGGGGTCCCGTCGCAGCGCCCGAGCAAGCCGAGCTCATGGCGCGTCCGGTGGAGCTACTGCTTGATGTTCTGCGTCGCGAATCCGACGTGGTCTTTATCGATACCTCGGTCTTTTGGGGCGACGCCGTGGCGGCTGCGGTGGCGGCGAGCGACCGTTGCCTGGTCGTTGGCGATGCGGCGGTGTCGTCCGCGGCATCGGCATCGCGCGTCATTGAACTGGCAGGTCGAGTAGGTGTGCCGCGCACGCGCATGAGCGCCGTGTTCAACCGGTTCGGTGCGCGCGGGGCAGACGAGGACGTCGCCATGCGCTTTGAGATTGCCTGTGCGTTAAGCTCCAAGATTCGTATCGCCGATGGCGGGCAGGATCTCGCCGCGCTCATGGCGTTTGGGCGCGCTGACGAGGCAGTGGGGCAGACCAGCGCTTTTGCGACTAGCGTGCGCGAGGCCACGCGCGAGATGCTCGTGGAACTGGGGTGCGCCGTCGGCCCTTGGAGCGATATGGTCGCCGACCGTGCAACGCGCACCGAACGCCCGCGTATCCGCCTTCCCTGGTCGCGCGAGGGTGATCAGCGATGAGCCTGCAAACGAGGATTAAGGCTGCCGGCGCTGCGGCGGCGGCAGCGCCTGTAGATGCGGGGCGTCGCCGCGCCGTGAAACGACGCACCAAGCGCGCCGTGATGGACCGCATGGGTTACGACGAAGTGGCGCGTATCAGCGCCTATATCGACCCGGCACTTGCCCGCTCGGAATTGCGTCCCGCGGTGGAGGCGGCGCTCAATGTTGAGGAGCCGACCGATCTCGCGACGCCCGAGCGCGAAACCATCATCGACGAGATTTTGGATGATGTGGTGGGCTTGGGGCCGTTGCAGCCGCTCATTGAGGACGACACCGTTACCGAGATCATGATCAACGGCTGCCGCTCGGCTTTCTTTGAACGCGGCGGCGTTTTGTATCCCATCGAGCACGCGTTTGAGGACGACGAGCAGATCCGTGTGCTCATCGACCGCATCATCTCGCCACTTGGCCGCCGTATCGACGAGCGTAGCCCCATTGTCAACGCCCGCCTCAAAACGGGCTATCGCGTCAACGCGGTGATTCCGCCTGTGGCGATTGACGGACCGATTCTCACTATCCGAAAGTTCTCGGACCGTATCTGCTCTCTGGACGAGCTCGTGGGGTTGGGATCGCTGCCGCTTTGGTATGCGCAGCTGCTGTCGTGCGCGGTGTCGCTGCGACAGGACCTGGCGGTTGCGGGAGGCACGGGATCTGGTAAGACCACCCTGCTCAACGCGTTGTCATGCGAGATTTCCACCGGCGAGCGCATCGTGACGATCGAGGACTCTGCCGAGCTCAAGTTTGCGCATCATCCGCACGTGGTGCGCCTAGAGGCGCGCGAGGCTTCAATTGAGGGTGAGGGCGCGGTGACGATCCGCGACCTGGTAACTAATGCCCTGCGCATGCGCCCCGACCGCATCGTGGTGGGCGAGGTGCGCGGTGCCGAGTGCTGCGACATGTTGCAGGCCATGAACACGGGCCACGATGGGTCGCTCACCACACTTCATGCGGGTTCAGAACAGGAGACCGTGGTACGTCTGACGTTGCTTGCACGTTATGGCATCGATCTGCCGAGTGAGCTCATCGAGGAGCAGATCGCCATGGCGCTCGACGGCATCGTGATGTCCGAGCGCCACGCCGATGGCAGGCGCTTCGTCTCCTCGTATTCGGGGGTGCGACGCGCCGCAT
>UQPJ01000092.1:0-5086 GCA_900543015.1 uncultured Collinsella sp.
TTCTTCCGAGCGCAATCTATGCATCAATCAGTATTCGGCAAACCGCGGTACATAGACCTCAGCGAACTTAGAGATGGCTGCGTCGCGATTCCCAGAGGCTGCAAGGCTCAAGTTGAGCGGTTGCTTCAAGAAGCCGGCGCTTCTGCCCACTATTCAGACAAGCGCAAGTCGGGCAATCCAATTGTGATGACATTTAAAGGGACTCTTCGCCCTGAGCAACAAATTGCCGTTGAACAGATGCTCGGCTATGAAGACATGTCTGCACCGACGGGTTTCGGTAAAACCATCATCGGAGCCTATCTTATTGCTGCTATCGGTCTTCCAACGCTCGTTATCGTCCCCAAGACCGCGCTCATTGCCCAATGGAATTCCCAGCTCGAACGATTTCTCGATATAACTGACAACAGGGAGCCCGTCCGAACCCCAAAAGGACGAATCAGCAAAAGGCAGCCCCCGCTCATTGGGCAAATCGGAGGAGGCAAGACCGCCATAAGTCGTCTCATCGACATCGCTTCATTCCAGTCGCTATCCGGCAAGGACCCCCAAACCGGAGAACCAATAGCCAAGGAGCTTATTCGTGATTACGGTCTCATCATCTGTGACGAATGCCACCATGCGGCCGCGCCACAGCTTGAGCTTGTCCTCAAGTCCACTCCAGCTAAATATGTATATGGCCTTTCCGCGACGCCCGAGCGTTCGGATGGGCTCACACGGGCACTCTCTATGCTCTGTGGCCCGCTTCGCCATGTCATCGATCCAAAAACGCAAGCAGTTCAACAGGGGATTCAGCGCGTTGTCAGACCGCGCTTTACCGGAGTTAGGCTACCCTCCTACGAGCCAGGGGCATCCTTTAATCAAATTCTCGATCTCCTGTGTGCACACGCCGCAAGAAACGAAGCAATTGTCGACGACGCCCTCGAGACCGCATCAAACGGCCGACATCCGCTTGTGTTATCTAAAAGAAAAAAGCATGCCGAAGAGCTATGCAGGTTACTTCAAAGCCGTGGGCACGAACCCATACTTTTAACCGGAGAAATCGACGCCAAAGAAAGAAAAGCAATACTGAACAGTCTTCCCGGCATTGAGCACGAGCATCGAATCATCGTCGCAACCGAAAGCCTCCTGGGAGAGGGCTTCGACCTGTCTTACCTTGACACGCTACTCATTGCCACGCCGCTATCTTGGGACGGCAGCATAACACAGCAGGCAGGCAGGCTACATAGAAGTCACGAGGGCAAACAGCGGGTTGAGATATTCGACTATGTTGACCTGTCGATACCCATGCTAGCGCGCATGTACCAAAAGAGGCTCAAGACCTACGCCAAGCTGGGGTACGAAGTCTTTGCAGCGGATGCCACCAGACGGGTCGATAGAAACATCCTCGTTAGGTCAACAGGAGCAGTGGAGGCTTTAGCGGATGACATCGCGAGCGCATCGAAAAGCATTTTGATTGCCGCACCCTACGCATCCGCCGCATGCCTCGCGAAGCTCGCTACCGCACTCACGGACGCCACCGCCCGCGGGATCGCCCTTAAGATTTCTATTGCCTCAGCACCGCGTGATGACGTAAAAGCGATTTTTGCCGAGATGAACATTGATTATTCCATCGAAGTCGAAGGGCGCCTGTGCGCGTCAGTGATCGACGAGGAAACCGTCTGGTACGGAACTATTCCATTACTGGCTTTCCCCAAGAAAGAAGACTGCAGCATTCGCTTCAAAAGCAGTGAAGTCGCAGCCGAGCTTTTGAGTGAAATCCAGCGAAAAGGGGAACCGGAGGATGCGGAATCGAACGGAGCGCCTCCAGCTGTTGCGGTGGAATAGGAACTGCCTTGGTCAATCGACCGCTCATCAGTCCCCATTCCATTGCAAGTTAAAAGCGGGCAATCAGCCCTGCGGGCCCTGGAATAGTTCCTCATGCGAGCCCATTCTGACCAGCCGGATCACAGGATTAGTCTTATGCGGCAAGTAGAGAACGACCACATCGACCAAGCCATCGGATAGATGGAAATCGATGTGGCCGTTGTAGTTGCCGCCCGGGTTTGAAAGCTCGTGGGCACCATATTCCGCGGGAAGCGAGCCGTGAGCCGCAAGCTCTGCGACTGCCGCCTTAAACTCGGTTTTTAGCTGCGGATGGATGCGCATCGTCCGTTTGTAATCCGCCTTAAACTGAGCCTCGACCTTAATCTCAAACATCGCTAGTCCTCATCGAGGAATGATATAAGCTCATCAGCGTTATTGAATGACGGGCTGTCGTCCGGCAGAATCCCCAACTCATGAGCTTCGGCGATCACCATGGCACGCCTCGTTGCCTCGTTGGGCACCTCCGCCCTTCCTACGATCTCAAAAGGAATCTTTCGTTGATTTACCAGCTGCCGAACAGCAAGGTTAAGATACGAATTGAGACTCAGACCAACCGTATCCAAGAACTCAGTCGCCTGTTCCTTGAGCCCCTCTTCGATGCGAACCGTCGTAGGCTTAACCGTTGCAGTAGACATACGCGACCTCCTCGCCTCGTCTTTTGCATCAGTATACCCAGTTTAGATGGCATACTGATGTTAAATAGCATCAGTATGCCGTTCACATTGCTATAACAACAGTCACAGCACACTACATCAGCCCGCTCAGGGCAATGTCAACGGCCTCGTTGAGGTCGTCGGTGATGTGCACCAGCTCCGGATCGAGCGGGCTAATCATACCGGCGTCCATCACCGGGCCGTTGAGCCAGTCGAACAGGCCCTGCCAGTACTCGCTGCCCACCAACACGAGCGGCATGCGCTTGACCTTGTGCGTTTGCACCAGCGTGAGAACCTCGAACATCTCGTCGAGCGTGCCAAAGCCGCCGGGAAATACGATGGCGCCCGAGCTGTACTTAACGAACATGGTTTTGCGCACAAAGAAGTAGCGGAAGTCCATGCCGAGGTTCACGTATTTGTTGAGCCCGTGCTCGTGCGGCAATTCAATGCCTAGGCCAACTGACTTGCCGTTGACACTCGCCGCTCCCCTGTTGGCCGCTTCCATGATGCCAGGGCCGCCACCGGTGATGACCGCCACGCCACGTTGCGCGATCTTGCGCCCGACGGTGCGCGCCGCCTTGTAGAGCGGATCGGTCTTGGGCGTGCGGGCGCTACCGAAGATAGTCACCGCAGGTCCAAGCTCGGCAAGTGCGCCAAAGCCATCGACAAACTCTGCCTGAATTCGCAGCACGCGCCAGGGGTCGGCGTGCAGCCAGTCAGTCGACTCCTCGGGCGCCAGCAGGTTGGCGTAGGTGTTGTCCTTAGGAATCATGGGGCCGCGCATGACCACGGGGCCGCGGCGGTACGTCTCGTCGTAGGCAGGCTCGCCCTCGACGTTCTCATTCTTAATCATGGGTACTCCTATCGAGAAAAAGAAAAACGGGCGGGGTCGACGCCATGCGTCAAACACCCGCCCGAACATCAACTATTCGGTATGGTACCCACGATGCATCAAGCACTTACAAGCTATCGGCCAGCGGTCGCGCAGCCGGTGTCAGCGAATGTGACGACCGGCTGGCGCTCGACCATTGCCGTTGCCCACGCTCTGCAAGCGTGTCTGTCGCCCTTAGTAATCCACCGCGGCAGGACTATTCATCCAATCGCTCACGAATGCGCCGTAGCGGCCCTCGATAATGGCCTGGCGGGCCCGCTGCATAAGGTTGAGCAGGTAGTAGATGTTGTGCATCGAAAGCAGAATACCGCCGAGCATCTCCTTCTGCGTGACCATGTGACGGATGAGCGCGCGGCTGTAGCCGCCCGTGCACACCGGGCAGGTGCAGGTGGGGTCGATGGGGCCGTCGTCGTGCGCAAAGCGCGCGTTACGGAAGTTAAGGCGACCTTCGCTGGAGAACGCCGTACCCATGCGACCGGTGCGCGTCGGCAGCACACAGTCGAACATGTCGATGCCCACGCCCACGCCGCGCACGAGCGTGGTGGGGTTACCGACACCCATCAGGTAGCGCGGCTTGTGCTTGGGCATGTACTCGCTCACGAGCGGCGCCAGGGTCTCGAACATGGTCTCGTGATCCTCGCCCACCGAATAGCCACCGATACCATAGCCCGGGAAGTCGCCGCACTCCTCCAGATGGCGCAGCGAACGCAGGCGCAGATCCAGGTGCATGCCGCCCTGAACGATGCCAAAGAGCGCCTGGTCATCGCGGGTATGCGCCTTATAGCAGCGCTCGGCCCACATGCTCGACAGCTCAACGGCGCGCTCAACGTAGGCGCGCGTGGCGGGATAGCCCGGGCACTGGTCGAGCTGCATGCAGATATCGGAGCCGAGTTTCATGGCGATTTCCATGTTGTCCTCGGGCGTCCAAAACACGTGGCGGCCGTCGTAATCGTTGACGATAAAGCGCACGCCCTCATCGGTGAGCTTGACGGCATCGTTGTGGCTGAAGACCTGGAAACCGCCCGAGTCGGTGAGGATGGGGCCGTGCCAGTTCATGAACTTGTGCAGGCCGCCCAGCTCGGCGATGGTATCCTCGCCGGGACGCATGGACAGATGATAGGTATTGGCGAGCACGATCTGGGCGCCGAGCTTCTTGACAGTCTCGGTAGGAATGCCCTTGACGTTTGCCTTGGTGCCCACGGGCATAAAAATCGGCGTCTCGATGTCGCCGTGCGGGGTGTGCAGCACGCCGGCGCGCGCGTGCGTCGTCGGATCCTCGGCGATCAGGTCGAATTTAAAAAGGTTCTGGTCCATAAACTGGAACTCCTTGGTTGCGGTTCATACGCAAACCATTATACGGGCAACCCGCAAGAAGCACCGACTCGACAGAAACTGGCGCGAGGAGGATACAGCAGGGACGCGGCAAATGAGCGTGGATTTTTGGACGCTTACCGGATGAGCGTGGATAATCTCCCACTTTTGCCCAAAACACAGCCCAAAACCGGGAGATTATCCACGCTCATTCTGCGGGCACTCATTTAAGTACATACCCAATGAGTGGAGCTATTTACCAGCCACGGCAACGCCGATGTTTTGGCAAAGTCAGCGAGCGGGTCGCATTTGAGACAAGGTGACGTGAAATCAAAACCACCCCTAAAAGGGGTGGTTTGCTCTTAGGGTA
>UQPJ01000093.1:0-4558 GCA_900543015.1 uncultured Collinsella sp.
ATCTCGGACGCTGAGTGGCACGTGACCGTCGCGACCGCCGGTGCCGTGGCCGTTGCGGACCCCGAGCAGGACGGTGCCGCTTTCTGCGACGCCAGCGCCAGCAAGGGCAAACTCGTCATTTCCGTCTACACCGACTGCATGGGCCGTGGCGACGACGAGCTGGGCCACAAGCTCATGAAGGCCTTCATCTTTGCCGTGACGCAGCAGGAGGAGCTGCCCGCGACCATGCTGTTCTACAACGGCGGTGCCAAGCTCACCGTAGAGGGCTCTCCGGTGCTCGACGACCTGAAGGGCCTGGCCGAGCAGGGTGTCGAGATTCTCACCTGCGGTACCTGCCTGGACCACTTTGGCATTAAAGACCAGCTTGCGGTGGGCGAGGTCACCAACATGTACGTGATCGTGGAGAAGATGGAGCAGGCCGTGCGCGTCGTGCGCCCGTAGCGTATTGGTTGGAGTTGCCATGAGGGAGAAGCGCCCGGCGCTTGTCATCACGTTTCCCACCACGGCGGCCGCCATGGGGTGCGAGACCCTATGCATCGAGCGCGGCCTTCCCGGGCGAACGATTCCCGTGCCCGGGGAGGTCGCTGCCGGCTGCGGCCTGGCGTGGAAGGCGTTGCCTGCCGATGAGGAGCTGCTGCGCAGCGAGCTTACCGCGGCAGGCGTTCCTACCGAGGGCTATACCGTGATTGATATGTGGGAGGTCGTGCGATGATCTATCTGGATAACGCGGCGACGACCATGCACAAGCCGCAGACGGTCATCGATGCCGTGACGCAGGCGATGTGCTCGCTCGGCAATGCCGGGCGCGGCGCCACGTCGGGTGCCCTCGATGCCGCTCGTACGATTCACGCTTGCCGTGCCAAGCTCGCGCGCCTTTTGGGTTGCCCGAGGGCGGACCATGTGTGCTTTACGCCCAACTCCACGGCGGCGCTCAACACCGCCATCAACGGGGTGGTGCGCCCCGGCGACCATGTGGTCACAACGGTGCTCGAGCACAACTCCGTGCTGCGTCCGCTCAACCGCCTGGCGGCAGAGCAGGGTGTGACGGTTGAGCATGCGAGCTGTGATACCAACGGCGTGCTCGACTACGACGAGCTCGAGCGGCTGGTCACGCCCGGTACGCGTGCTGTGGTGGTGACGCACGCCTCCAATGTGACCGGCAACGCGGTCGACATTGCGCACGTGGCGGCCATGGCCAATGCTGCCGGCGCGCTGGTGATCGTCGACGCCTCGCAGTCTGCCGGCGCGATGCATATCGATATGCAGGCCATGGGGCTCGACGTAGTGTGCTTTACTGGCCACAAGGGACTCATGGGTCCGCAGGGGACCGGCGGGCTGGCCGTGGCGGAGGGCATTGACGTGACGCCGTGGGCCATGGGCGGCACGGGCGTGCACAGCTTCGATGCGCTGCAGCCGCTTGAGTGGCCCACGCGCCTTGAGGCGGGCACGCTCAACGGCCACGGCATCGCGGGACTTTCCGCAGGTCTCGACTTTATCGAGGCGCAAGGCGGGGTCGAGGCGATCGCGGCGCATGAGCGGGCACTGGCGGATCGCTTTCTCGCTGGCGTGCGCGAAATTCCGGAGATCAAGCTCTACGGCGCCTTTGACCAGCCGTCGCGCTCGGCGATCGTCTCACTCAACGTGGGCGATATCGACTCTGCCGAGATCTCGGACGCGCTCATGCAGGGGTGGGGGATTGCGACGCGCTCCGGCGCCCATTGCGCTCCGCTCATGCACCGCGCGCTGGGAACCGAGCGCCAGGGCGTGATTCGGTTCTCGTTTGGTTACTTCAATACGGCCGAGGAAGTCGACATGGCGATTGAGGCTCTGCGCGATTTGAGCTGCGATTAGACCAACCTTTTGCGCCCTTAGATAAACCGTTTGCGCTACCTTCCCGCATTGTCGCTTATACAGGGTAATGTGAAATGATGGCCCACTCTGGGACTCTGTATCTTTGCGAATTGCGGGAAGGTTCCTATGAACAGGATCACTGCTGCCCTCTATAGGTTTTTGGTTGTCTATCTTTCGGTCGCGATGGTCGTGACCTCGATACCGCTTGCGCCCCGCGCGGCTTATGCCGATGACGCCGGGGCGCTTGCCGTTGAGAGCGAGGCCCAAGAGACCGACTCGAGTTCTGACGCTGATGTCCATGCGGTCGATAACGCGTCATCTTCGGGCGAGGGCAGCTCATCCACAGCTTCCGACCAAACGAATAACGCTCAGGACGAATCGTCCAGCTCGGATGCCAGCACTTCCACGTCGAGCTTGGCCCAAGACCTTTCGATCTCCGCGACCGATTCTGATGCAGCAAAGAGCTTGGTTGCCACGGCGGAACCCTCGTCCGATGACAGCGAAGTCGATCCCCTCGTGTATGAGGATCCAACGGTCTATGAGTATGCCAAGCTTATGCCGAACGGCTATGTGTATCCGTGCGATGCAGGCGGAAGCGTTACGGTAGAGATTGATGGAAACGACCCGTATGGGAGCTCTGTCGACGGTAAATTGGTAACCAATCTGATCGTTGATTACGGAGTGGATGGGGTCCCCGGATATATTTGTGAGTATTCCTCCAATCTGCGTTCGGTGCGTTTTGAGAACAGCTCTATTTCTTCAATTGGACTACACGCCTTTTCTGGGTGCTCCAATCTCGCCGATATCAGCTTTTCCGGTATGACCATTGGAAGTATCGGAACAGGGGCCTTTTCTGGGTGCGGATCGCTTACGAGCCTAAATATTGACGACGTTGCTACCATCGGCACGATGGGCGATGCCGCGTTTGCCTGGAGCGGGCTGCGGTCTACGGGGCTCGACAAGGTCGTTGGCCTCTGTTCGATTCCTGAGAACGCTTATAATGCCTGCAGCGCTCTGACCGATACCGGTCTGGGCAGGAACACATCCATCACGTCAATCGGCGTTAATGCGTTCAAAAACTGCTCCCGCCTTGCGACGACCGGACTTGAGAGCAATACGACGATCAAGACGCTCCGCGAAGGTTGCTTCTCCGGGACCAATATGAGCGGCGGGCTGACGCTGCCCCTTTATTCCAAAATCGAGGAACTGCCGAGCCGTGCGTTCTATGGCTCTAAGCTCGAAACCGTGTACCTTGGGTGCGGCCATGCGGTGCTCATTAATTCCACCACGTTTCCCAAGCAGTACATGACTGTCATGGTCCCTGCCAAGATGGTTTCGCAATACGAAAGCGGCCACCCTAAAGAGGTTTGGGAGAGCTGCAATGGTAGCCTGCCCGTCCCCGTGGGTAAGGTACTCCAAAAGATAAAGATTTCGCGCGATCCCGACAAGATGGCCTATCAGCAGGGGGAAAAGATCTCGCTCGAGGGCATGAGCGTCACGTTTCAATATCCTCATTCGACGATGGATAGCGACTACGAAGCCCTCATAAAGGAAGAACTCGGCGAGTACCTTACGGCAACCCCTTGCGACGGCGACGTCTTCGATGGCTCGATGGACGGAGAACCCATACAGCTGGTGTATGACGATGGCTACACGCGCCTTGTCGCGTACAGCAAGGGCAACCTGCAGCAGGCAGCCTACGAGTATGCCAAGCTCATGCCCAACTACTATCTGTATCCGTGCGACGCAAACGGAAATCTTACGGTAGAAATCGATGAAAACAACCCGCGCGAGAACTCTGTCGATGGTCGAATGGTAACGAATTTGATTGTTGATTACGGGGTTGATGAAGTCGACGCACAGCTCTGTGCCGACTCTACAAATCTGCGTTCAGTGCGCTTTGAGAATAGCTCCATTTCCAAAATCGGATTGCACGCCTTCTATAACTGCCCGAATCTCACCGATATCAGCCTTTCCGGTATGACCATCGGCACCATCGGGAAAGAGGCATTCTATGGCTGCAAGTCGCTTATGAGTTTGAACATCAACGAGGTTGCCACTATTGGCTCTATGGGCGACGCCGCGTTTGCCGAGAGTGGACTGGTGTCCACGGGGCTCGACAAGGTTGTCGGCCTCACATCGATTCCCGACAGAGCCTACGAAGGCTGCAAGGCTCTGACCGATACCGGCCTGGACAAGAATGCCTCCATTACATCGATTGGCGTTTGCGCGTTCAGGTTTTGCTCGAACCTTGCTACCACAGGGCTCGAGAGCAACACAACGGTCGAAACGCTTGGCCACACCTGCTTCTACGGCACCGACTTGAGCGGCGGACTGACGCTGCCATATAACTCCAAGATCGAGGAGTTGCCGGAAAAGGCGTTTGGCAGTACCAATCTCGAGACCGTGTTCTTTGGGTGCAACCATGCGGTGCTCATTAACACCGACACGTTCCCCAAATACAACATGACCGTCATGGTCCCCGCAAAGATGATTCCAAAGTACAGCAAGGGAGAGCCCAAGGCTGTTTGGGAGAGGTGCAACGGCTGCCTGCCCGTCCCGGTGGGCAAGGTGCTCGAGAACGTTGAGATCTCATGCGACCCCAACAACATGACCTATGAGCCGGGGGACACCATTTCGCTCGAGGGCATGAGCGTCGAGCTCGATTACCCGCATTCGGTATCGATTTGGAACTACGAAGCCCTCA
>UQPJ01000094.1:0-4410 GCA_900543015.1 uncultured Collinsella sp.
GTTCCCCATATTATTGATGGCGTCGACAGGCGGGGGGGTTCCCCGCGTACGTGCCATCTGAGTAACCGAGGGGAGGGCGCACATGGGAATGACTGGTGCATACGAGCGCAATCTCGATGCAAAAGGTCGTCTGTCCCTGCCTGCACCCCTTCGCGAGGAGCTTGGAGAGCACGTTCGCGTGTTCAAAGCCCTGGATGTCGATGCTCTGTACGTGTTCTCTGCCGAGGCCTTCGATAAGTGGGTCGAAGGACTCTTCGCGGGTCGTGAGGGCCACGAGGGTTTTAACCCGCGTGACATCAACGACCAGAAGCTCATGAGGGCGATCAACAAGCGCACCACGTCGATGGACGTGGACAGCGCCGGTCGTATCGGCCTTTCCGAGTCTCTCCGCAAGCAGGCGAACCTCGACCGCGAGGTCACGGTTGTGGGCAACTACGACCACCTTGAGGTTTGGGATCGCGCCGCGGCCGATGAGGACGATGACGATGAGGCCCTGCTGGACCTCTTCTTCTCGTAAGGGCAAGGCACGGGTAACGGATGGAGCGTGGGATCTTGACACAAGAATATCGGCATGAACCTGTCATGCTCGGCGAAGTGCTTGAGTCGCTGCGGCTAAAGAGCGGCTCCGTTGTCTGCGATTGCACCCTTGGCGGTGCCGGCCATTCGGTAAAGATGGCCGCGCAGGTGGGGGAGACGGGCCTTTTGCTCGGCGTCGACCAGGACGACATGGCCCTCGAGGCCGCTGGCGCCCGTCTGGACCGCGAGGTTCCCGGCGTTCCGCACCAGCTGCTGAAGGGCAACTTCGGCGACTTGGACGAGCTGCTTTGCTCGGCCGAGGTGCCCGGGGTCGATGGCTTCCTGTTCGATTTGGGCGTTTCGTCGCCGCAACTCGATATCCCTGGCAGGGGCTTTTCGTATAACGAGGACGCCCCATTGGACATGCGGATGGATCCGGGTAATAACACCTTAAACGCAGCTGAGGTCATCAACACCTATAACGAACACGACCTCGCCCGGATTCTACGCGTCTACGGCGAAGAGAAGTTCGCCTCGCAGATCGCGCGCGAGATCGTGCGCCGCCGCGAGCAAGAACCGATCGAAACCACCGGCCAATTTGTCGAGATCATCAAGGCGGGTATCCCGGCTGCCGCTCGTCGGCATGGCGGACACCCGGCCAAGAAAAGTTTCCAGGCCATTCGCATCGAGGTCAATCACGAGCTCGATGTGCTCGAACGAGGGCTTGATGCCGCCACCAGGTGGCTCAATCCGGGCGGACGTATCTGCGTCATCTCGTATCACTCGCTCGAGGACCGTATCGTAAAGAATCACTTTAAGGAGATGAGCCAGGGGTGCACGTGTCCGCCGGAGATTCCGGTGTGCGTGTGCGGCAACGTGCCGATACTCAAGGTCATCACCCGCAAACCCTTGGTTGCCCAGCCTGATGAGGTTGAGCGCAACCCTCGGGCGAGATCAGCCAAAATCCGCGTGGCGCAGCGTCTGTAGGCGCGACCGCGCGATATTGGACCTCCCGCTCGCACCATAAACGAAGCTTAAACACACTACCAACGTACTCGGGATGGGAGGCGGCATATCATGGGCTACAACACTTCAAGCGCAGCACTCGCCTATGATATGAACGCCATGCCCGCCTATCGTGAGACGCCGCAGGCCCCCGTTGCTCCCCGTGAGCAGCGCACGCCGCGCTTTGATGTCTACACGGGCGCGGGCCGTCAGGCAAACCAGGCGGTAAGCCCGGTTTTCATGAGCGTTCTTAAAACGTTTTGCATCATTGCGGCTATCTTCATGACGATCGGCGTCGCCCGCGTGGCGCTCGCCGGCGTTACGGCCCAGGTGCTCAACAGCAACGCCGAGCTTACCAACACGCTCGAAAAGGCGACCGATGAGAGCTCCGACCTGGAGGTCATGCATTCGGTCTATGGCGCCGACACGCGCATTCGCGACCTTGCGGGCGCTTATGGCATGGTGGAGCCCAGCGAGAGCGTTACACTTGACTTTTCGCAGGATGCAGCCGCGGGCGCCAACGCGACCGCGACCGCTCAGTAGCAAGACGGTAGCTGAGTATGACAAATGACTATCGCCGCGGTTCCGATGGGGGCCGCGGTTCTGGACGTCCCTCGTCGCGGGGACGTTCTGGTTATCAAGGAACGGGTCGGCAATCTTACAACGCCGGGCAGTCCCGTGGCAACGACCCGGCGTCGCGACTTCGCGGCTCGGGCGGCCCTCAAGTGCATAACACCAGGTCGCGCAAGAGTTCGTCGACCGAATGGCTCACAGGCACGCCTCTGCCTCGCCGCAAAGCCGTCATGGGCTTCATTGGGCTTGGCTTGGGCTTGGGCGTCTTTCGCCTTGCCGACTATCAAATTGTTGAAGCCGATAAACTGCGCGAGCGTGCCGATGCGCGCCGCCTGCTTGCGCAGACCCTCTATGCCAAACGTGGCACCATCTACGACCGCAACGGTAACGTGCTGGCGTCGTCGGTCGAATGTCGCAACATCGCCGTGAACCCCCAGCTTGTCGAGGATGTTGACAAGACGGTGTCGGCGCTGGTCAAGGCAACTGGAATCGATAAAAAGACCTGCCGCAAGCTCGTTGAGTCCGATGGAACCTGGGTGTATATCAAGCGCCAGGTGGACGAAGACGACGCTGCGGCGCTGGAGAAGAAGAACCTGCCCGGCGTGCTTTTTGAGCAGGCCATGAAGCGCGTATATCCATACGGCAATCTGGCATCGCAGGTGCTGGGTGTAGTGAATGTAGACAACGACGGCTTGACGGGTCTCGAAAAGCAATACAACAAGCTTCTGACCGGCACGAACGGCTCTCTCGTACGCGAGCGCGCGAGGGACGGCAGCTATATCGCGGGCGGTGCCTATAAAAAGGTGGCTGCGGTCGACGGCGTTGATATCGTGACGACGCTCGACGTCAATATCCAGCGTGCGGCCGAGGATGCCCTGGCAGAGGCTGTCGAGAAGACAAAGGCCAAGAACGGCTCGGCGCTGGTCACCGATCCTACGACAGGCGAGATCTTGGCAGCCTGCTCGTATCCGACCTACGACCAGACCAATTTGGAAAACGCCAAGACCGAGGATATGAACCTGCGCCTGGTCACCGACGCCTACGAGCCCGGCTCGGTCTTTAAGACGCTCGTGGCGGGCGCCGGCTTCGACTTGGGTGTCGTGCGGTCGAGTACGTCGTTTGAGGTGCCGGCGAGCATCAAGGTGGGCGACGATACCGTCACCGATGCCGACAAGCGTGACTACGCCATGACCATGGATGTGCGCGAGATGATGCGCCGTTCGTCCAACGTGGGTTTTGTCCTGGTGGGGCGCAAGATCGGTGCCGACGACTTTGCCGCCTATGTGGACAAGTGGGGCATCGGTCACAGCTCTGGTGTCGATTTTCCGGGCGAGAGCCTGGGCATCGTCAAGGAGCGTGACCAGTATGACGGCGCCACGCTGGGCTCGATGAGCTTTGGACAGGCGCTGTCTGTCTCGCCGATTGAGATCGCACGTGCCGTGGGCGGCATCGCCAACGGCGGCGTGATGATGACCCCGCACTTCTATAAGTCCAGCAAAGGTGACGAGAAGGACTGGGGCGAAGGCGAGCGCGCGATTTCGGAGGATGCCGCATCCCAGGTGACATCGTGCATGCAGACGGTCGTGTCGGAGGGAACGGGCGTTGGCGGCGCGGTTGACGGCTATGACGTGGCGGGTAAGACCGGTACGGCCGAACGTGCCGACGAGAACGGCGGCTACCTCAAGGAGAACTACATGTCGTCCTTTATGGGCTTTGCACCGGCACAATCGCCCAAGGTGCTGTGCTATATCACGCTCGACGGAACGCCGAGCGGCTCAGATGCCGCTGCGGTTCCGTTCCAGTTCATTATGGCCAACGCGCTCGACGTGCTGGGTATCCCGCACACGAAGTAGGGGGTTACAATCTTTGGGGCGTGGTTTGTTGTCCCATATGAGGGGTGTTCACATGCCCTGCACCACGCATACGCGGCGCTGGGATACAATACGCCGATAGCATTATTAGGTTTACAGGGGAGCTGCAATGATAGAGATCGCCGTCAACAACCTCGCGGCTGCAACAGGGGCCCGAACCGTGACGGGAGAAGCCGATCGGGTATGCCGCGGGTGCGTTATCGACTCGCGCCAGGTCGAGGAAGGGACGATTTTCGTCGCCTTTCCCGGTGAAAACGTCGACGGCAATGATTTTGCTTCCCGTGCCGTCCAGTCGGGTGCCGGCGCCGTCGTGATGACGCGTGAGCCCGAGGCCGAGCTGGTCTCGCTGGCGCAGGACAAGGGCTGTGCCATCTTGCTGACCGATGATCCCAAGGAGTTTCTGCTGCGTTTGGCGCATGCGTATCGCCTGGAGCTTGGCTGCCTG
>UQPJ01000095.1:0-3571 GCA_900543015.1 uncultured Collinsella sp.
GCGGAGATCACCAGTTCGAATCTGGTACGGGCTACCACGCATCTGATACCCGGTCTTCCCATGGAAGGCCGGGTTTTTTATTTTCAAACAACCGTCTGCAATTCCCATTTGGCCCATAGCTTTACGTTCTGCTTGTGGCCCTTGCGGGTACAATATGCAAGATATTTGGACGGTCAGAAGGAGCCTCATGACGGAGTCCTCTCAGCATACATCTAAGCCCCAGGTCGAGGTTGAGGCCTCGGGCGGCGATGACAACAAGGGTGCACGCCGCGGTGCCATTTTTATCGGCGTCGTGCTGGTTGGCTATATCGTTTATCTGATTGTGACCGGTCAGATGGGACAGTTCTGGGCTGCCATGTCGAGCGTTCAAGCGCCGTGGCTCGTTGCTGCATGCTTTTGCATGTTCCTGTACCTGTTCTTTGGCATCGTTGCCTATGCGATCGCCGTCTGGCTCGATCCCAATTCGCCCGTCGGCATTCGCGACCTGATCTCGGTCGAGGCGAGCGGTATCTTCTTTGGCAACCTGACGCCCATGATGATGGGCTCTACGCCCGCCCAGATTTACCGCCTGACCAAGGCAGGCCAAAATGTCGGCGAGGCCGGTGCCACGCAGTTCACGCGCTTTATCGTGTATCAGTTTGGCCTCGTTGCCTGGGGCGCCATTCTGCTGCTTGCCCGCATGCCGTTTTTCGCCGAGCGCTATGGCGACATGACGCTGCTGTGCGTCTTTAGCTTTGGCGGTCACTGTTGCATTCTGCTTGGCATCTTTGCCGTCGCGCTCATGCCCAAGACCGTCACGCGCGTCGCGCACTGCATCATTAATTGGCTCGAGCGAATGGGCGTCTCGGCCACCAAGATCGAAGGCTGGCGTACGTTTGTCGACGGCGAAATCTACTCTTTCTCCGAGAAGTTCAAGCTTTCAGCCGGCCACTTTTCGTCCATGCTGCTCACGGTGGTCATCACCATGTTGCAGCTCGCGTTTTTCTACCTCGTGCCGTATTTCCTGATGCTTGCCTTTGGCCACCACGAAGTCGACTTTTTCTCGGTCATGGCCGCGAGCGCCTTTGTCCAGCTGCTGAGCTCTGCGGTTCCCTTGCCCGGTGGAACTGGTGGCGCTGAGGGCGGCTTTGCATTGTTCTTGGGTCATTTCTTTGGGTCGGCTTCGACCGCCGGCTATCTGCTGTGGCGCCTCATTACATTTATTGCGCCGACCATTTTGGCTGCGCCCCTGCTGGGCCTTAAGAGCGCCCACAACGAGAGCATCCATGCGCGCTGGGATCGCGTGATGCGCAAGCTCGGCCGCGAGCCTCAGACGCCCTCTGCGCCCACTAAGCCGCACCCCACGAATGCTGTTACCGTTGATCCCAGGAAGCACGCTCAGAAGGCTTCTGGGACCGCTAAGCCGGCTCATAAAGCCTATGTGCGCCAGACGGGCGACGGTATCCGCGTATCTCCGTCGGCGCTCAATAAGAAGAAGCACCCTAAGTCGCGGTAGGGCAGTCGTGCGTTCTTCATGATGCGGGGCATATTTGAGCTGTATGGGGGATAATCCTCTTACGTAGATTATCTCTCATCTGTTGATGAATGCTCGCATATCGAAGGGACACACCCATGGCCACCAGTAAACCGCGTATTGATCGCCGTATCGTTCGCAGCCGCAATGCCATCCTTTCCGCTTTTGAGCGCTTGCTCATGGAAAAGCCGCTGGCAGAGATTACGGTGAGTGCCATCGCGCGCGCGGCCAATGTCGACCGTAAAACCTTCTACGTGCACTTTGGTACGGTTGATGGCTTGCTCGATGCCATTGCCGTCGATGTGGTGGAGATGATTGTCGACTCGGTCGAGAAAACGCTTGCTTCCATGGACGGTGACACCAACGAGCGCGCCCTGGGCGCGGCGGCGACCTTCTTTAAAACCGTTAACGAGGCGCTGTGCAACAACCTGGTGCTCAATCGTCAGCTGATCGAGAACATTCCGCTCGATGATTTTATAGCTCGTCTTCGTGCGCCGCTCGAGCACGAGATTGCCGAGCGCGATCTGCTGCCCCACGGTCTCAAGGACGAGATGTTCGACTACTATCTGGCGTTTTTGCTGTCGGGTATTATCGGAATCTATCGCACATGGGCGCTGTCTGACGACTCGGTTCCTATCGAGCGCGTCTCGGAGGTCGCCAACGACCTGACTCTCAATGGCCTGTCGAGTCTGGAATCTCGCTTGGATTAGGCGCAGGCTCGAGTTCGCGAGGCGCTTGTCGGGGGGCAGCCCGATCGATCAGGCGACGAGCATCCCGCCGAAGCAGTCGATGACCGGGCTCAGGTAGACCTTCTCGCCGCCCGGGAGCCTGAACTCGGTGATGTCGGTGAGCCACAGCAGGTTGGGCTCGTCGGCGTGGAAATTCCTGTTTACGAGGTTCTCCGGCGCCTTGGAGACCTCGCCGGCGTAGGAGCTGTAGCCTGAGGATCCCTAAATGAAAGTCCAGTTTATCCTTCCCACTCCAATTGGGAATCCTCCGATACGCCTTCGCACGCTCGCATGACCTCGATACCGTGCGAGCGTGCGAACTCGACGAGCTCTGCGTTGCGGGCGTTTATGGTGCCGAAGGCGGCGGGACACACGATAAGGCGCGCGCAGTGGACGAGGAGCTCTTTGGCGCGGGCTATGGTTCTATCCCCGATCGGCTCGAAGGCGCGCTCGGCCACGCATTCCGCCGCTAGGTCGCGCGCAAGCTCGCAGTCGATGTCCCCTTCGTGCAGAACGCCCGTGTAGAACGCCTTGCCCTGCCGGATGAGCTGGCGAAACACAGCCGACCCCGTACCTGCGCCGGCGATGACGAACGTGTGCGCATCGCCGTGCGGGCGTCCAATTTCCACGCTGCCGAAACGCTCGTTGAAGGTGCCATGTTGAAGGCCGTAGAGCTCGTCAATCGTCTCGCGCGTGAATATGTCCTCGGGTGCGCCGGCGCGGAAGACCCGGCCGTCCTTCACGCAAATCACCTTGTCGGCGCTTTTCTGCGCGAGCTCGAGTTCGTGGATGGACATGATGACAGCCACATTCCGCGATTTCGCAAGGTGGCGAAGTATTCGCAGCAGGTCGATCTGGTAGCGGATATCGAGATACGACGTGGGCTCGTCGAGCACGAGCACACGCGGATCCTGCGCGATGGCGCGTGCGAGCATGACGCGCTGGCGTTGCCCGTCGCTTATCTGTATAAAGTCGCGCTCGGCGAGCTCTTCCACATGTGCGGTTTTCATGGCCTCGTCGACCCGACTATGGTCGTCGGGCGAGAGTGTGCCCATTCGCCCGGTGTAGGGGTGCCTTCCCGCCTCTACGACATCGCGGCAGGTGAGGAGCTCGGTCCGGGGGCGATCTGTCAGCATAACGGCAAGGTTCCTTGCAAACTCCGCCGTCTTCCATCGGGAAATCTCCCGCCCGTCGAGCTCGACCGCGCCGGCAAGCGGTGCCAGATGGCGTGTGATGGTTTTCAAGATGGTCGACTTGCCCGAGCCGTTCGGCCCGATGAGCGCCACGACGTCGCCCGCGCGAACCTCCAGATCGACGCCTTCGACTACGA
>UQPJ01000096.1:0-2714 GCA_900543015.1 uncultured Collinsella sp.
CCCGCAAGGATGTCGTTGTCGCCCATAAGGAAGCGCTCGACCGCGAGGCTCGCGCGCAGGCCATCATCGCCAAGTTCGAGGAGGGTGTGAAGGCCGATACCAAGGCCGCCCGCGCCAAGGCCGCCGACCTGCAGGCCCAGATCGATGCCGCCACCAAGGAGCGCACCGCCCTTGCCGCCACGCTGCCGACCGACGTGCTCACCGACTACGAGCGCCTGCTCAAGCAGTTCCGCGGCCTGGCCGTCGAGACCATTCAGGGCAACATCCCCACGGTCTGCCACACCGCGCTGCAGGCGTCATCCATGAGCGACCTCAACCACGACGGTAGTGAGATTACGCACTGCCCGTACTGCCACCGCCTGCTCGTGCTCCTCAGCAAGGAAGCCTAACGATGGCGGCGGCACCCAACAATTCAATGCAACTTGAGGGAAAAACGATCCTGCTGGGAATTACCGGCGGGATCGCCGCCTATAAGTCGTGCAATATCGTGCGCCTGCTGCAAAAGCGCGGCGCCCACGTCAAGGTCGTCATGAGCGAGCACGCCACGGAGTTCGTGGGGCCGCTCACCTTCCGCGCACTCACCAATGAGCCCGTTGCCGTGGGCCTATTCGACGACCCCTCCGACCCCATCCACCATATCTCGCTGGCGCAGGAGCCCGACGTGGTGGTTGTGGCGCCCGCGACGGCCAACATCATCGCTAAGATGGCCAACGGCATCGCCGACGACCTCATCTCCACCACGCTGCTTGCCACGCCGCGCCCCATCGTGATCGCACCGGCCATGAACAATGGCATGTGGAAGGCACCGGCCACGCAGGCCAACATGGCCACGCTGCGCGAGCGCGGTGTCAATGTTGTGGGTCCGGGTAGCGGTTACCTTGCCTGCGGCGACGTGGACACGGGACGCATGAGCGAGCCCGAAGACGTCGTCGAGGCCGTCTGTGAGGTGCTGAACCCCGTCCCGCAAGACCTGGCGGGCAAGCGCATCGTGATCACTGCCGGCCCCACGCACGAGCCGATCGATCCCGTGCGTTTTATCGGCAACCGTTCATCGGGCAAGATGGGTATCGCTCTGGCGGGGGAGGCCGCACGCCGCGGCGCCGCCGTCACGCTCGTGCTGGGACCGACATCGCTCGACGTTCCCCGCGGTGTGGAGTGCGTGCACGTACAGACCGCCTCAGAAATGCTCAAGGCAGCGCTGAGCGCCTTCCAGACGGCCGACGCGGCCATTTGCGCCGCCGCCGTCGCCGACTACACGCCGGCGGCCCCGGCGGACCATAAGCTCAAAAAGGCCAACGAGCGCCTGGATCGCATCGAACTGGTCGAGACGGTCGATATCTTGGCCGAGCTCTCGCGCCAAAAGGGAGAGCGGTGCGTGATCGGCTTTGCTGCCGAGACCGATAACGTCGTGGAGTACGCCGAGCGTAAATTGTCCCGCAAGGGCTGCGATGCGATCGTCGCCAACGATGTCTCGCGCGCCGATTCGGGCTTTGGTACCGATACCAATAAGGCTTGGATTGTAAGCACAGCAGGGACGCAGGAACTTCCTGTGCTTACAAAACCCCAGCTCGCAGATACAATTTTGGACTTGCTCAAAAATAATTAAAAAAGTTCTTGCACAAGTCCAAAGTTTCGGGTTAATATACTCCCTGTTGCGAGCGAGAGCAGAGCAACAAACAAAAGCTTCGGGACGTGGCGCAGCTTGGTAGCGCACTTGACTGGGGGTCAAGGGGTCGCTGGTTCGAATCCAGTCGTCCCGACCAGAAGTTTGCAGGTCAGGCACCTAGTGCCTGACTTTTTTGTTTTAAGCAATTGCTTAATTTTGATTAAGCAACAGGGTGCCAAAAATCTAGCTGCGCGATAATCGCCTTTTGCGGCTATTTGCGCGTTTTGCACACGCTTGAGCCGATTTATTATCGCGATATGAATCTACATACGCGTAGCTGGTATACGGTCGAGTAGGGGCTGTATTTATCGCGGCGATTAACACAGATATAGCGACTGTAACGAACAAGCGTGTCGCTGTATTTATTCCAGTAGTTCACTTGATCGGTGGACAAGTGGTCTGTTGCAACGAAACTGTAAGCGGGATGAACTCCATACGAGGGCGCAGCTGAGGTAATGACAGGGTCGTACGGCGGGCGCTCTGAGAGCCGCTGTACGACCCCAATTCTCCTCAATCCGACTACCTGTGCCACGAACGTCAAATTGTTCGAGTAATCGCCAAAAGAATAGCCCGCGCGGGATTGCACGGGCCTTACATCAGATCAAATATGAGCTAGAAGCACCAAACGGGGCAGACGCAACACCATCTCGTCGCGGCCTCGGCGAGCGACATATCGCAGTCGAGGTAGACATCGAGGAAGTCGTCAGATCCCGCACAGGGGGACCGCGATGGTGGCCACCGCGCCGCCCGAGGGGCTGTTGGCGAGCGAGACGGAGCCCCCGTGGGCGGTCGCGGCCTCGGAGGCGACGTGGAGGCCGAGCCCGTAGTGGCGGCCTCCGTCGCGCGAGGAGCGGGAGGAGTCGTCTGTGAAGAGGCGCTCGCAGCCGCGTTCGAGGGCGGCGGGAGAAAAGCCCGGTCCGTCGTCGGCCACCTCGATGACGAGGTGTCCGCCCGCGACGTCGCAGGAGACCGCCACGCGCGAGCGCGCGTGCTCGGCGGCGTTGGCCACGAGGTTCGCGGCGGCTCGCGCCAGGGCGGTTCGGTCGAG
>UQPJ01000097.1:0-2352 GCA_900543015.1 uncultured Collinsella sp.
TTTTAGCGAGCTGGCGAGGACGCCGGCAGGCGGCCGAAGCCGGTGCGGATCCGCGAAGCGGATACGCAGACGCCCCGTTGTCCGCTCCAACTATCTTACGCGGTTCTAGCGAACCGCGTTTTTTGTTGACGCTGCGCGAGCCCCGGGCACCCCATCTTGCCCCTCAATCGTCGGTCGCGTACATAAAGTACGCTTCCCTCCTCTTTCGCGGCAACTTGGGGCACCCGGAGCCCGCTCGCTGTCGTGGCCGGAGGAGTGGGCCTTCCGTTCTTTTCACTGATCGATCGATTCGTCCCAGGAGACTCGAACCCGAGAGGGAGCGAGCGTTTGGGGCGTGGCTGTGGCGTTGTTTGCCGCGAATGTCCGCTTTGGGCGTATCATCGTGGGCATCTCGCATAACCTCGTTGCAAGGGAGATACGCCCCATGGCTACAGAAAAGTCTTCTTCGCGCTCATGGATGTCCGACGCCGCGATCTATCAGATCTACCCGCGCTCGTTTAAGGATTCGACTGGTTCGGGTCTGGGCGATATCGCGGGCATTACCCAGCAGATGGACTATCTTGAGCAGCTGGGCATCGAGGCCATCTGGCTGAGCCCGTTTTACCCTTCGCCTCTTGTCGATGGCGGCTATGATGTGGCGGACTACTGCGATGTCGACCCACGTCTCGGCTCGCTTGATGACTTCGATGACATGATCGCTGCGGCTCATGCGCGCGACATCAAGGTCATCGTCGACATCGTGCCCAACCATTCGTCCAACCAGCACCCCTGGTTCAAAGCCGCTCTTGCCGCCGGCCCCGGATCGCCCGAGCGCGCCCGTTATATCTTCCGCGATGGTCGCGGCGAGCACGGCGAGCTGCCTCCCACCAATTGGAATGCCAACTTTGGCGGCCCCGCCTGGACGCGCGTCGCGGACGGTCAGTGGTATCTGCACATGTTTACGCCCGAGCAGCCGGACTTTGACTGGTCGTGCCCCGAGGTTCACGCGTTCTTTTGTGACGTCCTGGCGTTTTGGAGCGATCGAGGCGTCGATGGCTTTCGCATTGATGTGGCGCACGGTCTCGCCAAGGATCTCGACCGCGATGACCTCGACCGGTGGCATCTCGCCGAGGGCGATGACATGGTTGACGACGGCACCCATCCGCTGTGGGACCGCAACGAGGTCCACGAGATCTATCGTGAGTGGCGCCGCGTGTTCGACCGCTATAATCCGCCGCGCAGCGCCGTTGCCGAGGCGTGGGTGCTGCCCGAGCGCCAGTATCTCTACTCGCGCCCCAGCGAGCTTGGCCAGACATTCAACTTTGAGTTTGCCAAGGCCACTTGGACCTATGATGACATGCACGCCGCAATCGAGGAGGGCTTGAAGGCGGCCATCGAATCCGATTCCGCCTCGACCTGGGTACTCTCCAACCACGACGTGCCGCGCGTGGCGACACGCTATGCCCTGCCGCAGATCAAGGCGACGCGCTACCATCAGATTGCGCTCGACTGGCTCTTACGCGACGGGTCGTCTTATGACGAGGACCGTGAACTCGGCGAGCGCCGCGCGCGGGCGGCCCTTTTGCTCGAGCTGGCGCTTCCGGGCTCGGCATACGTGTATCAGGGTGAGGAGCTCGGCCTTTTTGAGGTGGCTGACATCCCGTGGGCTGCACTCGAAGATCCCACTGCGACCAATACGCACGGACCGAAGCGCGAGAAGGGGCGCGACGGCTGTCGTGTGCCCCTGCCGTGGGTGGCAGCGGACGATCCCGCGCAGGGCGGATCGTTTGGGTTTTCACCGGCGGACGCCGATGCGGCGCCCCATCTGCCACAGCCTGCATGGTTTTCCGATTACGCTGCCGATAGGGAAGAAGCGGACCCGACATCGATGCTTGCGCTCTATCGCGACGCCCTTTGGCTGCGGCGCAGGCTGCGCGGGTGCGCCAACGATCTTGCGTGGCTCGATCTTGACGGGCGCACCGGCCTTGCGGATGGTGCCGAGGGCGCTGAGGGCGGCGTCATCGCCTATCGCCGCGACAACGGCTGGGCGTGTGTGACGAACTTCGGTGCAGCACCCGTGGAGCTGCCGGCGGGTAGGGTCCTGCTCACCTCATCACCGCTTGTAGACGGTAGGCTCGCGCAGGACAGCTCTGCCTGGATCATGCTCGGTGAGATGTAAGGGCCTCTTGTGGCGAGCTTGCGTTTGCCTACACCTTCCGTGGTGGCTGATGTCTTCGCGAGGTTCGCGAGGGCGTCGCAAAACTTTTCAAAAAAAGTTCTTGCATAGGATGCGGGCATCACGTAAGATTAATCCTCGTAAGCGGACATGGCTCAGTTGGTAGAGCACAACCTTGCCAAGGTTGGGGTCGCGGG
>UQPJ01000098.1:0-2272 GCA_900543015.1 uncultured Collinsella sp.
GACGGCATGGCCGACGCCCATGTCCGAGGCGGCACCTTCTCGTACGGCAAGAAGCTCACATTCCTCCATACGCCTGAGGCCTTTGACGAGGTTTCGGTGCGTCTGCTCGACCTTGTTGTGGCAACGGTTGTGTATCTGAGCGACATCACGAGTTCGCGTTCGGCGTCGTACGATTTTGCACGCAGCGGCTTTGTCGCCGAGCGCCAGCTGCCGCTGTCCGAGCATGACATCGTATACATGCTGGACCTGCTGCGCGGCCGGACCATTTCCTTTGAGCCCGCCTGGTCGCGGGGAACGACGACGCATCGTTCCTACGAGGTAGCGGTTGAGTCGTCGCCGGTGGGGGAGGACGAGGCCTCGGCAAAACAACCGCCGCTCCTTGCCGCCAAGATCGCGCCGGCGGCCGGTGGCAGCTACGACCTGCGCCTGCCCGCCGATATGTACTGCTTTGTCTCGGGCGACGTTGCCTATCTGGTTGACACGCACCGCGCGCGCCGCGCCGATGCGGCGTTTGCCCAGCATGCCGCACCGTTTCTGTCGCGTCTGCTGCCCTGTCGCACGCCGATCCATATCGCCGCCGAGCAGGTGGGCGAATTCTGCCGCATGGCGCTGCCCGTGCTGCGCGAATACACTGACCTCACTGCTCCCGCCGTGCTCGACACCGTGGCGCCCGAGCCGAGCTTTGCCATGGCGATCGGCGTCGACGACGGGCTCGTGACCTGCAAAATTACGGTTACCTACGGCGACTGGTCGGCAGATCTCTTTGGCCTGGGCGCTCCGGGAAGCCCCTTCGAAGACCAGCGTCCTGGCGTGCCGCCGCGCGACGAGGTGGCAGAGTTTCGCGTTATGGACACGGCTGCCATGTACTTCGATTTCCACGAGGGCGGCCTGGCGTTTGAGGAACGCGATGACGAGAGCCTGTTCCACTTGTTGACCGAGGGTCTGTCCGCCCTGTCCGAGCTGGGCGAGGTCATGCTCAGCGACCGCCTGCGCCAGATCTCGGTGCGCCCTGCGCCCAAGCTTTCGGTGCGCGCGACCGTCAAGAGCAACCTGCTCGACGTCGAACTGGGCGCGAGCGGCCTTTCGGCGGCAGACCTTGCTATCTACCTCGACTCCTACAAGCGCCACCAGACGTTTGCGCGTCTCACGTCGGGCGACATCATTCGCCTGGACGAGGGGGCGCGCGCCGCGTTTGGCCTTGCCGAGGATCTGGGAGTCGATGCTGTCGACCTGCTCGACGGCGTGTCGCTTCCCGCATCGAGTACCCTGTTCGTCGACAGCATGCTTGCGCGCACGCCCGCGCTCGAAGCCGATCGTGACGCTGCATTCCGCCGCACCGTCGAACGCTTGGATACGCTCGGCAAGATGGACTTTACGGTGCCGGTCTCGCTCAAGGCCACGCTGCGCGGCTATCAGGTCGACGGCTACCAGTGGCTCGGCTCGCTCGAGCACCTGGGCCTTGGTGGCATCTTGGCCGATGATATGGGCCTGGGCAAAACACTGCAGATGATCGCGCACGTTCTGGCGCGCGTGGAGGCGGGGGACACGAAGCCCACGCTTGTGGTGTGCCCTGCGTCGCTTGTGTACAACTGGACCGCCGAGCTTGAGCGCTTTGCCCCGTCGCTCGATGTGTGCGCCATTGTGGGCGCCAAGGCTCAGCGTCGTGTGCAGATCGCCGGCATGGCCGAGCATAACGTGGTCGTAACGTCGTATGACCTTATGCGGCGCGATATCGACGAGTACGTCGAGCAGGATTTTGCCCGTGTGGTGCTCGATGAGGCCCAGTACATTAAAAACCCGCTCACCCAGGTGGCACGTGCTGCCAAGCGCCTGCCGGCCGGCGTGCGCTTTGCCTTGACGGGCACGCCCATCGAAAACCGTCTGTCCGAGCTCTGGAGCATCTTCGACTTTTTGATGCCGGGCCTGCTTGGCACGCGCGAGTCGTTTGCCAAGCGCTTCGAAAGCCCGGTCGAGCACGCCGAGGGTGACAGCGCCGCTCGCCTGCAGGTGCTCGTGTCGCCGTTTGTGCTGCGCCGTGTCAAGGAAGACGTGGTGGCAGACCTGCCCGAGAAGATCGAGGACACCGTCATGGCACAGCTCACCGGCGAGCAGCGCAAGCTTTACCTGGCCAACCAAGACCGCATCGCCCAGCAGGTGCAGCATCGTGAGGCATCCGAGTTTAAGAAAGACAAGCTCAAGGTGCTCGCCGAGCTCACCAAGCTGCGCCAGATTTGCTGCGACCCGCGTCTACACTACGAGGACTACAAGGCGG